>CAIRSA010000290.1 GCA_903881085.1 uncultured Acidobacteriia bacterium
GTGGTGAACCAGACTCTGCAAACTGGGGACGGACATGAATTTCCGGCGTTTTTGCCGGAATTTCGCTGTCCGTCCCCTGTTTGCCCCGGCCAGACACCCCAAAATACTAACTCACCCATTGGGTGACTATTCGGATTCCCGCAACCTCTTACAAATGAAGAGGATTGCCGCAATACAGGAACTCAACTGCTCTTTTAAGGATTATGCGTTCCAGGCAGGACTCCTTGATACGGCGCACAAATCTCTCCGTGTAGGCGTTCAGATTGGGAGACCGCTGTGGTAGCTTCACCGACTCCACTCCGGCGCCGGCAATCATGTTCAAGAACTCGGCGCTGAACAGCGGGTCGCGATCGTGAATCAGGTAATGGGCCTGTAGGCGGCCTGGATTCGAAGGCCACCTCAGCCCGCCGCGCCAATTGGCCGCAGCCGGTTGTTTTTTTGAGTAGGACAGCTTGAGGCCGAATTGGACCACTCGTCCCGGACCCTGCGGCGGCGATCCGGCCGAAGGTGTTGTTGGTGGGCGAGCCGCTGGCGTTCAGACCGAAGCCGAGCGTCCCAGTAAGGCGCTCTGCATTCGAATGACTTCAGTAGTACAGCTTGAGTCCGAATTGGACCACGCGCGCCGGGCCCGCCGAAGTGATCCGGCCGAAGGCGTTGTTGGCGAGCGAG
Organism: uncultured Acidobacteriia bacterium; assembly: GCA_903881085.1. Lineage (GTDB taxonomy): Bacteria > Acidobacteriota > Terriglobia > Bryobacterales > Bryobacteraceae > CAIRSA01. Next base: position 670 of record CAIRSA010000290.1, read on the forward strand.
CCGTTGGCGTTCAGACCGAAGCCGAGCGTCCCGGGGTTGCGAAAGTTCGGGTGGTTGAACATGTTGAAGAGCTCACCGCGAATCTGGATCCGGGTGGTCTCCGTCACGCGCAGGGTGCGGGCGATGGAGGTGTCCCAGGAGGCCAGGCCGGGTCCGAGATTGTCGGGCAGGAAGCGTCCCACGTTGCCGAAGGTGTAGGACGCGGGGACCAGGAAGGCCGCTGGATTGATCCAGCGGGCAAGACGTTCGGAGGGGCGGCCCGGGGTGACGCTCGAGATGCCGGCGGAAATCGGCCGCTGGCCTCCGCCGAGCGAGTTGGAGGTGTTCTGGTTCACGCCGATGGAAATGGGGAAGCCGCTGCGCATGGTGGCGACGGTGCTGTTGCTCCAGCCGCTTACGATGTGGGTGAGAACCCCGGCGTGGGCCAGCATCGACTTGCCGCGTCCGAACGGCAGCTCGTACTGGAAGTTCGCAACCAGACGCTGGGGCGTGTGGAAGGACGACACGGACTTGTCCCAGTCCTTGCGGTTGGCGTTCATGTAGCCGGGGCTCTGGTTGCCGTTGAAGCTGCCGACCGAGGAGTAATTGTCGAGCATTTTGGAAAAGGTATAAGCCGCCAGGAACTGCAGGCCGCCGGCGAAGCGCTGGCGGTACTTGGCCTGGAGCGAGTGATAGGACGAATGAGCTTCGGGCGCCCACTGATCGGTGATGGTTAGGAACTGCGGGAAGGGCCGGAGGAGCTGGCCGCGCGTGGTGGTGGCGAGGCCGAGGCTGGAGGTGGACGGAATGATTCCGGCGAAGGGGTTCGGGACGACGACGTTGAGCTGGTCGCCGAGGGCGAGGTAGTTGTCGGGGAGTTGATTGAGGTCGGCCTGGGCCTGGAGTTTGACGCCGGAGTTTCCAGCATAGGTGACGTCGACGAGCTGGTTGCGGCGGACCTGGTACTGGATGCCGGTGTTCCACTGCACGGAGTAGGGCATCGGGAAGTCGCGGATCAACGCGCCGACGCTCTGTCCGAGGATGCTGAGCAGGCCGTCGGCTCCATTGCGCGCGGCCGAGAAGCCATTCGGATAGGGATTTGCGAGCGTGGCGAACGCCGTGCGTCCGCCATCGGCCGAGGCGATGATATTGGTGACGGAGTTGAAGGAGACGGCTCCGGTATTGGTGGCGTTCGGTCCGGTACCGGTGCTGGGGGCGAAGAAGATGGCGAAGCCGCTGCGGACGACCATCCGGTCGGTGACCTTCAACGCGACCCCGAGGCGCGGGGCGAAGTTGTTGTTGTCCGGATCGCGGCTGCTGTTGGGCGCGCCAGGCTGGTTGGTGAAGCGGAGACCTCCATGGGGAACGCCCAGAGTGGGGACGTTGAGGGGTAGCGGCACGCTGGTGTCGAACCAGGAGGAGCGATTGTGCTGCTCCTGGACGGGCCGGTCAGAATCCCAGCGGAGGCCGAGGTTGATGGTGAGGCGGGAGGTGACACGCCAGTCGTCCTGAACGAAGCCCGCAACGTAGGCGACCTGCATGCCGAGGCGGGGCTCGTTCTGAATGCGCCCGGCCTGGGGGAGGCCGAGCAACATGCTGGCGAGGCCCTCGCCGCCGCCGGCGCGGGTGAGGTTCTGGCGGGTCCAGACAGCATCGAAGCTGAAGTAGCCGGCGGGTGCGTTGGGCCGGAGGTTGGAGACCTTATTCAGGCGATAAGTGCCGCCGGTCTTGAAGGTGTGGCGGCCAAACAGGCGCGTCGCATCCACGCTGCCGACGTAGTTCTGAAACCGATTGCCGATCTCGTTGGTCAGGCCGTTGCCCAGGGAGGCAAAACCACCGACGTCGAAGCGCGGAAAGATGTCGGCCTGGGTCTGCGCCTGGAGCGAGGCGGGGAGGCCGAGGCTGGTGAGGGCGAAGCCGTTGGGGGCGTGGCGGGGATTGGCGGAGTAGGCGTAGCCGAGGTTGGCGTGGAGGACCCAGGGCCCGAGGAGATAGGTGTCGTCGAGTGTGGCGCTGCGGTTGACGAAGCCGTTCATGTAGTGGTCGGGCGAGGCGATGTTGTCGAAGGGATCGTCGGTGGGATTGGCGTGCTTGTTCCAGGAGACCCGGCCGAAGAGGTTGTGGTTCTGGGAGAAGCGGTGGTCGATGCGGATGGTGTAGCTGTCGTCGGTGACGACGCTGCCGGCCTGCGTGTAGAAATTGTTGGTAATGCCGGTGGTGGTGGGCAGAGGGTAGTAACCGATGACCGCTTTGGCGATTGGGCTGATGCGGCTGGCGGGGATCTGTTTGCCGGTGAAGGCCTGGCGGTTACCCGAGGCATCCACGGTGAGCGGGTCGTAGATGGTGGCGGAGAGTTCGGCAAGGTCGCCGGTACGCATGCGGGCGGTGGGGACGGAGAAGAAACTGCTGCCGGGATTGCGTTGGCGGAGGCCTTCGTAGGCGAAGAAGAAGAAGCTGCGATTGCGGCCGCGAGTGAGCGGGCCGCCAAGGGTGGCACCGAACTGGTTGTAGCGGAAGGCGGCGAGGGGCTTGCCGTTGAGGTTATTGAAGAAGTTGTTGGCGTCGAACTTGTCGTTACGAAGGAACTCGTAGAGCACGCCGCGGAATTTGTTGCTGCCGGAGCGGGTGATCATATTGATGACGGCTCCGCCGGCGCGTCCGTACTCGGCCGACAAGCTGTTGGTCTGGACCTTGAACTCCTGGAGGGCGTCGGGATTGGGGACGTGGGCCGGCTGGTTGTAGCCCATGACCTCCTGCGGGGAACCGTCGACCATGATGGAGCTGGACATGTCGCGGCCGCCGTTAGCGGAGAAGCCGTTGGTGGAGGTGGAGCCGCTCGCGTTGGCGTTGTTTTCGGTGCCGCTGGACATGGAAATGCCTGGGGTGAGGGCGACGAGTTGGATGGCGTTGCGTCCGTTGAGCGGCATGGACTCGATTGTGCGGGCATTGATGACTTCGCCGAGCGAGGCATTGGCGGTCTCGATGAGATCGGGCTGAGTGGTGACTTCGATGGTTTCGGTAACGCTGCCGACTTCCATGCGGACGTCGAGTTCCATGACCTGGGCGACTCCGAGGACGAAGGCGTCCTGCTGGTAGCGCTTGAAGCCGGCGGCTTCGACGCGGAGGGAGTACGTGCCGGGGGGGATCTGGAGGAAGGCGTACTCGCCTTTGTCGTTGGTGACGACTTTCCAGGGAAGGTTCTGGCCCTGGTTGATGAGGGTCAGATGAGCGTTGGGCATGATGGCGCCCGCGGCGTCGTGGACGGCTCCGGTGACGGTGGCGCTTTGCGTTTGGGCCGAGGCGAGGGGCGCGAGGCAGATGGCGAAGACGGGAAGCAGGAGACGAAGCATGTTTGTGATTGTACATCGGGAATTGCGATCGTGGGGGGGAGATAAAGAGTAGGAACAGGAGCAGAGTGGCGAAGCGGATGGGGTGGATGAGTTTAAGCGGTCTGGTCGCGGGCGGGTTCGAGGATGAGGTGGTGTCCGTCGATCTCCATGTAGACGAGCTTCGATTTGGCAAGGGGCCCGGCTTTTGTGATGCCACTCGCGGTTCATACTCTGTGCAGCTGTTATCTGCACGGGTGCCCGGCTTCTACGGCGGCACTACGAAAGAGTGCCGTTGCACGCCTGCGATTATTCAGAGCTACCTCGGCAAGATCTCCGGCCCGCTGCTTGACCGCATCGACCTGCATATTGAGGTTCCGAAGGTTGCCTACAAGGAACTGCGCGGCACCGACGGAGGCGTCACCTCTGACCAGATGCGTGACCGCGTGCTACGTGCCCGCGCCCGCCAGCAGTCGCGAGGCTACTACAACGCCCTGCTGCCTCCCAATCGGTTGCGCAAGCTTACGGCGCTTGATGACGCCGACGAACGCACACTCGAAATGGCCGTTCGCCGCATGGGGCTTTCGGCGCGGGCGCATGACCGCATTTTAAAGGTCGCACGCACCATTGCAGATCATGCTGAAAGCGATTGCGTGGCCGCCAAGCATGTCGCGGAAGCCGTGCAGTAACGCAGCTTGGACCGCAATTACTGGAGTTGATAGATGGAGAGAAGCCCGGTCGAGAGCGGCAGGGGAGCCGCCGGTGAAAGAAGTGGATAATAACTCCCTTCACTATAGAGTCCTCAAAAAAGCAATGAGTTCGCTCTTTTCGCGGGGATTGAGGAGGAGCCCATATTCGTGACCTGGCACAGGTTTCCGAGAGCCCACCCCCTTCAGCCGCGCTAAATCCAACCAATCTTCCAGCGTGGGACTAGCTCCGCCGTGACCAAACGGTCCGCGATACCAGACGCCTTTGAGCGACGGGACCTTATATTTCCCCGTTCCTTTCCGCGATAGCGTAGCAAGCTCAGGATCTGTGCCGATGGCACTCGCGGGAATCAGTTGGTTGTTGGTATACAAAGGAGCCTTGTGACAGTTGCCGCACCCTTCACGTTCGAAGATAATGCTGCCGGCGATGGACTGCTTGTCCTTGTGGTTCGGATTCACGGGAGGCTTTAGCGCATATAAGTACATCGCCAGCGCGTACAGTGCCTCATCCGTATAGCGTCTTATGAACGGCGGTACTTCCTTCACAAGCCGGAAATCTCCCCAGGATGAACCCAGCTCTGCGCCTTGTGCCAGTGCGGAGTAGCGCATCAGGTCGCCGATAGTCCTGTGCAGATGCGTACCGGTGTGGTTCAGATAGCGCCGGTCGCGGATGCCAATGAGATCGGGGATTTGCGGAGGCGCATCAAATGTCGTGCCATCGCGCAGCATCACTCCGGCAGGCATCTTGGAAATGAGGTCAGTCACTTGTTCCCAAGTAAGCTTGGCGAGGCGCTCAGCCGGATCTGGCCGTATCCAGGGTGCGGCAAAGAAGGTGGTCAGCAACGGCTTTACGTTTTTCTCCAGGAGCTCGGCGGGGTTGCCTAGTTTGGCCATTCTAAGCAGGCCTTGCGAGTTAAGTGCGCCCATGGGGAAATTTCCTTGTGCACCCTTCACCACGCTGCCATCAGGCATAACTTTCGTGTGACAATCCGCGCAGGCATTGCCACCCAATTCGATCTGACCCTTCTTGCGAATGACGTAGCGTGAATAGGGGTACGTGCCGTCGGAGGCAATCGGAACTCCGGCGGCGGGAAACCACTGGGGACTGGTCCGAGACTTCGCAGGATCATCGAAAAACGTAGGTGCATCGAAAATGAGTTCGCCCGCTCTGGCCCAATCCTCTGGCGAGTGCAAGCGCGCCGGATCGAAGACGATTTCTGGCTCTACACTGCGGAGTTGTTCCAAATACCCCGCAGGTTCGCGTCCGTGTGCATACACCGGATAGGTCCTATAAATCACGAGAGCGGGAATCCGGTTGTAGTCGCTGGCCGACATGTGTTTTGGTGTCCGAGACGGGTCGCGCAGTGGAGTCTGCATCGAGGCCAGAGCAGCCTCGTCCCATGTGGTGGGAATATTCTGTCCCTGACAGGTGGCGGTGCTGAGGAATAGCAACCCTGACGCCAGGGTTGCTGCTCGCGAAGTGTTCCAAATGGTATTCATAAACTCATCCATGGAGAAGGTATTGGTGGCGCGCCGCCGGATCACCTGATTTTTCTAAAGGTTTGGGACTGGGAATTTCCCGCAGGCTGGACGTCGGTTGCGATCGAATAGATAGTCTTGCCGTTGTCGGCCATTATTAAATCGCTGTGAAAATCCGGGAAATTGGGGAACTTCACAATCATGGTACCTGTGCAATCCGGGTTAAGTGTATAGGAGCCCGACAAGGGAACGTTCCTCAGAACTGGCCCGCCGGGGAAGTTCGTGGTTTGCGTACCCGTCAACTTGCCTGTGCCGTCGAAGGTCATGATCCCGATCCCGTACCATGGTGCGATAATGGCTGGAGGTCCAGGAAGAGATATTGTTGCGCTAAAAGTAAATGCATACGTGCCGATGAGTGACTCGCAACGGGCTTGCGCCGATGCAAGGCTTGGTGCCAAAATCACCAGTCCTAATGCGATGGCCAGTTTGGCCGTCTGATACAAGTTGAAACGATTTGTCATTGAGTTCTCCTTTGAATTGCGAAGCTCTGTGTTCGCTAGGCCAGAATGACGCAACTTGACCGCGTGGAGGGAGTATCAGGCAGGTAACCTGGGGGTAACGAAAGGTAGTACGTTATTGATTCTTTTTGAGTTGTTCGTCTGACAGTCCGACTTTGCGAAGCAGAGTTGCAAAACGCGGATCGCCCCGGATTGGGTCATAGATGGGGGCAACGCGTGCGAAAATCAGGAACGATTCCTGCTGCTCGCGCGCTAATTCCAGGTAGCGGAATGCTCCGTCAACATCAGCCAGTCCAATGTAAACGAAGGCGAAGCAGACGGGAGACACGTACTCTTTGTCCGCTTGAAATTGTATAAGGATCTTCCGCGCCTCGGCCTGATTTCCACTTCGGGCCAGGAGATAACCGATTACCGCGAGATTCATTTTCGTTGGAATGCGGCTGTATATGCGACGTGAAATCTCAAGAGCCCCTTGATAGTCACCCTTCTGCATGAGCGCTGAGGCCACACCTTGAAGGGCCATGAAGTTTGGAGGAGGTCCGGCAGCCAGTTTTCGAGCTCCCTCCTCCGCGGCTTCCGTGTGTCTCTGAAGAGACTCGAGAAACGGTCCGCCTGAAGCGATGATCGGCGAGATTGGGTCGAGTTCGCTGGCAAGGCGGTATTCCGCCAAAGCTTCCCGCCAGCGCCCCTGCGGTGCCAGGACATTCTGCGCCAGATCGTTGTGAGCCGTCGCGGAGTTTGGATTCAATTCCAGGGCTCGACGCAGATGGCTTTCGGCTGTAGCCCAATCGTATAGGTGACGGGCTGTCAGGCTGCCCAAACTGGAGTGGGCTTCCGCCAGTTCGTCATCCAGAGCAAGGGCCTTCTTAATAGCGACGCTGGCCTTCTGGAATGTCTCACTGGCCGGCCTCTTGGCCGCGATATTTGCAATCACATAAATTTGGGCCAGAGCGACATACGCGATAGCGTAATCCGGATCAGCTGCGACGGATTGTTGGAAGAAACTCTCTGCCCTAGCCATATCACCCGGCGAGACGGAGTTCATTGCATACTTACCCTGCAAGTACAGATCGAAAGCCTGCTTGTTGGCAGTATGTGCCTTCTTCAATCGCCGGCTTTGCGCGCCGGATAGCTTTATTTGAAGAGCCTTCACCACCGAACTTGCGAGTTCCTGTTGCACTGCGAACACGTCTGCCTGACGCCGCTCGAAGGAACCCGACCAAACATGATAGCCATCCTCGATACGGATCAACTGCGCCGTCACTTTCAGTTGGTCGCCCTGCTTACGCACGCTTCCCTCGACAACAAAACCAACGTTCAGTTTGGATCCGATCTCGTGTATGTCCACCTGTTTTCCTTTAAAGAAAAATGCCGAAGTTCGGGAAGCTACACGCAATCCGCCCGCGTTGCACAGCGCATCTGTGAGTTCTTCGGCCAGGCCGTCGGCAAAATATTCGTTGGAGGCGTCCGCGCTTAAATTCAGAAACGGTAGTACGGCAATGGATGGTTTCTCCGCCGGAGTGCGCCATCGCCCGGTTCCCCACCAGCCAAAGCCGACGATACAGAGGAGTGTGCCAAGCGCGGCAGCATAGCGAAGAATGACTTGATCCTTTCGATGAGACACCTCGGTAGCGGCCGGAATTTCAGGCGCGGCAACCTGTGTGCGAAATTGGAATTGAGGTATGTAGGTGCCTGTGGCAACTTCGATCAGTACGTGTGCATCCTTCCCTTCGTCCGCATAATAATCATCCAGTCGCTTGCGCAGCCTGCCGGCCTCGACCCGAACGATGGGGTCCGTCTTCGGATCAAAGTCCGCGGGCCGGTCGAACACCTCGATGCCAAGAACCAGTTCTTTGATTCCGTCGGTTTTGCCAGCCAGGGTTTGCTCGACAATGTGAGTCAGAAAACGCCGGGCACGCGTGGCTGTGAGGAATGGGCGGCTGGCAAGAATCGCCTGCATCTGCGAATGCACCGCCTGCGGCGATGGGCGCGGGGACTCAGTTATCGGTTGGTCAGACAAGCATGTCCTAAAGCGGCTCCAAGTCTAACCATGATAGCTCACCGCCACAGCTTGCCGGCTCCGATCGGGAGAGCCCAAAATGATCAATAACAATCTTAACATTCACTCCTTTTGATTCTCTTATGCGGCCGGGGACATTTCAAGTCGCCAACGAAAGTGCCACTTCTGGCGTATCGAAAGCAAAGATTGGCTAAGCGCAGCATGGGGATCTGTTTTATGAGTACAGTGGGCGGCAGAGTTTCTTTTCGGTGGCGCGACAGTATGCGTGCTCTTGGTCCGCACCCACTGGAACGACGAGTTCGTATGCTCCTATTTATCGCATGTTCCAGTATCAGTTGTTATCTGCACGGGTGTCCGTGCGGCTACACGGGAAGCGGCAAATCTGCCGGATTCAAAGTCGGTCACCCCGTCGCAGTCTCTGCCCGGGAGTCGACGGTGCGAATAACAGCGGCAGCGGGACCGCTGCTAACAGTAGAGCAAAACTCGCCGGTTTCGATCCGGAACGGCACGGCGGTGAGGGGCGACAATTAGAGCTCCCAGCGATGGGGAAAAGTAATTGTCGCCAGACATAGAATAATGCTACGCCGTCCACGCCCCAAATCTTCGTCTTCCTCCGCGCCCTCCAGCCCGAACCCTACGGCAACCTGGTTATGGCATATAATCCCAACGGCATCAATCGCCCAATCAGAGATAATAGGTATTCCGTCTTATATGCTGGACCCGCTCCGCAAAATTCCAACCAATTCGCCGCTTGGCTCCCACCGTCTTGCGCCAGTTATTGAAGTGATGCAAAACCTTGCCGCAGACGTCGCCATCGGCAAGCTCGACCTGGGCCAACTGCAGGCCCCTCGTCATAGGCATTTCAACCAGAAACAACTGGCGTCGCCATAGAACTCGCTCACCGGCGAATCCGAACTCCAAGACGAAGAGGACCCCCAATGCCCCCAAGTTTCCCAAGCCTGAAGCGCAACGAACAACGCGGCAGCAAGCCAAGATGCCACCTGCTCACCCACGGCTCCAAGCAGCAAGTCGCCGCAAGGTTGACCGCACTCGCCGCGCCTTACGCATACGTCGCCCCAACCGACCACTGGATGCCCGAAGGCTTCCACAACCCCGAAGAGGCGCAACTTCATCAGGCCCAGCGCCTGCTTCCCGAATACATGCGAAGCGAACTCCGCTACTGGTGGCTGGTCTACATCTCCAATACGCCCAATTGGGACATCGTCAGCACCTGCACCATCGAAGGCGTACCCGGTATCCTGCTCGTCGAGGCGAAAGCGCACGCGCAGGAATTAATGAAAGAAACAGCTGGCAAGAAATTAGACCCAGCCGCATCCGCAAATTCAAAGAAAAACCATGGACAAATCGGCTGGGCAATCGAGGACGCTAATCTGGGGTTGGCGGCCGAGACATCCTTGCCCTGGCATCTGTCAATCGACCACCACTATCAGATGTCGAACCGGTTTGCCTGGGCCTGGAAATTAGCGGACATTGGCTGTCCCGTAGTATTGGTCTACCTAGGTTTCATCGGCGCGCAGGATATGACCGAAGGCTCTCCCCTGGTAAACGTCGCGCATTGGACGCAACTGGTTAAGGACCACAGCAAGCCACTCGTCCCTGAAAAGGTGTGGAATAAGCGCCGGGAAATCAAATACCGGCCCTTCATACCATTGATTTCGAACCCTCAACCTTCCACTCACCAGCGAGCCAACCGAATGAGCACGGACACCACGGAAAAAGGCATCGAAACCCTCATCATCCGCCACATGACGAGCGGAGACGGTCTACGCTATCACCAGCCAGCAACCTCACGCGTAACTCGCCAGGGCACCCGGGCCAACCGGGACGGTCCCCAGCAATTGAAGAATATTTTTCCATTCTTTCCAACCTCTTAGCGAAAACCTCCGGCACTTCATCGAGCCCGCCATGATAAATCACATACAGGCGCGATGAAAACGACACCTGCGCGCACTCAACCGCGAGCCGGCAAATAAGGAGAGGAAACCATGCTGTCCATCACGAAAATCCGTAATCAGAAACGATCAAAACCTGAGCAAAGCCTGAGGCCACAGCAACCCATTTCCAATCAATCGGATACGCTGTTGAAAAAACGCTTTTCAACGGCTTTTTTGCATTTTTTTTCTCAGGTTTCGTATGCCAGTAATTGAAAATACAAGAAGCCGCCATCCGGGGTTTCCGCCATGCGCCACACTTGTGCCACAAGGGCCATCCCCCGCCCACCCCAAAAACAAAAAGCGGGACGGATCGCTCCGCCCCGCCTTTGAAAACACCACAGAACAACTACGCCTTAGGCGCCTTGTCCACAATCTTCCAGTTCTTCTCGTCGAAGTACAGCACCTTGCCCTGACGGTAGCTCTGCACCGCCATCGTAATCACGCACTGCGCACGCGCCGCCACTTCCACATTCAAAGTCGGCTGCTGCCGCGTCCGGATGCTGGTCAGGAAGTTGATCACGTGCGCCTGCATCGCATTGTTGTTCTCCACCGAGATCTTGAACGGATCCTTGCCGAACTTCGCCTCGTACTCCGGCTTCAAGGCGTGCGCTTCACCGCCACGGCGAACCGTCTCCGGCTTCACCGTCAGATACGGCGAGAAGCCTTCAAAACGTCCGTGCTCCACCATGATCAGCGTGCCTTCATGGCCGCGGATCAAGCCGGGAATGTGCTCGGAGTTCGCCATCGAAGAGCTCAGCACCAGCGAGTGGCCGGCGTTGTACTCAGCAATCAAGTGGAACGTATCCGGCACTTCGCGCTCATCCTTGAACACGTAGATGCCGCCGCCCGCCATCACCTTGTGCGGGAACTGCGCCTCGCCCCAACAGATGTTCATCGGCGCGCAGACGTGGAAGAACAGATCGGTCGCAATACCGCCCGAATAATCCCAATACTTGCGGAAGCGGAAAAAGCGGTCGGCGCTGTATTCGCGCTTCGTTGCCGAACCCAGCCACATCTTCCAATCGATGTAGTCGTCGCCCTTGCCATTCGGACCGGCATTGGCATCGATCGGATAGTTCCATTCGCCCTCAATCGAGTTGCGGTGATAGGAGCCCTGGCTCAAAATCATCTTGCCGATAGCGCCGTCGGCGATCGCCTTCTTCGCTTTGGCCCACTGGTCGCCCGACGTCGTCTGCGAACCAACCTGCATGATCCGCTTGGTCTCTTTCACCGTGTTCGAAAGCTGATGCGCTTCCTCAATGGTGTGGCACATCGGCTTTTCGCAATACACGTCTTTGCCGGCATCCATCGCAGCCAGCGCGATCTTCGCATGCCAGTGATCCGGCGTAGCCACGATCACCGCATCCACGTCTTTGCGCGCCAGCACTTCGCGATAGTCCAGCGTGCCGTCGCACTTGTGATATTCCTTGTTCTTCGTGACGCGCTTTTGATACGTGTCACAAACGGCCACGATCTGGCACGAATTGTCTTTCGCGCCGGCGGTGGCGAATTCACGCGCCACGTACGTACCGCGGCCGCCTACGCCAATCACGCCAATGTTAATTTTGTCGTTCGCGCCGATCACCCGGCCCGTCGATCTGGTACCCGGACGCGCGCCAAAAGCCGTACCTGCCATGCCCAGAGCGGTTGTTACTCCGCTTGCGCCTTTAATAAAATCACGTCGATCCATATGTTTCCTCCCGCCCGGCTAACCTTGCCGAAGTGGATTCTGAGTGTGTAAAAGTCCAATGTCATCATACTCCTGTGGGCTATTTGGGTGCAACGGCGTCACTGTAAGATTAATCAAACGCTACCCCCTCATCGAATTTTTTGATTTGTGTCATTGGTTTCAAGGCGCTAGAGTGGATGTAGCAATTGACCAGTGGCCTTTCCCCTTGATTAGAAAAGGCTTTGATTGCAGGACCAGGGCGTCCACACCATAATGAAAGGATGCCCCACATGGCCCGACTGCTCGCACCATTACCGGAGTTCGCTTCATGAAGCACCTCGTGGTCATTGGTAACGGCATGGCCGGCGTGGCCTGCCTGGAGCAAATCCTCAAGTTCGCCCCAAAGTTCGATATCACGGTGTTCGGCGACGAAACACATGTGAACTATAACCGCATCCTTCTGTCCTCCGTGCTAGCGGGCGAGAAGACCATCGACGAGATCGCACTGAACGATCTGGAATGGTACCAGATGAATCGGATCGGCCTGCAGCTTGGCGTGCGGGTGACGGCCATCAATCTGAAGAAGAAGAAATTGACCGGCGACGATGGCACGGTCATGGACTTCGATAAGCTGATCATCGCCACCGGCAGTTCGCCGTACATTCCGCAGATCAGCGGCGCCGATAAGAAGGGCGTGTTCACGTTCCGCAATCTCGATGACACGCGCGGCATGTTGCGTGCCTCGCGAAAGCGCGCGAAGGCGGTAGTGGTTGGCGGCGGCTTGCTCGGTTTGGAAGCCGCGCGCGGCCTGCAAATACAGGGCTGCGACGTCACCGTAGTCCATTCGAATGAGACCTTGATGGACAAGCAGCTCGACCGCACCGGTGGTCGTTATCTGCGGGCCAAGATCGAACGCATGGGCATGCGGGTTCTGGTGAACACGCAGACCAGGGCCATCCTCGGCGATAGCCGGGTCGAGGGCGTGGAACTGACTAGCGGCGAAGTGCTCGATGCCGAGATTGTCGTGATTGCGGCCGGCATACGGCCCAGCGCGCGTATCGCCAGGGAAGCTGGCATAGCCGTAAATCAGGGCATTCTGGTGAACGATTATATGGAGACGTCGCACCCCGATGTCTACGCCGTGGGCGAATGCACCGAGCATCGCGGCACTACCTATGGCTTGGTGGCGCCGCTGCTGGAGCAAGGCAAAGTGCTCGCAGCGACCATTACCGGCAATCGCGGTGTGATGTATGAGGGTTCCATCCCGGCCGCGAAGTTGAAGATTGTTGGCGTAGATGTGTTCAGCGCCGGCGACACGGATGAGACCAAGCCCGGCGTGGAGATGGTGCGCTACGAAGATGAGTCCGTCGGCATCTATCGCAAGTTGACAGTGAAGCAGAACCGCCTTGTTGGCGTAGTGCTGGTCGGCGACATCTCTGACAGCCATCGATATATGGAGTGGCTGCGCGTAGGCACGGACCTCACCGCCGCGCGCAAGAGTCTGCTGTTTCCGGAACCGGTGCCCGATGGCGGCGTACTGGTGGCCGAAGTGCCCGATAGCGAAACGGTCTGCGGCTGCCTTGGTGTGACGAAGGGCGCGATCATCGCCGCGATCCATGAGAAGGGCGTCAATACGATGCCCCAGTTGAAGGAGACAACGCGCGCCTCAACCGGCTGCGGAAGCTGCACCGCGATGTGCCAGCAACTGTTGCGCGCCGTTGCGCCCGACTTCCGCGAAGAAGTGAAGAGCGTGCTCTGCCACTGCGTGCCGTTCAGCCAGGACAACCTGCGCGAGATCATCTATACGCAGCGCCTGAAGTCGGTGCAGGATGTGCTCGATATCTACGGCGACGGCATCGGCTGCGAAGTCTGCAAGCCGGCTCTCAGCTACCTCGTCGATGTGGTGTGGTGCGGCGACCACGATGAAGACCGCTCGGCTCGGTTCATCAACGATCGCGTCCACGCCAACATTCAGAAGGACGGAACGTTCTCCGTGGTCCCGCGCATCCGCGGCGGCCTCACGTCGGCCGCCGAACTGCGGCGCATCGCTGACGTCGCGGACAAGTATCATGTGCCGATGGTGAAGATCACAGGCAGCCAGCGGATCGATCTGCTGGGCGTTTCGAAAGAAGATCTGCCGCGCATCTGGGCCGATCTCGGCATGCCTTCGGGGCAGGCTTATACAAAGGGTGTGCGCATGGTGAAGACCTGCGTCGGCACGGAATACTGCCGCTTCGGAACTCAGGATGCGATCGGTGCGGGCGTGGAGTTGGAGCGCCGCCTGGAGCAGTTGTACACGCCGCATAAAGTGAAGATGGCAGCCGTCGGGTGCCCGCGCAATTGCGCTGAGGCCACGGTGAAAGACATCGGCCTGGTTGGTCAGGAAGGCAGTTGGCAAGTAGTGGTTGGCGGCGCCGCGGGCAAGGTTGTCCGCAAGGCCGATCTGCTCATTACCGTGGAGACCACAGAAGAGGCCATTGAAGCCGCGGAGCTGTTCTTCCAGTATTACCGCGAGAACGCCAACTACCTGGAGCGCACTTACGACTTCGTGGAGCGCATCGGCATCGAGCGCATCCGCAAGGAAACAGTTTATGCTGTGGATACGGTGCGAAAAGGCCTGGTAGCAAGATTGAGAAAAGCAAAGGCGCTCTCCAAAGACGCCTGGCTGGAGCGCGAAGCGCCCGCCCACCCCACTCAGTTCGTACAAATTGAGTCGCTGGAGAGCATGCTTACGTGAAATGGCACAAGGTGACATATCCGCACAACATCCCGCTGCGTGAAGGCCGCGCGGTGACGGTTGCGGGCGAAGAGATCGCAATCTTCAACCTTGGCGAAGAGTTTGTGGCAGTGGATAACCGCTGTCCACATCAGGGCGGACCGCTTGCGGATGGCATAGTGACTGGGGAAAAAGTTGTATGCCCGCTGCATAGTTGGAGAGTCTGCCTTAGAACTGGTTCGATCTTAAAACCGGCGATCCCTGTTCGCACGTCGGTGTATCCGGCCCGTGTTAAGGACGGTATTATCGAAGTCCAAATGCCGTCGTAGCGGCCACGCAATCTAAACAGGAGAATCGTTAGTTATGAAACGCATGCTATTGGTGTGCCTGCTCGTTCAGTCGGCTGCATTTGGGCAGTCCGTCGCCAACGAATGGAACAAAGAACTGCCTAAGTGGATCCAGTTCACAGGTGATTATCGAGCCCGCGTGGAGGGCTTTACCGGCGGAGGCTTTGCCGATAACAAAGATGACATTTACTGGCTCAACCGCTTCCGCCTCAACCTGGCGTTGAAGCCCACGTCGTGGCTGACGTTCTTCGCGCAGGGGCAGGACGCCCGTGTGTTTGGCAAGAATCAGAACCCGGCTGCGCCGCCCTTTCAAGATACGTTGGACCTCCGCCAAGCTTACATGGAGATTGGTGGAACGGAGAAGAAGACCTTCGGCTTTCGCTTCGGCCGCCAGGAACTGGTGTTCGGCGATCAACGCCTGATCGGCCACTTGAACTGGACCAACACTGCGCGCTCGTTTGACGGCGCTCGCATGACGCTACGCCACAACGGCTATCGCCTCGATGCTTTCGCCTCATCGGTGGTTGTGCTGACCGATGGCCAGTTTGACCGCCGCCTCAAGGGCAGCAACCTCCACGGCCTCTACGGCGGCATCGAAAAGTTGATCCCCAACGCTGTCATCGAACCGTACGCACTGTGGCGCGTTGCCCCGGCGCAAGCCCTGGAAGTGAGCGGCAAAGCCAGTATGGACTTTAAGACGTATGGCTTCCGCTGGGCTGGCAAGGTGCCTTCCGCTAACTTCGATTACGGCGTGGAAATGCCGTTCCAACACGGCCATGTCGGCACCACGGATTCCATCGATGCATGGGCCGCACATTATGTCGGCGGCTACACCGTAGCCAAAAGTAAGTGGAAGCCTCGCATCTTCGGCGAGTACAACTTCGCCTCCGGCGATGCCGATCCGAAAGATCGCAAGCACGGCACGTTCGATCAGCTCTATCCTACCGGTCACGACAAATACGGCATGGCAGATCAAGTCGGCTGGCGCAACATCCACGATCTCCGCGCAGGCTTCGAAATGAAGCCCGATGCCAAATGGACAGTCGCTGGAACCTATAACAACTGGTGGCTCGCCGAAGCGAAGGATGGTCTCTATACGGCAGCAGGCGCATTGTTGCTGCGCAACGTGGCGGGTACCGCCGGCAAGCATGTTGGCCAGGAACTGGATGGCCAGGCGACCTTTGCCTGGACGAAGCAAACCTCCATCGGCTTCGGCATCGGCCACATCTTTCCAGGCGAATTCATCAAGAATGTTACTGCGGGCAAGTCCTACACCTATCCCTACGTGATGGTCGGCTACACCTTCTAGGAGAAATCATGACTACCTTTACAAGACGCAGTGCACTGCAAACCTTGCTGGCTGGATTGCCTGCAGGTTGGGCCGGAAACGTTTACGCCAGCGACGCGCCGGAAACGAAGACCATGCGCTTCGGCATGATCGCGCTCACCGATTGCGCCTCCATTGTAATGGCGCATGAACTGGGCCTCTTCAAGAAATACGGCATCGATTCCGTGGTGTCGAAAGAAGCCTCGTGGGCCGTGATTCGCGACAAGCTGAGCCTGGGTGAGAACCATGCCACGCACATGCTGCTTGGCATGCCATTCGCTTCCACCATGGGTCTTGCCGGTTCGCCGGTGAAGCCGATGATCGTCCCATGGCTGCTCAACCGCAACGGTCAGGCAATCACACTCACCACGGAATTGAAGAACGCCGGAGTGCGGACTCCGAAGCAACTCAAGCCGATCGTGGACAAGAAGAAAGCCGCGGGTCAGCCCATGAACTTTGCCATCACGTTTCCTCCAGGCACGCACGCCATGTGGATGCGCTATTGGCTGGCTTCGGGCGGCATTCATCCGGACAAGGACATCAGCCTCATCACCGTTCCACCGGCGCAGATGATCGCCAATATGAAGGTGGGCAAGATGGATGGCTTCTGCGTTGGAGAGCCTTGGAATCTACGCGCCATCTCCGATGGCATCGGCTTCACTGCCATCACGACACAGCAGATGTGGGTGGATCATCCGGAGAAGGTCTGCGCCTTCACCGAAGAGTTCGCTGGCAAGAATCCGAAGACTGTGAAGGCCGTTCTCAAGGCCCTGCATGAATCCAGCGTCTTCATCGACAAAATGGAGAACCGCGAAAAGGTCGCCGATACCATCTCTAAGCCGACCTATATCAACTGCCCGAAAGAGGTGATTCTCGCGCGGTTGCAGGGCACTTATGATTACGGCGACGGCCGCAAGGAGAAGGACCCGAACTACATGATCTTCTCCAATCGCAACTGCAACTATCCGCAGAAGACCTTCGGCATGTGGTGGCTGAGCCAGTTCCGCCGCTGGGGCATGGTGAAGCAGGCGCCCGATTATGCCGGCATTACCAAGCGCGTGCTGCGCTCCGACATCTATATGGAAGCGATGAAGGAGATCGGCGTCACGCCCAAGGTGCAGGACATGCAGAAGCAGAAGCTGTTTGACGGCGTGTTCGATCCGGCCGAGCCGGAAAAGTACGCCATGAGCTTTCCTATTCATTCACGGGCGTAAGCCAACTGGAGTCAATCATGATTCAAAAGAAACTGATCGCCTTTCTTCTGCCCCTGACGGGCATCGCGCTGGTGCTGGCCATGTGGTCGGCCACCAGCGCGGGAATCTCCAAAGATCTGCCTTCGCCCATGAAGACCTGGGAAGACAGCAAGATCTACATCATGCAGCCGTTTGAAAAGCGCGGCGAGATGGATCAGGGTATCGGCCTGCTGGCCTACTATAGCTTGATGCGAGTGGCACGCGGCTTCCTGCTCGCCATCGTCATCGCCACGCCGCTGGGCTTCCTGCTCGGCATCTCGAACACTATGTTCAAAATGCTCGATCCGGTGATTCAGATTCTGCGGCCGATCTCGCCGCTGGCGTGGCTTCCGCTCGGCCTGGTGCTGTTCCGCCAATCCGAACCGGCGGCACTGTTCACCATCGCGCTTTGCTCCATGTGGCCAACGGTCATCAATACGATGATGGGCGTGCGTGCCATTCCTCAGGACTATTGGAACGTAGCGAAGGTGCTGCGCCTTTCGCCGTTCAAAACCTTTGTGAAGGTTCTTGTGCCGGCGACGCTGCCGCATATCTTCACCGGCTACCGTCTCAGTCTCGGTATCGCCTGGCTGGTGATCGTTGCCAGCGAAATGCTGACTGGCACACCTGGCATCGGAGGCTTCCTGTGGCAGGAATATAACAGCCTGATCTACGCACACATCCTGCTTTGCATCCTCACCATCGGCCTGATCGGCTTTGCGCTCGATCGCTTGATGGGCGTGGTGGAAACGAGGCTCCGGGCCGTATGATCGAGCTGCGCGGCGTCTCAAAGAAGTACCCCTCGCGCGATGTGATTACCGATATCAATCTGCGCGTGGAAGAGGGCGAGTTTGTCTCTATCCTGGGCTATAGCGGTGCAGGGAAGACGACGCTGATCTCCATCGCCGCGGGCCTGCGCGAAGCGGATTCGGGCGAAGTGCTCATTGATGGCAAGCATATCCAAGGCTTCGCCGATGAGGCGTCGATTGTCTTCCAGAACTACTCGCTGCTGCCCTGGTTTTCCGCATTGGAGAACGTGCGGCTGGCGGTGGATTCGCGCTTCCATGACTGGCCCAAGGAAAAGCAGAAGAAGCAGGCGGCGAAGTATCTGGAGTTGGTGGGCTTGGGCAATGCGTTTGATAAGACGCCGAAGCAGCTTTCGGGCGGCATGCGCCAGCGCGTTTCCATCGCCCGCGCATTCGCAACGGAACCGAAGATCCTGTTCCTGGACGAGCCCTTCGGTGCGCTCGATGCGCTTACCCGGGCCAACCTGCAGACTGAACTGGCGCGCATGTGCGCGTCGGCCGAACGGCCTGTCACCACGCTGATGATCACCAACAATGTGGAGGAGGCGATTCTGCTTTCGGACCGCATCGTGCCGCTGAGCAAAGCGCCACGAGCTACTTTGGGACCGTCCGTGACGGTTGGTCTCGCCAAGCCACGCACCACGCAGGCTCTTGCGCACGATCCGGAATTCATCCGCATCCAGGCGGAGATTGTAGAGTTCCTTACTGGCATCAAACAAAAGACGGAACAGCCCGTTCATGAGGTGAACGCATGACCCAGACTCCTCCGCATGTGGAACGGCCGTTGGAGATCACCAGCCTCAGCAAATCGTGGGGTGATTACACCGCGGTCAAAGGCTTCAATGTCCGGATTGAGCCGGGCGAGTTTGTTTGCCTGCTGGGCCATTCCGGCTGCGGCAAATCGACAGTGCTTTCGATCATCGCCGGACTCGATAATGCTACGGAAGGCGGCGTCTGTATTGATGGCCGCGAGATCGATACGCCTGGCACGGATCGCGGCGTCGTGTTCCAGTCTCCGTCTTTGCTGCCGTGGTTGAGCGCGATCGACAACGTTACGCTCGCTGCGGCACAGGTCTTTCCGCACTTGACTCGCGCCCAACTTCGCCAGCACGCCATGAAGTATCTGACGCTCACCGGTGTGGATGACGTTGCCACCGGATCACCGGCGGATCTCTCGCTCGGCACGCAACAGCGGGTTGCCATTGCACGGGCGCTGTCACTGGAACCGCGTTTCCTACTGCTCGACGAACCCTTCGGTATGCTTGATACGCTGACGCGCTTCGATCTGCAGGACACATTGCTCGCGGCGTGGGAAAAGAGTCGCAAAACGGTGGTGATGGTGACTCACGATATCGATGAAGCGCTGTATCTGGCCGATCGAATCATTCTGATGACCGATGGCCCGGCGTCATACGTCGGCGAGATTATAGGGGTGCCGTTCGAACGTCCTCGCGCCCGCGCGCAAGTGCTGAAGCACCGTGACTACCACTCGCTGCGCAATCGTGTGCTGGACTTCCTTGAGAACCACGCCAACCACGGCAAGGGCTGATATGGCTTGACCCATATGCATCTATAATGCATACTGATGCATATGAGAACGACTTTGATCATTGATGAAGCGCTGGTGGAGCGAGCTCGGGAATTGACTGGCATCCAGGAAAAGACGGCCTTGGTCAGAGAAGGATTAGAGGCGCTCATTGCACGGGAAGCGGGTAAGCGGTTGGCTGCGCTTGGTGGAACACAGCCGAAATTGAAAGATGTTCCTCGCAGGCGAACAATTGGATGATCCTGGCTGATACATCGATTTGGATTGCGCATTTCCGCTCTCGAAGTGAGGAGTTCGCCGCCCTTGTTTCCGACGGCCAAATCGTCATGCATCCTCTCATTATTGGGGAACTTGCATGCGGCAATTTGACTTCGCGAGAGAAGGTCTTCTTCCATTTGCGATCATTACCCCCGGCGAAGATTGCGACGCACGCGGAGGCGCTTCACACGTTGGAACACCACCGGCTGTGGGGGCGTGGACTTGGTTGGGTAGACATTAGCCTGCTTGCGTCGGCAATGCTGTCGGGCTGCAATCTTTGGACCTTGGACAAAGGCCTGTCATTGGCGGCGAGGCAGCTGCACTGCAAGCATGTGCCGAACTAAAACTCGTCGTGGCGGGCGGCTGCTTTCTTGACTGCGCCGAGCTTCACCAAGGGTTCATTCAGAAAATCGACAAATGGAGCCATCGCTTTCAGGCGTTTCACTACCTCTGGTAGGAATTCTTTAGTCAAGGCTACCTGCGGGTCCAGGTCCGTGCGGTAAAAAATCCAACGCCGGCACTTCAGATACTCGGCCGCTGGGTCATCGGCGGCAAAGCCCTTTGGCACGCGCGTCAGCGGATCGCCATGCATCGGCCCCATTAACGCAACCAGCGCTTTGTTTTCGGCCAGTTTCGCAAACTGCTTTTGATTGGCCGCAATGTGCTGGCGGAGCGCCAGCAACTGTTCGGGCCCGGGCATGTAGATGCCGCCGGCCACTTCGATCTCGTCGGCGCCGACGCTCAAGTAATAGCCGCCCGCCATGTGCCGGTCCATGCCTTTGCGAGGCAGGCTGGCTGCGATGTGGGTCTTGTAGGGCGTTTTGTCATTGCTGAAACGCGTGTCTCGATAGATGCGATAAATGACTTTGGCCGGCTCGACAATATGCTCCGGTGCGAAGCGCGCAAGGTGGGAATTGAGTGCTGTCAGGAACTCGATCATCGGCGCCTTCAGCGTCTCTTCAAAGACCTGTTTACGCGGCTGGAACCACTCCCGCTTATTGTTCTTTTTCAGTTTGCGGAAAAAATCCAAGCCCTCTTTGGGGAAACCTTCGAAACCAGATGCCATGCGTGTCATTCTACTGTTTCATTCTACTGTGCTGCCGGACGCCAATTCCATATAGAATGTGGTCATGGCATTGGTAGCAGGCGTGGATTTCGGCACACTCAGTGTGCGCGTTTCGATTGTCGATAGTGAAAAAGGCCGCATAGGATCGGCCACTGCGGACTATCCACTGATCCGGAAAAAGGAGGATCCCGATTACGCTACGCAGCGTCACGGTCAGCACATGGCCGCTCTGGCAGCCGCATCGAAAGCTGCCGTGAAGCAGGCAGGTGTGGACGGCCAGAAGATTGAAGCGCTGGCTATCGATACGACCGGGTCGAGCGTTGTCCCGGTTGGCGAGGGGCTTGAACCGTTGGACGAATACTATCTGTGGTGCGATCACCGCGCGTGGCGCGAAGCTGCGGAGATCACGGCGGCCGCGCATGCCAAACAACTGCCTGCCATTGATCTTTGCGGCGGGACCTATTCATCGGAATGGGGGTTTTCGAAGCTGCTGCACTGGTTGCGCCACAACCCCGAGCAACGCGGGGCGATGGTCACCGCGCTGGAACATTGCGATATGGTTGCCGCCCACTTGTGCGGCGTCACAGAGGTTTCTCAGATTCCGCGCAGCATCTGCGCCAACGGCCACAAGTGGATGTGGAACGAAGGGCTCGGCGGCTTCCCGCCGGAAGAGTTCCTGCAGCACGTTGACCCTCTACTGGCCGGCGTGCGCGGCAAATTGGGCGGCCGGTTTCTAACCTCCGCTGCGATTGCAGGGCATCTCACGCCCCATTGGGCCGCACAATTGGGGCTTCGCGCTGGAATCCCGATTCCTGTTGGCGCATTCGATGCGCACTGGGACGCGGTGGGTGCGGGCGTGCGCGAAGGCGACGTGGTGAACGTTGTCGGCACGTCGACCTGCATCATGGCGATCGCTGAAAAGGTGGACATGATTCCCGGCGTGTGCGGAATCGTGAAAGGCTCGATTCATCCAGACCGCTACGGCATTGAAGCAGGCTTGTCTGCTGTGGGCGATATCTTCGACGCCATTGCGCGCCGTGCCAATACGACTGTTGCGGTGCTCTCGGCGGGACTTGAATCGTTCCGCGCCGGGCAGACCGGATTGCTGCGCATGAGTTGGGATAACGGCGACCGGACGGTGCTGGTGAATCCTGAATTGGGTGGTGTTACGCTGGGCTGGAAGCTGACGCACACTGCGCAGGACGAGTTGTTTGCGGCCATCGAAGGCACCGCGTTTCACACGCGCATTATTCTTGAACGCATGGCCGAGCACGGTGTGCCGATTCATCGCGTGATCAATGGCGGTGGGATTCCGCAGAAGAACGAGACTCTGAATCAGGTCTATGCGAATGTGCTGAACAAGCCGGTGCTGGTGCCGGAGTCGGATGTTACCAGTTTGGGCGCGGCGATTTTTGCTTTCCTGGCCGCGGGGACTTTTAAGAGTGTTGAGGAGGCGCAGGAGCGGTTGTGCCCGAAGCATCGCGTGGTGGAGCCCGATCCGGCGGAGGCTGCGGTGTATGAGAAGCTGTTCGTTCTCTATCGCAAGCTTTACTTTGGGTTGGGGCTGGCTAATTCCGAGGCTGTAGCCATTGGCGATGTGCTGCCGCAGTTGCGGGCTATTTCACGGGGGTAGGAGGAATAAATATTACCCTTGAGCTCTGCGGGCTTTTACGTCGATGTTCAGGCGCTTGATTTTTTGGTTCAACGTTGACAGCGGGATCTTCAAGGCTTCGGCCGCTTCGGTCTGACTGTAGTTGAGCGTCTCCAACTGCTCAATGATTTTGCGCCGTTCGAAGTCTGCTACCACCTCATATAACGACGCATCGGCAGCTACGGAACCGCTCTCGTCGCGGCGGATCTTGATGCCGCCCGCATGCAACAGATTATCGGGCAGGACATCCACCGGAACAACCTCGCTCGACGCCAGAACCACCGAGCGCTCGACCGCATTTTCCAGTTCGCGCACGTTGCCGGGCCAGTTGTGGTCCATCAAGATCTGCATCGCCTCCGGCTCGAAATGGAGCTTGGAGTTGTTCGACGAATCGAGGAACTTTTCGTTCTCGCGGCAGTATTTGTTGAAGAAGTGGTCCACTAAGGCCGGGATGTCTTCCTTGCGGTCGCGCAGAGGGGGCAGCGCGATGTTGATCACGTTCAAGCGGTAGTAAAGATCTTCGCGAAACTTCCCCTCGTCCACGGCCCGCCGCAGGTCGGCATTGGTCGCGGCGATGATTCGCACGTCCACGCGCATCACTTCGTTGGAACCGAGCGGTGTGAACTCTTTTTCCTGAATCACGCGTAACAGCTTGGCTTGCGTCTCAGCGCCGATGGTGCCGATCTCATCGAAGAAGATCGACCCATGGTTGGCCGTCTCAAACGAACCTTTCCGGTTGGCGATTGCACCGGTGAATGAGCCTTTGATGTGCCCGAACAGCGCGGACTCAAGCAGGTCAGGCGGTAGCGAGCCGCTATTCACCGCGACAAACATTTTGTCGGCGCGCTGCGAATTGTGGTGAATGGCCTGCGCGATCAGTTCCTTGCCTGTGCCTGTTTCGCCCGTGATCAAAATGGTTGCGCGGCTCGACGCGACCTGGCCGACCAGGTCAAGAATGCGCAGCATTCTCTCGCTCTTGCCGACGATGTTGGGAAAGCTGTAGCGCTGTTTGAGCGCGCGGCGAAGTTCCTGGTTTTCTTTCTCCAGCCGGCCTTTGGAGATCATGCGGCTGATTTCGATGAGCAGCTTTTCGTTGTCCCAGGGCTTGGAGAAATAGTCGTTGGCGCCGGCCTTCAAAGCCTGGATCGCAACATCGATCGAGCCAAAGGCCGTGATCAGAAATATTGGCGTCTCTTTGTCGCGCTGGCGGACTTCGGCCAACACTTCCATGCCGGAGCGGTCAGGCATCATCAGGTCCAGCAAAACCAGATCGTAGAATCCGCGCTCGAGTTTCTTCAGTCCGTCGGTGGCGTTGACGGCCAAGTGAACTTCGAAGCCACCTTCCAATGTAAGCAGCGTTTCCAGGCTTTCGCGGATGTCTTCCTCGTCATCGATAACCAGGATGCGCCCCGGGCTCACTTTACCCTTGGCGCCATCCGCCGGCAGCGTATCATGCATTTGTCGTTTTCCTTGCCAGCGGGAACTCCAGTTGGAAGCTCGCGCCCTCACCGGGTTGCGATTCCACTTCAATGGTTCCGCCATGCTCTCTTACGATACCGTAAGTGACAGAGAGGCCGAGGCCTGTTCCTTTTTTCGCCGCTTTCGTGGTGAAAAAAGGATCGTAAATGCGCGCCAGATTGGCCGTTGAGATGCCCTGGCCATCGTCAGATACAACCACTCGCGCACGGCCTTCCTGGAGGGATGTTTGGATAGATAGCTTGCCACCGTTTTCCATTGCGTCACGCGCGTTCAGAAACAGGTTGAGAAAAATTTGCTGGAGTTTGCCCGCATTGCCCTTGACGCCGGGCAGCGTCGCGTCCAGTTGCAGCGTGACATTCACTCGCGATTTTTCCAGCTGGTGTTCGATCAGCGAAATGGTTTCGCGGATCACTTTGTTCAGATCGACCTCGACGTATTCCGTGGAGGACGTGCGCGAAAAGTTCAGCAGCGAATTCACGATCTCACTGGCGCGGAACGTTTGCTTGGAGATTTTTTCGAGCAGCTTCGATTTTTGTTCGTCGCCGTTTACCTGTTTGGCGAGCATCTGGGAATACGTGGAAATCACGGCCAACGGTGTATTCACTTCATGCGCGACACCGGCTGCTAACAGGCCGATGGAGCTCAGCTTGTCTGCCTGCACCAGCTGCCTTTCCAACTCGGCGCGCTCAGTGACATCGTCAAAAATAATCAGACGCCCGATCTGTTCCATTTCGCGCGAAACCAGCGGCGCCACCGCGATGTTTAACGTGACTTCCACCGCAGGGCGGCGCACGCCATTGCCGTTGCGGTTGTTTTCGAGGAAAATCACAGGCGGCATGTCGGCAGGCCTCATCACGAACTGGTAAACGTTATGAATGCCGGTATCGCCCTTGGCCGCATCGAGTTGATCGCACAAGTCCGCCGGCAGAAGTGCTCGCAGGCGCTGTCCCAAGGCCTGTTCGCGATGAATACCGGTCATCTGTTCGATTTGGGTGTTCCAGCTTTCCACCCGGTCTTCCAGGTCGGCGGCGACGATGCCCACGTTGATGGATTCGACGATGTTTTCGCTGAACTCTTTCAGCCGCTCATATTCCTCTACTTTACGTTCGAGCGAGCGGTATAACCGCGCGTTTTCGATGGCGATGCCGACGTAGCCGGAGAGCGTCTGCAGCAGTTCCACATCATCGCTGGAAAGGAAGTCGCCCTCGGCGGTTCTGCTTGCGCCCATGTACGCGATGATTCGTCCGCGCGCGGAACAAGGCACATAGTAGGTCAGGCCCAGATCGGCGATTGTGTTGCGCACCGAAGCCGGCCAGTCGCGCGAAACGATATCGAAGGCATGGCGCGTGCGTTCGAAGAACAGGTATGGCTTCTCCGAATCCTTCTCCACTTCAAGCGGCAGGAAGCTCAAATCCAGTGCCTCAGTGATCGGCGTATCGCGGCCCGACGTCATATAGAGGCGGAACTGATGGTCTGCCTCACCGGCCAGAAAGAACGCTACATGCTGAATGGAGAGCGTGTGGATCAACCGGTCAGCCACCGAATTCAGCACCCGATTCAAATCAGTTTCCGAACTGAGTTCGCGCGCGAACTCAATGACTGTGCGGCGGTAGTCATAACGGTCGCGATAGAAGTAGTAACGATCAAGGATCTCCTGAATCCAGTTGCGGATCGGTTGAAAGACAAACGTTGCAACCACGATCAGGCTGACCAACGCCGCCGGGCTTAACTCGTCGATCTTGCCCAACGAAAAGATCAGCGCGTAGAAGATGCCCAATACGGTAAGAGTAGCCAGCGTGTAAACGTAGCCCTGTTGGAAGATGACGTCCACGTCCATCAAGCGGTACCGGACAATCGCATAGGCCCAGGTCAGCGGAATGATGGGCAACGACAGCACAGCCATGTTCATTGTGGAATTGGGAATCGCTCCCAGCGTGTACGGCAATACGTAGATGACGGCGAATGGCACAATGCCAATGAACGCCCCGTTCCGTAACCACTTCATCTGTTGCCTGACTATGGGGTCTTCGGCTTGGCGGTGTTGCACGGTGAGGATTCCTGCGCCCGTTAAATAGGCGGCGCAAAGGAAAGGCAGCCACGCGCGGTCAAGCATCCAGCGCAGTTCCACCAGCGCCATGTTCATGCGCAGCATGCCAGAGCCGAAGCCGATGAAGGCCAGCGTCATCAGCAGCGCCGGCACATATAGCAGTGCTGCGCGCCACCATTTTTTCAGCCACGGCTTCGGTTCGGGGAAGGTCAGGCAGAAGTGCACAAAGATAGTGGGCGCGAGCATGCCGGCAATCACGTTGCCCCAGTAAATCACTTTGTCGAAGTTATTCAGCTTGCCGGTGTAATGGAACGAGGACAGTACGAAGGAAGTAAGGCAGAGTACATAAAAGTGGACTGCCTTCGGCGCATTGCCGCGGCGGAAGTACACAAACAATCCGATGAATAAGTAAGCCAGCGCGACAATGTACTGGTAGTAGAGAACGCTTTCCGGAACTCGTTCGCTGATGTAAACGATGAACTTGGCTTCGATGCCGCCGCGCTCCACATAGTATTCGGCTTTGCTCCAGGGCCCGAGCCTGACTAGAACCTGCGTAACATCGATGGCCGATTCCACGCGGCTGCCATTGATTTTGCGTAGTATGTCACCCTGGCGTAAGCCTGCTTTTTCGCCCTGGCTCTGCGGCATGATGAAGCCCGCCAACACAATAGGCGGCTTTCCAGGCGCAGCGCGGTCTACCCACGTGACACCATCTTCGGGCAGCTTGAATTTCTTCTGCTGCTGGAAGTTGATGCCCGCGGCAATAACAGCCGCCATCGTCAGGATGACGACCAAGGCACCCGCGAATTGGCTTTTAAGTTCTTTCACCGCGATTCGAGACACCGCTCCGGGCTTCACTATGCACGTTCGATGCCACCCCTAGTTGCTTTCCAATTACATTGAGAATACAACACTTGGCGGTTTTATTCAATTGGCTGGGGGAGGGGAGTTATCGTTTTCGGAAACAGGTGTTACTGGAATCGGTAGAAATGGTAGGCGCTGGTCCATCGGCTCAGAAGTTGTGAAAAGTTAGAAAGTGGACTGGCGAATCGCCTGTCCTACCCGCGGACGGCCATTGTTTTCAAATGTAGGTGCTGTGGTTTGCGGGGCTAATGACGTGGTTTCAGCTGGAACTTCTCGTCGTACTCTTCCAGCTTCGGATACGGAATCACCGGCGCTGTCATCAAATTGAGCACGCGCTGCTCGTAGCGGTCCAATTGTGCGGCGCGGTCCTCGGGGCTGATGCGCACGGGCGAATGGACCAGAAACGGTTCCACGGCGGTGAAGCCGGTGAACGAAAAGATTCCGTGGTTGATGGGAAACAGAATTTGCCGGATGTCGCCGTTCAGGCCGGTCTCTGAATAGATGGTGGCCGGGCCTCCTATGGTGACCGAGCACATCGCGCGTTTACCCACGAAGACGCCGCGATCATGCCAGCGGCCACCGCCATAGGTGCGGCCCATCGCCATCACGCGGTCGACCCATCCCTTGAGAATGGCCGGCATGGCGAACCACCAAAGAGGGAACTGAAAGACCATGGCGTCGCACCATTCGATCTTGTCGAGCTCCGCCTGAATTTCGGGCGCATAGCCCGCATGTTCGTTGGCGTAGATCTCTTCGGCCTGCTGGCGGTAATAGTCCGGATCTTTCACCGTGGTGAAGTTGTGGCGGCCGGATACCGGATTGAAGTTCATCTGGTACAGGTCGGACACCTTCACTTCATGGCCTTCGCGGAGCAATGCCTCTTCCGCACGCGCGGTCATTGCTCCGTTGAAGCTCTTCGGCTCCGGGTGGGCGTGAACGATGAAGACTTTCATGTCAGCGTTTCAGCGTCTTGTCGGTGAGCGGAATGGTTACTGAGCCGATCGCGCCACTCTTCGCGTCACGCATTACGACGCGGACCTGATAGGCACCTTCGGGCAGTTCGATGGATTTCATTGTGGCGATGCCTCCCTTCATGATTTTGTCGAAGTTCTCTTTCGTCAGGGCCAGCTTCATTGTGTCGGTCATACCTTTGGATGCCTGCCCCTGCACGGTGGTGAGGAAGAGCATGTCGATGGTTGCCTTTTGGCGGTCGCCCTCGGTCTCCCACTGCACTTTGCCTGCGTCGGCATTGACGATGATGCGTGCAACGTTGGGCTTCTTGGGGTCGAGAATATCGATGCGGGCCACCATGCCCAGGTCTGTGGAATCAAGCGGACTCCATACTGCATCGCGCAGCATGGTCTCTTTCTGCTTCGGTGTCATATCCTGTTCAGGGAACGCAAAGTAACCCAGGCGGTGGCGGACATGCGTGCCGGGCTTCTTCACCTGCACTTTGATTTCGCGATAGCGGCCGTCCCATTCGATGTCAGAAGGATAGTAAGCGATGTTGTAAGTGACTTTGGAATCCTCCACTGCGGTCTGAATCGCCTTTTTCAGATCGTTGGTGTTGTAAAAGGCGCGGCCGCCGGTGCGGTCAGCCAGAATGTTCATGACGTCCTGGGTCTTCGTCAGGGCACGAAGCTTGGCGCCGCTGTTGTTGTTGGATGGCGGGCGGGGATTGGAGTTGCCCTTCTTGCCCGTGCTGGGGCGAGGCATGCCGCCGCCGGACGGTCTGCTGTTTGCCGCGCTGAACTGCGGGTCGGTAAACAGCCCGCGCGCATCCACCGGATATATGGCCATGTTGGCGTTGTTCAAGGCGCGTGCCGTTTTTTCTGACTCCTCGCTGAAGGTGCGTATCTCGCGATTTGGCGCTGAGTGTCCGTCATCGTTCATGCCCATGTTGAAGGGGAATCCGCTGGAAATCCAGACCAGGTTCTTGCGTCCGGGCAGATTCGTTACGTGGTTGGCAATGGCGGTGATGGCGCCGAAGGTGGTCTGGTTGCGGCGGACCTGCATGAAGTCCTGCATCATTTGCGTGCCGTCGGAAAGCCAGGAATCGAAGTCGGTATCGAGCTCGCCTGCTTCCACTCCCGCGGCGGCTTTGCTGGTATGCTTGGCCAGCGTGCGGAGCAGGGAAGAGGCGTCGGTGGTGAAGTCATGCAGCACGCGGAGCTCGCGGCCCAGCACATAGAGCGCGACGCGATCGGTGGGTTTCAACTGCTGCAGAAATTTGATGAGCTGGGTGCGGGCGTAGGCCTGATCGGCGAACTTGGTGTTCAACAGGTCGAGGAGGATCACTGTCACGGCGGTGGGTGCGTTCGAGCGATGTTCGAGCTTGTTGGAAAACACGTTGGGTGGCAGCGGCTTCTGGTCTTTTTGCGGAGGCAGCACGCCGTACGCTTCTTCGGCGAAGAACTGGATCTGTTGCGGCTTGCCTTTATCGAGGACGACAAAGTCATCCTTCGTAAGGCCGGTTACGGGTTCGTTCTTTTTGCCTGTGACGATCACGCTGACTTGCACCAGGCGAGTTGTGACTTTGATGACGGGTGGCGCGCCGCCTTCCTGGGGCATGGCCGCGTTTTGAGCAACGGTCTGGGCAACAAGGCCAAAGGCAACCAGTGTCGCAATCGAGGCTTTTTGGTAGGGTTTCACAACTTCATTGTAGGGCAGATTGGCAATGGGCGGGCGATTGGCAGGTTGAAAACAGGGCGAGTGCCACTCGCCCGCAGATTGCCAATCTGCCCCACATCACCAGCTGAATACCAGCTGGAAGCGGAATGTGCGGCCGTCGTTCAGTGTGTTCGTGATCTGTCCGAAGTTTGCATTCGCCAGCTCGATGCCTGGTTCGGCAAATTGCGCCGTATTAAATAGGTTGATCGACTCGGCGCGGCACATCAACTTATAACTTTTGGATAGGGTCCAGGTACGCGCGAGCGAGGCATTCACATTATGGATTGCGCCGCGGCGGAAGACATTGCGGCCTAGATTTCCGCGCGATGCGCCGAGGGTCATGAATGCGAAGGCGGAGCGGGGGAGCAGCGCGCGGGAGGTATCGGGATTGCCGACTGTGCGGCCAAGCAACGATGGATCCAGTAGATTCGGGCGGTCGCCTCCGTTGCCGTCGACGTTGCCATAGCCCGGCCCATCGGAGCCCGTCGACAGCGAGAACGGCGTGCCCGACTTGAACAGCGCGACGGAGGAAACGGTCCAGGCCTTTAGAAACCGGTTGTGGGTGGGCGAGGTGAATTCGCCTCGAAACAGGAAGGAATGCGGCTGATCGAAATTGCTCAGTCCCTTCATGTCCTGGCGCGCGCCGTCTTCGGCCTGGCTGCGGGACTGGCGCGAATCGGAATCGTAGGCGGTGTTGGTGTAGCCGGAGCCCAGGTCCATTGTTTTGCTGAACCAGTAGGCGGTCTCAAATGTCAGGCCATGAAAGCGCGGCGCGATTAACGATACGCGCGCCGCGTCATAGTAGCCCTGCGAGCCATTTTGCACCCAGCGAATCTCTGCATAGCGCGGATCGGCGCGGCGCTCGTTGATTGTTCCGGTAGTGAGCGGAATGCCGGGCACCGGATGGGCGCGATTGCGGTACGACATCAGCATCAGCTTGTGCGAGCGGCTGCCCACATAGCCGATCTGCAATTTCCAATCGCCGGTGAAATTGGGCTGCCATGAGGCGTTGTACTGATACTCATACGGTGTGGCGAGGCGTGGATCCAATAGATAGAGGTTGCCCTTTACCGTGTCGCCATGTGGGCCACCGAAGGGGTTGAGAAGATCGGGCGTGGTTACCACGAACTTCTGCGCGCCGGGCGGCGAGAATCGTATCTGCTGATACGTCACCGGAAAGATCTCGCCATATTGCACGCCGCCGCCTGCGCGAACCACACCGCCTGCCGCGCGCAATGCGGCGCCAAATTGCGGGGCCACGTTATTCATATCGGCTCTGTACGGGATCGATCCGATGTGGTTCACTTCATAAGGCCGGCTTACCGGCTGATAGCGCAGGCCGAAGTTGAGTGACAGCCGCTGGTTCACTTTCCAATTGTCGGCGAAGAAAAACTGCGCGTCCCAATTGCGGAAGCCGCGATCGGTACTGCCTATGGTAATGAGGTGTTGGATAGGCAAACCCAATCGAAAGTTGGTGATCGCATCGTTGCCGAAGTCCGTGCCAAATGACCAGTAGCCGCGGTTGGAATCGCTTTCTTTGCCATTGAACTGGCGGCGCATGAAGCCGAAGCCGGCGCTCAACTGGTGATTGCCGTAGGTGCGCCGGACGAGGCCTGATTCGCGGAACAGATTCTGTGCGCGGTCGATGGGGATGGAGCCTTGAGGCCCTAATGATTCAAGGCCCGAAATTGCCACCAGCGGGCCTACGGCATTGTTTTCGGGGACCAGCAGCGAGCGGGTGCGGTCGAAGCCGATGGTGAATTCGGTGGTCGTCCGGTAGTCCCACGTTCGCGCCCAGGTGAGGCGTGCGCGATGGTTCTTGGTGTCGGTATTCGGGTTCTGGCCGGCCACCAGTTCGAAGGCCTGCACGTGTTGCGTCACGCCGTTGTAGCTGGCGGTGAAGCGGTCGAGTTCCTTGCGGTATTGATCGAGCCGGATGCCGCCGGTGTTGTTGTTGATGGTCTGCGGGGAGTTTGTGTTCAACATGCGTTGGTTCACGTCGGGGCGGTTTGGCAGCTCGGTGGGATAGGCGCGCATCCAGCGGGCGATGATCGCATTGATCGCTGGGTTTGTTGAAAGCGGCGTGCGCTCGCTGGCCATTGGAACAAGCACGTTGCCGTTCACGTTGCCGCGCAGCCGCTGCTGGCCGCCATCGATGGTGATGTAAGCGCGTTTCCAGGTTTTGCCGGTGAGTTGGAAGCCGTAGTCGTTTTCGCGGGCGGGCTTGACGCCGCCTACTTGAAAGAACGAACGGGCGCTGAAGATGCTGTTCTGGTGCAGTTCGCGGAAGGAGCCGTGGATGCGCTGGCGGCGTTGAATGGGGGCAACGTGAATTGGCCCGGCCACCGGGTTGCCGAACTCAGCGCCGAAGTAGCTGCGGTCTGGGACGAACTCCTGGATGATGGTGGCGGTGGTGCCGAGGCGGATGTTTAGCTCCTTTAGGAAATTGTTGTCGACCAGGTTGAAGTGGATGTTTTCGTTGCGGCGGCTTTCGCCGGCTTGCGTGTCGGTTTTGCCGAGGAGGTTCAGTTCGACTCGCTTGCTTACGTCTTGGGCCGGCGGGTCCGGCGGCGGTGCGGGAGGTTTTTCCTGAGCTGGGGCCATGGTTGCAGCCAGCATCAAGAAGCATGGAAGAGATGAGGGCAGGCGAATCGCCTGCCCCACCCTTTTAGCGAACGGTTGCACTTAGGGTGCCTACTCCATCGATGCGGGCGCGCACGCGGTCGCCTGCTTTGATGCGCGCGCCTTTGGGGCAGCCGGTGGAAATCAAGTCGCCCGGATAGAGCGTCATGTAGTTGCTGTGGAAGCGCACAAGTTCATAAGGACGGTGTCGCATGTGGTTCACGAAGTCGCGCGAGCAGATGCCGTCGTTGTGTTCGGTGATCACTTCCAGTGCGTTCACGTCGGCCACTTCATCGGCGGTCACGATCACGGGGCCGAAGCTGAAAAACGTGTCGAAGCTCTTGGCGCGGGTCAGATAGCGGGTGTTCTTTTTCAGAACGTCGAGCGCTGTCAGATCGAGCGTTGTTGTGTAGCCAAAGATCACGCCCGGCACTTCGTCCATCGTAAGATGCTTGGCCTTCTTGCCGATCACTACGCCGAGTTCGCCTTCGGCGTCGACGTCATCGGAGAATTCGGACGGAGGTAGCACAATCTCGCCGCCCGGTTGGAACATGCACGAGGCGGGCTTCATGAAGCTGCCCGGCTCTTCGGGCTGCACGGCGTCGATATCTTCGGCGTGGGTTTTGTAGTTGAGGCCGATGCACCAGATTTTTGGTGGTACGTCGTAGGGCAGCACCGGTACAACAGCATCGAAGGCCAACGTGGTCACGCCCACAGTGCTTCCGGGCAATTCGCCGCTCTGGATGATGGCGAGAAGATCGTCTGGCGTATTGGTGCCGAGCTTTGCATTGATCGCCGCTACGGGCGCGATGCCTTCCGCGGTTACGACGCCGGTATGGATCTGATCCTGATATTTGTAGCGAATGAGTTTCATAAGTTTTTTGCGATGTCGACCAGGTCGCTGAACAGGCCGTAGGCCGTTTGCTCAACGCCGGGAGTGATGGACACGGTGCCGATGGTGCCCATCAGGTCGGTGTCTATCATTAATACGTTGGATGTGCCATGGACGCTGGCGAGCAGGTCGGTCTGGTCGAGCACTTCGGAGCGCACGCGCAGGCGGATGCCTTCGGCTGTGGTGCGGGCGCGGCTCACCAAGACTGGGGTCTTGCCTTTGCTCACCATGTCGGCCACTTTTTCGGGCGTAAGTTGGCCAATGCCGCGGCGGTCGACATCCTGCGGCGTGACGTTGGCGTCCATCAGTACGTTGGCGAGGGCGGCGGTTTTCGCGGCGGAGTCCCAGCCGTCAATGTCGTAGGATGCGTCGGTTTCGGCGATGCCCATCTGCTGGGCGAGGCGCACGCCGTCTTCGATGGTGTGACCCTTTTTCAATTCTTCGATCACCACTTTGGTTGTTGAGTTCAGCGCGCCGCAGAAGCCGGTGATCTTTACGCCGGGCAGGGTATTCGCAACCATATTAAAGACAGGCGCGCCGTCCATCACGGTGGACTCGTAGCGGAACATCAGCTGGCGCGCGGTGGCTTCGGCTTTTAGGGCACGGTAGGCGTGGGCGATGGGTCCTTTATTGGCGGTGATGACGTGCTTGCCCTGTGCGAACGCGGCGCGGATGTGTGAAATGGCGGGTTCGCCCGCTGTGGGGTCGAGCGAGGTGATCTCAATTACGACTTCGGCGCGGCATTTGGCGATGAACTCTTCGATGCTTTCCGCGCGCGGGCCGAATTCCAGCGGCTTGTCAGGCGGTTTGTACGCGGTTCCGTGATTGAGCGTGTGAATGCCCGAGATGCGAAAAGGATAGCGCGACCTCTGGGATTCCAGAAGCCGCGCGAAGGCCTTTCCTACATTTCCGTTTCCGATGAGTGCGACTTTCAAGCGATGAGGACCAGCCCGTTTGAGAAGTTAGAAGTCCAGCTTCTCGATCATAACATTCAGATCGTTTTCGAGTGTGGTTTTCTGGGTTTTGGCGGCCGCGATCTGGTCGCGCAGTTTGGCCAGTTGGGCTTCTTTGTTGGCCAGTTCGCCGGCGTAGCGGTTCACCTGTTCCTGCTGGCCGTTGACGCGGTTCAGGCTTTGGATGTTTTCGCGGAGGCGGGTTTCGTCGGCGATGATCTCTTTGCTTTGGCCTTCGAGGGTGGTGAGCTGCTTGCTTATGGCGACGATTTTGTTCTTCTGTTCGATAATGGCCTGCAGCTTCTGGCGGCCTGCGGCGCTTAGCTGTTTGTTGGAAATATAGGACACGATCCAATCGGGCGTGAGGTTCGAGACCGAATAGGATTCGCTGTAGACGCGCTCTTCGGTGATGGCAATGTCGGCCTTGCCTTCTGCGGGGAGCTTCACTTCGAAGCGGTATTTGGTGGAGGTCGTCTCGGTGGGCTTTTGGTTGATGATGCGATAGTCGGGGCGGATGGGGTATTCGATGAGCCAGGTCTTGGCTTTTTTGTCTACGTTCTTTGCTGTGTAGGTGCGGGTCTCCTGCGATGAATTGCGGATAACGAGTACGCCGTTGTTGGCGCGAATTTCGAGGATCTGCGCGCCCTTGCCGGCGTATTCGCTGGAGATGCGCGTGCCCAGATCGATGCCATAACTAATGATGCGCTTGTCGTCGGCTTTCAGGGTGTCCATGAGCGCTTCGCCCGCGTAGGCGCCGCCGTCGAAGATGGTGATGGGGCCGCCGTCTAGGGTTTTGCCGGTGACGTTGGTGATTTCGGCTGCGTTGAGCGGGTTCTTCTGGTTATCGTCGGTGGAGTAGATCACTAGCTTTCGGGAGTTTAGTTTTTGTTGCAGGAACGGGAGCATGGCGGACTCGTTGCGCTTCACCGTTACCGGGGTTGAAAACCGGTATTCAAACAGGTCGCCCAGTTCACGGCCTTGGGTGGCGGGGTTGACGGAACTCATCGTGTCTGCGCGGCCGCCAATGATGCCTCCCACCACTCCGCCCATACGCATTGCGGACTTGGCCATCATGGGTGCGGGCGGCGGGGCAGGTGCTGCATACGCCCGAGACTCCGCCTTCTGGTCCATCGCTCCCTCATACAAAACTGGCCCCTGCGCGATCTCATCCTGCAGATCGGCCGTTCGGCGCGCGATGTACTTCGGCTCATATAGCTGACTGATAAACGAAATCGGACGGCCTGATACGAGCGACAGATTCACGTTCGTCCAATCCTCGCCGGTCGTGTTGTCGACAATCGCCCAACCTTCCAGCACGGGCTGCGCGGCATCCTTATACATCAGCCGGTAGCTCGACTTCCATACGGGCGCGGGAATCATGTAGCCGGCGAAGAGCTTGCGCACGCTCTTATCGGTGGAATCGATGTAGACGCTGCGCTGGTCTTTGGTGCGGGAATTGGCGAGCGCGGTCAGGTAATCCTTCAACTGCAGCTGCATGCTGGGGTCGGCCAGCTTGATTGAGGTCGCCGCAGCCAGGTCGAGCGTGCGCAGATCGCCGCCATCGGCCAGGATTACGAGCAGCTCGCGGGCGGGTTGTTTGTCGGCCGATTCAGGCGTGAGACGTCCGCTGACGATTGCGCCGGAGACCTGCGTGGTGCCGTAGGTCATCTGCACGCGCGCGCCGCGGAACTGGTCGAGCACCAGCGCCAGGGACTGACTCTTGGCCAGATTGAAGGAATACTCGGCCAGCTTCTTCTCCAGCGGCTCGCTTGAATCGTAGCGCACGCCGGTGACCTTGCCGCCGCCCGCTTCTTCGATGGTCAGCGATTTCAACACGTCATTCATTTCCGACGCTTTGAAATCCAATCGGGCCGCCTCGCCCGCGCGCAACTCCCCCGACCGCTCAAAGTATCCAACTCCGTGTTTGTACAGTATTACCTGCTTCACGGGAAGTTCCGCCGCGCTCGCTGCCACGGCCATCAGTATCAATATTGTTGTTTTCATTCCTGCACCTCAGTCACGATATTCCGCCGACTGCCGAATCCTTTCACTGCGGGGACGGAGGGGACAATGCGGTCCGTCCCCTCCGTCCCCTTAACGATAAACTATCTTTGTGCCCAATACTCTGACACTAGCCCAGCAGTCGGCCCAACTTGCCGCCGGAAAACTCTCGCCCGTTGAATTGCTGAACGCACATCTTGCGCAGATCGAAAAAGAAGACCCGAAACTTCGCGCTTTCGTGGTCGTGTTGGCCGAGCAGGCCCGGGCAGCTGCTGAGGCATCTCACGCGCGCCAGCAGCGGGGCGAACGCATCGGTCCGCTGGACGGAATCCCCGTCACTATTAAGGACAGCCTGGACGTGGAAAAAGTTCCCACTCTCACTGGCAGCCGGTTGCGGTTGGGCCACGTGGCCTCGAAGGATTCCGCTGTCGCGGCCCGGCTGCGCGCCGCCGGGGCCGTGATCCTTGGCAAAACCAACTGCCCCGAATTTCTCGCTAACTATGAGACCGATAACTTCATTACTGGCCGCACTGCCAATCCGCACGACCTTTCTCGCAGCGCGGGTGGATCGAGTGGTGGTGAGGCGGCGGCGATTGCGGCGTTCTGCTCGGCTGGTGGGGTGGGTAGCGATGGTGGTGGATCGGTTCGTATTCCCGCGCACTTCTGCGGCATTGCCGGATTGAAGGTTACGCCTGGTCGCATCTCTGCCGCGGGACACTTTCCGGCTATCGCGCATCCTGGTGGATTGCTGGGTGTGGTAGGGCCGATGGCTCGCACGGTGGAGGATGTCGCGCTGCTGTTTAAAGCGCTGCAAGGCTACGACTTGGAAGATCCGTTCAGTGCGCCGGGGCCGTTGCGCCAAGCTTCGACCGAGGGCATCAAGATCGGTGTTTGGGAACAGTTCTATCAGGTGCCTGTTCGGCAGTGCATGAAGGATGCGGTCTACGCCGCTGCCGCAAAGCTTGGTAACGCTGAGCCCTTCGCGCCACGCGGACTGGAGCGCTCGCCTAATCTGTGGAGCTTCTTTTTTAACGACCTTACCGACCCGTTCAAGAAGAAGATGATGGAGGGGCGTGAGGAGGATGTTCACTGGACTGGCAAGGAGTTCCTTTTCCCGGAGACGCCGCAGACTACCGGCGTGCAGGTGGTGGAGGCGTTGGCCATGCGCGACAAAATGCGGGCGTCGTTGCTGCGGCAGATGGAGGAGTTTCCGGTCATCTTGATGCCCACTTGCAGTGTTCCGGCGTTTCTGCCGCGGGAACGGTCTTGGACCATCGACGGGAAGACCATCAATCTGTTCCAGGCGATGATGTGCGTCACGCCATTTAATCTGCTGGGGATGCCGGCCCTGACTGTGCCTTTCGGCAAGAGTGAAGAGGGGCTGCCGATCAGCGTGCAATTGGTGGGGCGGCCGTACGAGGAAGAACTCCTGCTGGAGTTAGGCATGCGCTTGTAGGGCGGGCTTCAGCCCGACTAAGACTAACTAGTAGTAAACTGACTAATACACCCAATGCCCCTGAGCCCTGGAGAAAAACTTGGACCTTACGAAATCGTCTCTCCCATAGGCGCGGGCGGCATGGGCGAAGTGTACAAAGCGCGCGACACGCGGCTGGACCGCACGGTCGCCGTCAAAGTGCTGCCCGAACATATCGCAAAGCGCGAAGACTCGCGTGCGCGGTTCGAACGCGAGGCGAGGGCGGTGGCGTCGCTGAACCATCCCAACATCTGTACGCTGCATGACATTGGGCCAGGCTACATGGTGATGGAGTTCATCGAGGGCGAGACGCTTGCTGCGCGCATCGAAAAAGGCCCGCTGCCGGTGGAGCAGGCGATCGGCTTCGCCACGCAGATTGCCGATGCGCTGGACCGTGCGCATCGCGCGGGTGTTACGCATCGCGATGTGAAGCCGGGCAACATCATGCTGACGCGCGATGGGGCGAAGGTGCTGGATTTCGGGTTGGCGAAATCGGCTGTTAGCGACGCGTCCACTGCTGTAACGCAGACAGCACTACTGACAGTGGAAGGTACTGTGATGGGGACGCCGCAGTACATGCCGCCGGAGCAGTTCGAAGGCAAGGAGGCTGACGCGCGCGCCGATATCTGGGCGTTTGGCGCCGTGCTGTATGAAATGGTCACCGGGCAGAAGGCGTTCCAAGGGAAGACGTATTCCAGCCTGGTAGGGGCGATTCTTTCTGCCGATCCGCCGCCGATGTCGGTGC
This sequence comes from uncultured Acidobacteriia bacterium, assembly GCA_903881085.1. Taxonomy (GTDB): domain Bacteria; phylum Acidobacteriota; class Terriglobia; order Bryobacterales; family Bryobacteraceae; genus CAIRSA01. The sequence goes on from CAIRSA010000290.1 coordinate 39,019, forward strand.
AGCCGTTCACTCCGGCCTGGCTGGAGCGTTTGGTGCGACGCTGCCTGCAGAAGGATCCCGAGGACCGCTGGCAATCGATGCGCGATGTGGTGTTGGAACTGCGCACGCCACCGGTTGCGGAACTTGTCGCAGCAACTCCGGCGCGGGCATCGCGCTGGCCTTGGATCGCGGCGGGTGTCCTGTTGCTCGCCGTGCTCGGCGTGTCACTTCTACATTTCCAGGAAGCGCCGCCTGAAGCTCCGCTGATGCGGCTTTCCGTGCCGATTCCGGCGAACACCAGACCCGGGTATTTAGCGCTGTCACCGGATGGGCGGCTTCTCGCCGCGGTTCTGGTGGATGGCAAACAGTTCCGGCTTTCGATTCGGTCATTGGATGAGCCGGCATTTCAACCCCTGCCCGGTACGGACGGGTCGAGGGGTCCCTTCTGGTCCCCCGATAGCAAGTTCGTTGGATTTTTTGCCGACGGCAAGCTGAAAATTGTGCCTGCGGCCGGCGGGCCGCCGCAGGTGTTGTGCGATGGAGCGGGAAGCGGAAGCTGGAACCGCGATGGCGTGATTCTCTTCACCACGAACGATACCAAGCGCCCGCTGCAGCGCGTGACTGCCACGGGCGGAGCGTGTACTGCGGTCCCCGCGCCGGAAGGTAACGGCACTGGTTTTGAGTTTCTTCCCGACGGCAAGCACTTTGTCTACCGTGCATTTGCCGCGGACGAAGCCAAAGCAGGCCTCTACGTGTCGTCCTTGGATGCGGAGCCAGGCAAATCGACTCCGCGCCGTCTACTCGCCGATTCCACAGACGCCAGATTTGCGCCTTCCAATACCGGCAAAAAATACGGCTATCTTTTATTTCTGCGTGGCAACGCACTTCTGGCGCAACCTTTCAACGCCGGTACCCTTGAGCTTGCGGGCGATGCGTTTCGCGTTGCCTCGGATGCCAATCAGGAAATGGGCAGAAGGGTTTCAGCGACTGCCTCCGCTGCCGGCACTTTGGTCTACGCAAGCAACACTCTACCCAAGGGATATCAACTCACCTGGCTTGATCGTGACGGCAAAGAGACAGGCAAGGCCGGCGAAGTACAGAGCCAGCGCCATGTCACGCTGTCCTTCGATGGGAAGTGGGCGGCCACTGCCCGCCAGGACGACGGAATCTGGTTGCACGATCTACAGCGAGGTGGGGAAACCCGCCTCACAAAGGGGGCAAGTCCGGGCGTCTGGTCCCCGCAGGGAGACCGCATCGTATTTAGCTCGGGCAACAAGCTCTATTCGAAGGAGCCAACAGGAGATCCCAAACAGGAACCGCTACTCGAAAGCGAAAACCAGAAGGCTCCCTCCGATTGGTCAAGCGATGGGCGCTATCTCATTTATACCGAGACCGATTCCAAGGGCCTAAGCAGCATCTGGTATCTATTTGACCCGCTGAATAAAACCGGGGAGCGAAAGTCTGTACCGTTTCAGACGGCCGGGGAAGACGCGAGTCAAGGCCAGCTTTCACCGGACGGCCACTGGCTGGCTTACGTTTCTCAAAATGCAGTATGGGTGCGTCCCTTTCCCTACGGACCTGGCCGGTGGAAAGTCTCCGCCGGTACTCAGGGTTGCGCGCAACCTCGGTGGCGGCGCGACGGCAAGGAATTGTTTTATTTGGATGGCTACATCGGGAAGATCCAGCTCATGGCGGTTACCGTGCAGCCTGGTCCACGCGGCGAATTTGACGCAAGGCCTCCGCAGGCGCTATTTGAATTCCTCAGCCGGACTACAACGACAACCAGAAACTACTTTCTTTATTCCCCCAGCGCCGATGGCAAACGTTTCCTGGTGAACGTGCAGGCCAATGACGATGCTCCGCCCACGCTGAATCTGATCAATAACTGGGAGAAGGCCGCGCTCTCGGGCAAGTGAGCGGGGTGGCGGAGGATCTTTGCTCTCGTGGCGCTAAACATGCCACCGCATTCCGCTTCCGGCCGATGGCTCCGGCGATTGCCACACTCCCCTTGCCATCATATGCTGCCATGCTTTCATGCCATAATTGACAAAGGAGTAAGGCATTGAAGAATTTTCATCTGCCCCTGCCCGAGCAGATCTACATCCGGCTGAGGGCAGAAGCCGAACGGACACAAGTGCCCGCCACGACTCTAGCTCGAGAGGCCGTCGACGGATGGCTTCGGCAACAATCCCGAAAGGCAAGGCAAGACGCCATTGCAGCCTACGCCAAGGAAATGGCGGGAACCTCTCTTGATCTCGACAACGAATTGGAGTCGGCGGGGATCGAGCACCTGATGAAAACCGCGAAGACAAAAAGATGAAGCGCGGTGAGGTTTACTGGGCCGAGCTTGTCCCACGCTCGGGATCGGAGCAGACGGGCCGGCGTCCCGTGATCATTTTATCTCATGACGGTTTCAACCAGACTCCCGGATGGAAGTCCATTGTCGTGGTCCCCATTTCCACATCTCCGGCGCAAGCTAAGCGCGGACCCACCGTTATAGAACTCGCGGGCGGCACTGCCGGTCTACCGAGGACGAGTTTCGCTGTTTGCCATCAGGTGACCACACTGGACCGGGCTAAGATGACCAGGCGGATCGGTACTTTGCCTCCAGATTCCCTGCATGAGGTAGAGGAAGGGCTGAAGGCCGCGATGGATCTCGACTGAACCAGCCTCCAGCAGATATTCCAAGCATCATCGGGCCTTTCCGCCAACACTTGCCTGTGCAAGGGGCCAAGCGCAAGCGCCGCATTTTGTGACACTCTATTGTGATGTATTGGAGCAAGATACACATGCGCCTGGCGGCGGGATTGCTGCTGTTTATTGCCCTGGCGCATGCGCAGAATGAGATCATTCCCATAACCAACTGGCGCGAGCACCTGGGCGACGACCTGGCCTGGGCGCGGCCGGAGTTCGATGACTCCAGTTGGGTGCCGGCGCACAAGCAGTATCCTCAAGTCCTTTGGCCGGACACTTCGGGATGGCATTGGTATCGGGCATCGGTGATGCTTCCCGCGGAGTTCGAGGGCACGGTGCTTGCGATCGGGATTGGGCCTCTCGACCGCGCTTATGAAGTTTATGTTGAGGGCCGGCTGGTGGGCCGTTTCGGCAAAATGGTGCCTTCGCCTGACGGGCCAGTCGAGCGCGGCATGGTGTTCGGCCTGTCTCCACTGCGGCACACGCAGCCAGTGCATATTGCTATCCGGCGATGGCTTGTTACCAACAGCGACGGCTGGACGGAGTTCAAGGCACTGGGAGTCTTTGCGATTGAGCCGCATCCGCCGGCGATCGGCCGAAGAACCGCGATTGAGCTCAGAGAGTCGCTCTACACGGCAAACGGGCGGCTGGCGCACCTGCCTTGGAATTTGGCCGGACTGCTGATGTTCGGCATGGCCAGCATCAGCTTCCTGCTTTACGCCACACAAGGGCATCGTCTTGAGTATCTGTTTCTCGGCCTCTTCTGCCTTTGTACCGAGGGCTGCGGCGGCTTCCTAGGGTTCCCACTGGTGCTGGGTGATTCCATGCTCGGAGCCTCTTTGTATCCCAAAATCATTCTGGTCATATCCATGTCAGGCTGGGCGTGGGCAATGCTGTTTGCCGCGCAGGTCTGCCCGGCCCACCGGCGGCTGATCTATGTAATCGCAGCGGCGCAGAGCGTTGTTGGCTTCATGAATGTCTGGACCTTTTCTGTTCACTTGCCGTCGGGTTTCTTTTGGCTGATGCTGCTCGACGTGCCGGCCGTCTTGGGTGCGCTCGTCGCCACGTGGGGACTGGCCCGCGATCAGAAGACAGGATCCATTTGGATCGCCGTCGCGCTGCTCACGCAGTATCTTGGCGGCCTTTGCTTCACCTTGTTGAATCTTGACGCCAGCTTCTACATGGGGATGCTCCGTGTCGATATCCGCAGTGTGGCGACGCTGGTTTGTGTCTCCACGATTCTGACCGTGCTGTTCCTGCGTTTCCGCAAGGACCAGGCGAAGCAGGCCGTGATGGAGCAGGACTTCGCCGCCGCGCGCCATGTGCAGCAGGTACTGCTCGGCGGCGGTTCGGGCGATGGGGCGCCGGGCTTTACCGTGGATGTGGCGTATTTTCCGGCGCGCGAAGTGGGCGGTGATTTCTATCAATATATTGCGGGTCAAGACGGCTCGCTGCTGGTGGTGGTGGGTGACGTCAGCGGCAAAGGACTGGATGCGGCGATGCTGGTGGCTTCCGTGCTGGGCGCGCTGGGGAACGAGCCTTCACGCGAGCCGTCGGTTGTGCTGCGGAATCTGAATCGGGCTGCGATGGGTAAGACGCGCGGCGGTTTTGTGACGTGCTGTTGCGCGCTGATCCACGCCGATGGCCGCGTTGACCTCGCCAATGCCGGGCACATTCCGCCTTACTCCGGGGAAGCGGCATTGGAAGTGGAAAGCGGCCTGCCGCTGGGGATTGTCAGCGATGCCTGCTATGAGACTGCGTCGAGCCAGTTGGGAACGCAGGCGCTGACCTTCCTTTCTGACGGAGTGGTGGAAGCGGAGAATGCACAACGGGAACTGTTCGGCTTCGAACGGACTCGCGCGATGAGTTCGCAGCCGGCGCAAGTGATTGCGGAGGCGGCCAAGGCCTGGGGCCAGAATGACGACATCACCGTGGTAACGGTGCGGAGGGCGCAGTGAAGACATTCCTTCTTCTCCTGCTGGCAATGCCTGTCTTCGGCCAGGACGAATCGATCACGCTGAGCGATTGGCACATCAAGACCGGCGACGACGCGCGCTGGGCGAGCCCGGATTTTAACGACTCCGGCTGGGAACGGGGCGAGTTCCCCACCTTTCGTCGCAATCGCGATAACCGGTTTGAGGTTCAGCCGCATGACCTGATGTGGCTCCGTGCTTCCATTTCCCCGCCGCAATGGGCGGCCGGGCGTGAGCTTGCAGTCGGAATCGGGCCAGTGGGTGCGGTCTACTCCGTCTTCGTGAACGGGATCGAAATCGGGCGTCATGGAACCATTCTTGAAGGCGGCGCTGGCGCGATTGGCGTTCCGGTGCGTCACAATTCGTATGTAATTCCAAACAACGCGCGGCGTGGGGAAAAACTCATTATCGCGATTAGGATGTTGCCGATTCGGGGGAACGCCTCACCGCAAACCTGGGCCAGCGTAATTGGTTTGCACCCGCCAATAGTGGGCCTGGCGGCTTTTATCACGGAGGGAGAGCGCCTGCACCGCGCCGAAGGCGTTCTTTTTATCTTTCCTTCCAACGTCCTGTGGATGCTGATTGGTGGATGCGGGCTGTTCTGTCTGGCCCTATTCCGCCGGCGGCCTGCTGAGACCGAATTGTTGTGGCTGGGCCTGGCGATTTCCTTCAATGCTGGCGCCCGGCTGGCGAACATTCCGATGGCTCTTTTGCTGGTTGCGACAAACTCCATGTGGGCCTTTGCCCTGATGTGGTTGCCTTATTTCTCTGTCCACTTCTTCTATTGCCTGCTGCTGGCGGAACTGATTCCTGCGGCGAAACGTGTGATCCGCATTGCGGCGCTACCAATCGCTTTTGCCAGTTTTCTAATCGGGGTTCACGGCTATTTCCCGCTGCCGGGCTCGCCGGCCCTGCTCGCTTCTGTTGTCGATGGAGGTTTACTGATTCAGGCCGGGCTTGGAATCATTGCCGGATTGTACAACCTGCGTAACAGGCGATTGGACCTGGCGGCCCTTGGTTTGGGCGTTGGCCTGCGCGCCTTTACTACGTTCTCCTCAAACCTCGGTAACTCTACGGTGACGTTAATGGAGGGGTTTGTCATTCAGAACACCGCCATTGCCAACGCGCTGGTAGTAGCCAGCATGGTCTACATTGTGTATCGCCGCTATCAGCGCCGCAGCAAACAACAGCGGGAAGCCGAGCGCGACATGGAAGCCGCCGCACGGGTCCAGGCTGCTTTGTTGGGGGCGGATAACGTGGGCGATACCGATTTCGCTGTGGAAACCGCCTATCTTCCGGCCCGCCAGGTTGGTGGCGATTTCTACTACTTTTCGCCATCGCCAGCGGATGGTTCGCTGTTGGTTGTTGTGGGCGATGTGAGCGGCAAAGGGTTTCAGGCGGCAATGTTGGTGGCTTCCACCATCGGTTCGCTGCGCAACGAAGATTCGCGGGCGCCGGGGGAAGTTCTGGCGAGGTTGAATCGAGCGCTTGAGGGCCGCACCAGCGGTGGTTTCATCACCTGTTGCTGCGCAAGGTTTGACCGCGATGGGGCGGTGACCATCGCCAACGCCGGCCATCTGGCTCCCTACTGCGACGAGTGCGAAATCGAAGTGGAATCGGGTCTGCCGCTCGGTGTCGTTGCAGACGTCCAGTATGTGGAAACGATCGCACGCGGGAGCCGTTTTACTCTACTCTCCGATGGCGTGATCGAAGCGGCCAATGACGCCGGTGAACTCTTCGGGTTTGAACGCTCGCGCGCCATGAGTGCGAAGTCCGCCGCGGCGATTGCGGAGGCGGCGCGGGCGTGGGGGCAAAATGACGATATTACGGTGGTGACGGTGCGGAGGCTTGGATGATTCGTTCAGAGGCCCAGCACTCTTGTCAATTGCCGGTTGAGAAGCGCGACGGCTGCTGGTGGGAGCCGTCCGATCGGATTGCCTTTCAGTCTGGCCCGGTCAATGAAACGGGCGTGGTCGATCAGCGCAGTCGAATCGGAGTCCAAGCCGGTCTCCTGAGCCGTGAAGTGCAGATGAAGCGGATTTTTGGCGGGCGATCTGGTAAGCGGAACAACCGCAACCAACGGACTCTTGGTCTGATTGTACGAATCCGCGGAAATGATCACGACGGGGCGAGTCAAGCCTTGTTCATGTCCTTGAACCGGATCGAGCCCACGCCAATAGATCTGACCCTTCTCGATCACCACTTCTCGTCCTTAAAGTCCTGCTCGGAGGTGCGCTCCCAAAGTGCGATTTCACTGCGCCCGGACGGTTCCGAAGCAGCCTGCTCGAACGCCCGATGCACATCCGCCCAGAAGGTTCTTTCTTCCAGCTCCCGCAATGCGATTTCAATCACTTGCGCCTTGGGCTGGCCAAGCTTAGCAGCAAGGTCAGACAAGAGATGCATGGCGGAGCTGTTTATGCGCACGCTGGTTGCTACGTTTGGCATAGTCAAATTATACCATCTGGCTGAAACGGCCCGGAGAAACGTATGAGAGCAATTCTACTACTGACTTTTACTGCGGCTATCGCGGGGGCGCAGACCATCGAGGTGAAAAGCCTGTTCCAAACGGCGCCGCTTGCCGGCGTGTGGAAGCACCAGCTGGGTGATGACCCGCGTTGGGCCGACCCGGCCTTTGACGACTCGGCGTGGGCAAACGTGCAAATGCCGGAAGGGGCAGTGCAGCCGGGCAACGGATTTTCATGGTACCGGGTGCGGGTGCATCTGCCGGAGCATCCGCCGGGGGAACCGCTGGCGCTAATGATTGGCGCATTCGGTAATGGGCAGGCGTATGAACTCTTTTGGAACGGGCAACGCGCCGGAGTGGTGGGCGCGCCGGATGGTAGTCTGTGGGGGCTGCTGCTTCCCGCGCCAAAGGCGTTTGATGTTCCAGCAGCCGCCAGGGACGCGGTCATCGCCATTCGGCTGCGCACAGCGAACATGGCTTACGTATACCGGCTCGACCCCGCCCACCGGACCTCCTGGATCGGCCTTCGCCAACCCATCGGCCTTTCGGTCGAGGCTTGGCAGAGCGAGCGGCAACAACGTGTGCTGCTGCAGTTGGCGATCGCTGCGTCGTTGCTGATGCCGGCAGTTTTCTTGCTGGTGCTTCCGCTATGGCGTCGCGGTGCGCCGGAGTATTTCTGGTTTGGCCTGTGGCTGCTGTCCACAATCGTAATCCGGTTCCTAAATGTGTACCCTGAGGTCATCCACCTAAGAACGAGTCTGGGCACCTGTTGGATTCAAGTTCTCTGTAACGCCGTCGCTTTCCCGGCTTGGCTTGGCCTTATGAGCACGTTGTTTCGCAGCCGTCTCACATGGCCAGCGTTGCTCGCCACCGCCGGGGGGGGCCTGACGCTTTTCGGAAGCATTGTCTTCATTATTATGGGCGTACGTCTGTCCTTAACTACTGCCTTCGTCATGCTATTGGTGGTATCCAGTTGCCCATTCATTAGTTACTACGAATTGGGCTGGAGAACATCTGGCCTTCGGGAACGGGTGGGGGCTATCCACCTGGCAATCCTGGTATATCTCGCATCGCTTTTTGCGAACTTCGGCCCCATCTTGGGGAGGAGCGATGAGGCGGCAGGAACTCAGCTGAACTTCATACGCACCGTCACTTTGCTGCTGTTCACTTTCGCCATGGCCATTCTGATGAACCAGCGTTCAGTACGCCTAATGGGCGAACGGCGGCGGCTGAGCCGCGAGATGGAGTCGGCTGCGGAAATCCAATCGCTGTTATTGACGTCTTTGCCCGCCGCCGGAAGCTTATACAAGGTTGAACCGGTCTATCTGCCTGCGACAGAAGTGGGCGGAGACTTCTATCAGATTCTGGACCGCACGGACGGATCGCGCGTGGCGCTGGTGGGAGATGTTAGCGGCAAAGGCTTGAAGGCGGCGATGCTGGTGTCGGTGGCGATCGGCGCGTTGCGGCGCGAGAAGTCGTCCTCACCGGCAGCAATCCTGGCGGGACTCAACGAAGCACTCGTGGGGCAGGGTGGCTTTGTCACCTGTTGCTGCGTTCGCTACACGCCTGGCGGAGAAATGACAATGGCCAGCGCGGGACATCCGGCGCCGTATTGCGACGGCCGGGAAGTGGAGGTCGCGGCGGGCCTGCCGTTGGGCGTAGCAGTGGAGGCGGAATGGGAGGAGACGCGCCTGGTTTTACCGCCGGGCGGGCAACTTACGTTGGTTTCCGATGGCGTGGTGGAAGCCGAAAACGCCGGCCGCGAACTGTTCGGCTTCGACCGCACGCGGGAGATCAGCGGAAAGTCCGCTGCGGAAATCGCCGAGACTGCGCGGGCGTGGGGTCAGAACGACGACATCACCGTCGTGACGGTGCGGAGGATGGTATGAAATTTGCCATCCTGTTAGCCTTCGCAATGACTGTACTGCACGCGCAGACGATCGAGGTGCGCAGCTTGTACCAGCCCGCCCCGCTGGACGGCGAGTGGAAAATCAGCTTAGGCGACGATCCCCGCTTTGCCGCCTCGGAATTCGACGACTCGGCCTGGCGCACGGTCCGCGTACCCAGCGCAGGGATCCCACTTCCTTTAGGCATCTCGTGGATTCGCTTTCATGTCCAACTGCCGGAACAACTGCCCGCCGAGCGCCTCGCCCTACTCCTTCCGCTGCTGAGCAATTCTTATGACCTCTTCGTGAACGGCACACAGGTAGGTTCCTTCGGCAACCTGCAAGTAGCCAACGGCTGGGGAGACCTTCAGCCAGCCGCCGCTGCTTTCGAAATTCCCTCAAGCTCACACCAATTGAACATCGCCATCCGCAACCGCAGAAGCAGTCCGCTGATCAGTGTTCCGGCCGCAATCCGAAGCGCCTATATTGGTACCGCGGAGGCAATTGCGTCAACGCGGCACCAAAATGATCTCGAGGTGCGATGGCGCAGCGTCAACCATCTTGCGACGATGAGCGCAACCGCCATGGCTGGGCTCTTCTTTTTGCTCCTGCCTATTTGGCGTCGCGATGCAAAGGATTATTTCTGGTGTGGCTGCTTTCTGCTTCTGGCCCTCTTGCTCAGGCCGTTCGCCGCAATGCTCTGGATGCTGGAGGGCCTGGCAATGCCTCTGATCTCCTCCTGCCTTTTCGGCATGCTTGCGCTGTGGCTTCATTCCTGGGAACGGCTCTTCCACCACCTGTTGGGCACTCGCCTTTCGATCTGGGTGAGGCTTTGCCAAACGGCAGGACTTTCACTGATGATTGGTCTGTGCATCCTGGCACTCTTCCTCCCCTTTAATAGGCTTGGTCCATTCCTTTCCTATCTTGTGCTTGTGGCAATGCTCTCTCAATTGTTGGTTTACCTCGACTTGGCTCGCCGGACTCAGCCTGTCAGCGAAACCCCTTGGATGCACATTGCAGTTGCCATTTATATGGTGGGGAACTTCGCTAATTCGGCTCTGATGGACCCTAGGGTGGCGCGGTTCCTCCCGTACGGCGCCGAGGGGCAGGATTTTGCTTTGATGGTGCGGGGCATAGGAACTCTGTTGTTCACCGGCGTGATGGCCGCAATCATGAACCGGCGTTCGGCGCGACTGGAGCGCGAACAGCAGCGCCTGGCCCAGGAGATGCGTGCCGGCGCTGAAATGCAGGAGTTGCTGCTGCCCGCCGGCTCGATTCTAGTGCCCGGCTTCGTTATCGAAGCTGCGTATCTGCCCATGTCCGAGGTTGGTGGCGACTTCTATTGGGCCCGCGATGAAGCCGGCGGTGGCTTGATCGTGGTTGTGGGGGATGTTAGCGGCAAAGGGATGAAGGCCGCCATGATGGTGTCAGTGACGATCGGCATCTTACGCAATGAGAAGTCGTCGTCGCCGGGCGCGATTCTGGCCGCTCTGAATGAGAGCCTCGCCGTGAACGTAGGCGGCGGCTTCGTCACCTGCTGCTGCGCGCGTTTCGAGCCCGATGGCCGGGTGACAATCGCCAATGCCGGACATCCAGCGCCCTACGCCGATGGCCAGGAAGTGGAAGTCGAGGGCGGGCTTCCGCTGGGTGTGGTGCCGGGCGTGGTATACGGCGAGAGGGTGGTCAGCGGCAAACAGTTCACTTTCGTCTCCGATGGCGTGGTGGAAGCCGAAAACGCCACCCGTGAACTGTTCGGTTTCGATCGCACGCGCGAGATCTCAACCAAGCCAGCGCAGGAGATTGCCAGCGCCGCAAAGGCGTGGGGACAAAACGACGACATCACGGTGGTGACGGTGCGGAGGAACGGATGAAATTAGCCATCCTCTCGGCCTTGGCAATGACTGCGCTACACGCGCAGACGATCGAGGTGCGCGGCTTCTCGCAACTCGCCCCGCTCCAAGGGGACTGGAAAATAAGTGCGGGCGATGATCCCCGCTTTGCCGCGCCGGAGTACGACGACTCGGCCTGGCAAACGGTCCGTGTGCCAGGCGCAGAAATCCGCCTTCCTCTGGGCCTATCCTGGATTCGCTTTCATGTTTACCTGCCGGACCAACTGCCTGCCGAGCCGCTGAAACTACTGCTACCGCCCTTGAGCAATGCTTACGACCTCTTTGTCAACGGTACGCAGGTGGGTTCCTTCGGCAACTTGTGGGTGGCGAACGGCTGGGGAAACCGCTTTCCCACTTCCGCTGCCTTCGACATTCCAGCAAACTCACGCCAATTAACCATCGCCATCCGCAATCGGAGAAGCAGCCGGCTTCGCATTCAGTTCACGGGCACAGGCGCCTGGATTGGCACCGCGGAGGCTCTCGCGGCAAAGCAGCACCAGAATGAATTCGAGGTACGATGGCGGAGCGTCGGACATCTCGCCATAATGAGCGCAACAGCCATGGCCGGGCTCTTCTTTCTGATCTTGCCCGTTTGGCGCCGCGACGCAACGGATTATTTCTGGTGTGGCTGCTTCCTGCTCGTTGGAAACTTGTCGCGGGTGGTTGCCGCAACGCCATGGATGCTGGATGGCTTGGCAGTTCCTCCAATCGACTTTTGCTTTTACAGCCTCCAAGCGCTGTCGCTCCACTCCTGGGAACGACTTTTCAGACACCTGTTGGGGGTTCACCTCTCGATTTGGGCGAGGCGATGCCAACAGGCAATCCTGCTGCTGACGATCACGCTGTCTATATTGTCTCTCGTCCGTTTGGACTGGATGGTTCCGTTTTCAGGGTACTTCTTTTCGCTGGTAATCATCGCTCAATTCCTGGTCTACGTCGACCTTGCGCGCCGGAGTCAGCCAGCCAGGGAAACCCCATTGATGCACTTGGCAGTGGCCCTCAGCCTCGGAGGGAGCTTCGCTACTGCTGGCCTGATCAACCCTCTGGTCGACAGGATCCTTCCTTACGGTTTCGAAGGGCCGGATTTCGCGATGACAGTGCGGGGCGTGGGGAATCTGCTGTTCGCAGGCGTGATGGCCGCGATCATGAACCGGCGCTCGGCGCGGCTACAGAGGGAACAGCAGCGCCTGGCCCAGGAGATGCGCGCCGGCGCTGAAATGCAGGAGTTGCTGCTGCCAGACGGCTCGATCCAAGTGCCCGGCTTCTCCACGGAATCCGCGTACCTGCCCATGTCCGAGGTTGGCGGCGATTTCTACTGGGCCCGCGCTGAAGCCGGCGGTGGCTTGATCGTGGTTGCCGGCGACGTCAGCGGCAAAGGGCTGAAGGCCGCGATGATGGTGTCAGTCGTCATCGGCATCCTACGCGTTGAGAAATCTTCCTCACCAGGAGAGATTCTTCGCACCTTGAACGAGGGGCTGACCGGACACACAAACGGCGGCTTCGTCACCTGCTGCTGCGCGCATTTCGATCCTGATGGCCGGGTGACCATCGCCAACGCAGGACATCCCGCTCCCTATGCCGACGGCCGGGAAGTTGAGGTCGAGGGTGGGCTACCGTTAGGCGTGATGCCGGGCGTGGTGTACGACGAGACGGTGGTCAGCGGCCAGCAGTTTACGTTTGTGTCAGACGGCGTGGTGGAAGCCGAGAACGCGCAGCGAGAACTGTTTGGTTTTGACCGCACGCGCGAAATCAGCGGTCAGCCCGCGCAAGACATCGCCTATGCTGCACGGGTGTGGGGCCAGAACGACGACATCACGGTGATGACGGTGCGGAGGAACGGATGAGAGCATTTCTGCTACTGACTTTGACTGGGGCTATTGCGGCCGCGCAGACCATCGAGGTGAAAAGCCTGTTCCAAACGGCGCCGCTTGCCGGCGTGTGGAAGCACCAGATGGGTGATGACCCGCGTTGGGCCGACCCGGCCTTTGACGACTCGGCGTGGGCCAACGTGCAAATGCCGGAGGGCGCGGTGCAGCCCGGCGACGGATCCTCCTGGTACCGGGTGCGGGTACATCTGCCGGAGCATCCGCCGGGGGAACCGCTGGCATTGAGGATCGGCGCATTTGGAAGAGGAGGCCAGGCGTATGAAGTCTTCTGGAACGGTCAACTCGCCGGAGTGGTGGGCGGGCTGGATGTTATTCCGTGGGGTGGGCTGCTTCCTGCACCGAAGGCGGTGGATGTTCCAGGAGACACCAGGGACGCGGTCATCGCTATCCGGCTGCGCATCAGCAAGTCTGGGGCTACCAACCGGTTTGACCAGGCCCTCCGGACCTCCTCGATCGGAGCCCGCCAACCGATCGGCTTTTCCATAGAGACGTGGCACAGCGAGCGGCTGCAAAGTGTCCTGCTGCAGTTGGTGATGGGTGTCTCCTTAATGATTCCGGCAGTCTTCTTCCTAATGCTTCCGCTGTGGCGCCGTGATGCGCCGGAGTATTTCTGGTTCGGACTGTGGCTGCTAAGCGCAATCGTTAACCGGATCCTGGTCGCTTACCCGGAGGGCCTCGCCGTTCGAACGAACCTGGCCGTTAATTGGAGTATTTTTCTTGCGACCGCCATAGGCATTTTGGGTTGGGTTGGCTTCCAGGCCGCATTTTTTCGCAGCCGCCTCACACGGCCAGTTTGGTGCGCCGCAGCGGCGTCGCTCATTGCGTTTTTCGTGGCTACCCTTTTCACCATAGGCAGAAATCTGCCCACATTCACTTTCAACCATGCGTCCCTCGCGCTCGCCTGTTGCCAGAGCATCATTTACTACGAACTGGGGTGGAGAACTCCTGGAGTTCGGGAACGTGCAGGAGCCGTCCACGTGGCAATCCTGGCGTACCTCGCGTTGAACTTCGTGGTGTTCGGTAACTCGATTGTGTGGAGCGTAGAAGCGATCCGCTCCCAGGCGACAGTGATACGCACCGTCTCATTGCTGTTATTTACTTTCGCGATGGCCATTCTGATGAACCAGCGTTCCGCCCGGCTGATGAGCGAACGGCGGCGCCTGGCACGGGAGATGGAGTCGGCGGCGGAAATCCAGTCGCTGTTGTTGACGTCATTACCTGCGGCCGGGAGCTTCTACCAGGTTGATCCGGTCTATCTGCCGGCGTCGGAAGTGGGCGGAGATTTCTTTCAGATCCTGGAGCGCGCGGACGGCTCGCGGCTGGTGTTGGTCGGCGACGTGAGCGGCAAGGGGCTGAAGGCTGCGATGTTGGTATCGGTCGCGATCGGCATTCTTCGAAACGAGCAGTCGTCGTCGCCAGGACAGATTCTTTCGGCGTTAAATCATGGCCTGTTTGGCCTCACTGGCGGCGGTTTCGTAACCTGCTGCTGCGCGCGGTTTGACCTGGCTGGCACGGTGGCCATCGCTAATGCCGGGCATCCCGCGCCCTATGCGGATGGCCGCGAAGTGGACACCGAGTCCGGCTTGCCGCTGGGCATCGCGGAGGATGTGGAGTATGCCGAGACCGTCACGGCGGGAGCGCGCTTCACGTTTGTTTCCGATGGCGTGGTGGAAGCAGAGAATACGGCGCGTGAACTGTTCGGTTTTGACCGCACGCGGGAGATCTCGACGAAGTCCGCGCAGGAGATCGCCGA
>CAIRSA010000291.1 GCA_903881085.1 uncultured Acidobacteriia bacterium
GAACTCACGCCGCGGCGCTGGAAGACTCTGTTCGCCGATAATCCGCTGCGCTCCGATCTGCACAACTTCCCGTGCTGAACCAGAACGCCGCGTAGTTACCGGTTACGCCGTCGCGGTAGCCGCTTTACCGCTGCGGCTGATAGACTCTAAACCGGGGGAAGTTATAATCTGAAAATGGATATAAATACAATAGAATCATAGAGATATGAATAAATCAGGGCCGACTAACTACCTCCCTTAGACTGCAAAACCTGTCAAACCCAGCCTTGTCCGCTACGCTCGAAGTAGCTCGCATAAACTTCGCGGAACTCTTGATAGGAATCTATATCCACTAGGTCCCGGGGAACGCCCTGCACAAACTTAGGAGCTAGCAATTTGCCGTTGTATTCCGCATCCGCAAAATGCGCGAGCACAGCCCGATAATCCATTTGCCCCTCTACCGCCTCCCGCCAGTGCAGATGCGTCCGCCCGCGAAAGGCGGCGAGATCGCCTGGCTGTAGGTCGAGCTTGGCTATATTAACCAACGGGATTCCCACCCGATCCTTCACCGTCAGGCGCTGCTGATGCGGGTTGAGGAATTTTGCCCGGTCAAGATACAGTGGACTTTGAGCTCCGTTCGGAGCGCTGTGGTAACAAATAGTCGAAGATATCGCAGTGAAAATATTGTCGTAGTGCGGCAGGAGATCAGAATTCTGAATATAGCGCATAGCGAATGCTGCGGTCCGTTGCAACGCGATGCCAAACAGCCGCTCATAGAACCCATGCATCGCCACATGCAGCTCCGCAATTAGCTTCGCACAGGATCGGTCGTTATGAACCCGATAAAACTGCCTAGGATCGTCAACTGAGTCACGATCTTCGAACGTCACCGAAGCCGTCAACACGGCGATTGCTTCAGGAGTCAAGGCCTTCCTCACCACAACATAGTCGTTCTCGCGCCAGAACCGAGAAAGCTCGTCGAACTCACCGGCTGACCGCTCATTGACCACCGACAGCGGCAGAACCGCCGCCGGTGTCAACTGGGGTCGCACAATCGCGCGGTCAACACTGAGTTTTGGATAGCGTTCCCATTCGATCTCCGGGAACGCCGGTAGCTTCTCGCGCAACGCTACTCGAACCGCTGGTGTCAGCGCGTCATGCAGATGCGTCATAAAACAGAAGTCTGGCCCGAAATACCAAGTTGCGGTCGGCCCGTTGCGATGGCGCAACCGAAGCACCGCAACCCCCGGGACGCCGAGCAGCAAGGCCACTGGAACCCACCCCTCCTGCAGCGGCAATGCCCCCCGCCCGGAGCCGAGTAGCTGGACAGTCGTATCGCAAAGCCTGACGTAATAGTCGTTAGAATCGCAAAAACATTCCGCCACTTGCAGCATCGCCGATCCCGTTGTTTTTTCCGCCGATACCGTAGAAAAATTAACAGATAATCTGGTGCGGCACAACTCCCGCCGTGAGCGGAAATCGCCTGGGAATTACACGCGCTCCTGACCCATCCCGCTTAGCTGTATCGATTGCTCAATGAGTTCCTCATCGCAGATAACCTCACGAAAGGTCCTGCTGTTTGCTGGCACAACGACGGGAGCGGACTTATTGAGTCCCGAGTTCTCGTCGAAGATGAAGTTCTTCTTGAAAGACCGCATAACGTGTTTTACGCCAAGGTCGGTGACCTGACGCAAGTCATCAGCGTAGTACGCGCCGCCGGCGGCTGGCGACGTAATAATTTCATATGAAGGGAAATAGAAAACTTGTTGACACATTCTCGCTGCCTCTTCTGCAGCGACTCGTAAAACAGCTTTGCTATAGGTAGTCGCCGTCCAAACGTGGGTCGGCTCGTAAGTTGCTATCAGTGGTACGGGCGAAACGGTCAGTATGACCCTGCAGGTTGGGTTGATTCTCCGTATATGGTCGATGAGTAAACTCAAGTCCCGCGAGTTCTCGGCTGCGGAGGAATTAAAGAACTCGTGATGATCAGGACTAAATTCGCCGCCCGCTACCCCGGGTGCGAGCGGATACACAGCGCCGTCCGCTATGGAGCGCCACGCCTCGGTGAGCCCAAGCGTAAAGATCAGCCAGTCGGTGCGTTCAAACATCTGACGAACGCAGGAAAGGTGATTTTCCTGGTCAGCAATTACGGCTTCTGGTGTGGCAAACGGCGTCGGATTGATTGACGGGCGGAACGGGTCTACAAAACCACCGGCTACTGTCCAGAAATTCTCCTCTGGACGGAAAAACCCAAAGGCACGTTCGAATAGCTGCAAGCCTTGCCGAACGGTGTATACGTTGCCGAAACGAGCAGAGAACACGGAGTAATTGTATAAGGCAGCCTCTGCTTCGCTCATCGCCATAGGCGCACGTTCGGTAATATAGTAGTTGAGACCGAGAGACGCTAGGTTTCTCGCCAAGTGCTGGGCGAAACAACTCCCCATCGTGACAATTCGCTCAGTGCGGGCTATCTGAGCATGAGGCGGTGCCATTGGATCTATGTGCCCAGGCGGCGGCGTTGACATGGCGCGAGACCAAAATTGTCGATCCGGGAGGCCCCGATATGGATTGACTGCCATGTCAGTGCCCCAACAACGGACGCAAGACTGAATTGGTTCGCTCTGAGTCTTCGTAGATCATTTCGCTGCCATCCAATCCCAATTCTTCATACTTGCTGTAAGCGTGGTGAATATATTCCGGCAAGCTAAAACTCGCGCCTCCTGTTTTTTCAGAACTCCATCGATAAGAGGTGCGTAGGCTGAGGCGCTCTCCGATTTCCGGATAGATGGGCCAGTCGGCATGAGAAAGACCGTCTGGGATTTCCAAAGATGTATCTGTAATAACTTCACTTCTGCCAACGAGCTTCACCGTAAGACACTTCGCAAGGGCTACAATCGTCTGAATCTTAGGATGGTTGAACGAGTGCATGAAGGCGCCCATCCGTTTTACCTTCCAGTAAAAAAATTGAAAATCCAAGTTGCATTTCTCGAACTCAAGTTGCAGTTTCGAGACCTCTGGGTTCCATGCATCAAAGTAGCCGAGCAGTGAAAAAACCGATTCGTTAAAGAATGTAGCCGCCTGATCTATCGGCACTTTGTTGGCGTAACTCCAAGCGACAATCTTCGAGTTATAATGAGGAAAAATAGGGCTTGTCAAAGAACCCCGATATGCGAAACACATATCCGGATGAAAGGCCCCGAACACGATCAAAGGGTATGAGATAATCTGAAGGCCTGCTTTCCTCAATACATCGAGTTGGAATGTCAGTCCCCATCCAGGTTGTTGCCAAGAAATAGGTACGACTAGTATGTCAACGCGTTCCCGCATCGACTCAATCCACGCGTTTCGCAACTCCTCCTCGGTCGGCGGTCTCAAGGCGGACACTTGATGATTGTGTAGCAAGAGCGCTAATGACGCTGAGAGGCCGCCAGTATCGCAAGCTCCCCATACGCCGATCCTTTTTCCCCGTTTTTCCTTAAGCATAATTTGTTACACATCTTATTGAAGCGGGATGTTCAAGAAGATAATATACCTTCCAGTTTAGAATTTCTCAATCCCACAGCCAACCAATGGAATCTATTTGTATAGTAGAGATGAGATTATCCTTCGCCGTTATCTCTGATACGAGAAGTTCATAATTGTTGATCACTTTTGACCAGAACGTAATGGACTCCGACGAATAAGACTCCGCTTTCAGCACGCAGATACGGGTTCCAGGTCTAAAATAAATCCAGTTTGTGCAAGCTGAGCCCCAATAACAAATGACCCGATCAGCGTCCCCAGAAATTTGCACTAACTCTTCGTAACTAATTAGCTCGGGATTTATAAGCGTGTATCCACGTTTGGTACAGTGCGCCTCTATTTCAATCTTATCAATCGGGTCACGATAGGAATTTGATCGCGTCAAGAATATCCGTTTCGGCCCGCGTGGGATTTCCAGCGCTTCAACCTGTGACCGAATTCGGGCCGTGACGGCGGGAGGGAAGCTATGGAATGTCGGGGATGAGTATTTATTGGTAATAATTTTCAAACCCCTTAGGGCCAACGGAATTGAACCCAAACGATACGCATTCAGTGAAGATTGACCGAAGATCAGACGATCAATTTTCTGATAGTTCTTGTTGGCAAGAAAATTCTTTGTGTCTAGCCGGTTGTCTGTCGGGTAGTCTAGCAGTACGCGAGTCTCACTTGAATTTGGTAGACGACCCAAAACGGCCCCTAACGTATATGCCTCATCCTTGAAGTGTCCATAGGTAATAAACCAACGCTGAATCGATAGGAAATCGCTGCCTATGTTCAGTGTGTCATCAAGGTCAATATTAGAAAGATGATAAAGGCACGGGTCGATATTAAGCAAAAATGCACTTAGATCCGCAAAATAAAATCGGCTATTAAAAATAAGTTTCTTTTCCTTATCACAAAATACCGACATATTTGAACGAAAGTGATGGCCAATATAAAACACCTGCTCCTTGCCTGTTTCGGTAATCTCAATTTCTCCTAGTGAAGTGGTTGGGAAATCACTTCTGAAGATGGACAACTCAGGTAATATTGCTTGCGCGTGCCCATAGCTTACTGCGAGACGACTGGCGAGGCGGCTTTTGTCGTCGTCTGGGAGATGGCGCAATTGCTGAAGCCGTTGCATATAGCTTTCGTTCGTCATTGAACCATCCGTGTTGAATTCGAGAGAAAATCTACTTAGTCGGCCCTGATTTATTCGTATTCACGCCGCCATGAAGCCAAGTGTTGACTTCATGGCTGGCCTGAAGACGTTAGTGAGCGCCAAAACAGCGTTACGCGCGCGGTAATCGAGTGCTGCCAGCAGGCGCAAAAAAGCCTTTGCACTTTGGCGAGCCAGATTTCGCATCAACCA
>CAIRSA010000292.1 GCA_903881085.1 uncultured Acidobacteriia bacterium
AAGCCAACAACCATATTCCAAGCCCCGATATGAGGGATTGGGTACTTAGTGCTGCTGATGTAGAAGACCACGATCCAAAGGAGGCCAACGATGAACCCAGCGACCATGAGCGGGGCGAGTTATCTTAGCGCTTATGGGCGAATCGCCCGCCCCACCCTTGTGGACTTCGTGCTTCCAAGGGTGGGGCGGGCAATTTGCCTGCCCTGACTTACTTAAATCAGTTCCTGAATGCGCTTGGACTTCTTCCCCTGCGATTCGGCCACCGCGCGATAGGTCACGTGCCCCTTGTATGTGTTGACGCCCTCGGCTACTTCCGGGCTCTCGACACACGCCCGCGCCAGTCCCTTATTCGCCAGTGCCAGCAGGTGCGGGAAGGTCGCATTGGTCAGCCCCAGCGTGGAAGTATGCGGTACCGCGGCAGGCATATTCGACACGCAATAATGCAGCACGTTATCCACGTAATAAATCGGGTCCGTATGCGTTGTAGCGTGCGAGGTTTCAAAGCATCCGCCCTGATCGATAGCTACATCGACCACCACCGAGCCTGGCTTCATCAGTTTGATCATGTCGCGCCTGACCAGTCTCGGAGCCGACGCGCCAGGTATCAACACCGCGCCGATCACCAGGTCGGCTAAGCGCAAAGCTTCCCGAATGGTGTAAGCATTCGAGGCCAGCGTGACAACCTGTCCGTTGAAGATGTCGTCCAACTCGCGCAGCCGGGCTAGATTCCGGTCGATGATCGTCACATGGGCGCCCAATCCGGTGGCAATTTTGGCCGCATTGTGTCCAACCACGCCGCCGCCCAGAATAACGACATTCGCCGGAGCCACGCCAGGAATCCCGCCCAGCAGAATGCCGCGCCCGCCGTTAGGTGCTTCCAGGTATTGTGCGCCAACCTGCACGCTCATGCGGCCCGCCACTTCGCTCATCGGCGTGAGCAGAGGCAACGAACCATCGCGTTCGCGGATTGTCTCGTAAGCAATAGCGGCCACGCGGGCTTCCAGAAGGCGATCAGTTAATTCGGGAAGTGGCGCCAGATGCAGGTAGGTAAACAGCAGCAGATCGGGCCGGAAATAATCGTACTCAGAAGGTTGGGGTTCCTTCACTTTCACCACCAGATCGGAGTGCGCCCAAACTGCAGCCGCATCGTCAATGATCTTGGCTCCGGCATCTTTGTACTCTTCATCGAAGAGTGAGCTGCCTTTGCCCGCGCCGGTTTCCACCAGCACCTGGTGTCCTGCTTCCACTAAAGCGGCAACGCCGCTGGGTACAAGGCCTACGCGGGCCTCATGGTCTTTGATTTCCTTCGGTACTCCGATTTTCATTGTTTGTGCCATCCGTTGGTAGCGGTCTGGGCAGGGCCGATGCAGTTCGCTTTGGGCCTAGTCCGAGTGAGATTAAAGATAGGGAATCCAGTTTGCCTGTTGGCCTCAGATTCTGTTCCTGTTGAAACTTTTTCAGCGCATCCTGCGACTCCGGACCCCATTGTCCATTGGGTTCCGACTTCAGGTAGCCGCGCTGGGCCAGAGCCGCTTGAATGTCTTTGTAGCGGTCCTGCGTCGGGGTGGATTGACCCACTCGCGTTGGCGTGCGGCGTGCCGGCGCAGTCTTCTTAGAGCCGGTTTTTTTGCTGCCTTTAGCGGCTGGGCTGGGCCTGGCAATCGCGGTCTTGGCGGTAGCCGGTTTGCGTTGCGAGCCAGTGCCAGGCTTCACCGAGGTCTTTTTGGGCGCTGATTGTTTTGCAGGCACGGCATTAGTGGTCGTGCTCTTGGTTGTCGTGACGGTAGTCGTCTTCTTCTTTGCCTGGTCCGCTTGCATGACAAGCGTGCAGACGGTGAACGAGAGGATGAAGCCGAATAGTCTCAAGTGATTAGTCTACCAGATTATATTGGGGAGGACAGGCGGGTTGCCTGCCCCCTCCTCTGTGTCTAAATTACTGCCCCGCCGGCAACGTACCCGCGGCATAGAAACTTGTCCACGTTCGCTTGCCGCCTGCACCTGTCGGAGTCGCCCGCATCACGCGGAAAGCCACCGGGCTACCGGGCTTCAGATTACCCTGTAGTTTGCGCACATCGTCAGGCGAATAAACAGGCTGGCGGTTGATGCTCACAATCACATCTTTTTCCTGCAAGCCAATTTCTTCGGCAAACGAACCCTGCACGACTTCCGTGATGGTCACGCCGCGTTTGTCGTCGAGCTTCATATCGGCGCGTTCTGCTTCGGATACGTCGCGGATCTTGATGCCGAACTTCGCCGGCGTACCTTCGACCTTGGTCTCGACTTCGGTATCTTTCCGCCGCCGCGCCCAACGTGGATCGTCCTTAAACACTTCATCACGATCCTCAACCTTCACGTTCAGGTCGACTTTTTTGCCTTCGCGATCGACTGTAATCTTCGTCGTCGTTCCCACCGGCATTTCAGATACGCGCACCAGCAGGTCGTCGCCATCCTTCACTGGCTTGCCGTTCATGGCGATGATGATATCTTCCACCTTCATGCCGGCCTTCTCAGCCGGACCGCCCTTGGTCACATTGCTGATCACCACGCCGCCCGAGAGACCGGCCGCTTTCAGTAACTCCGGTTTGTCGACCTTGTCCCAGCCGATACCAATGGAACCGCGCAGCACGCGGCCATTCTGGATGATCGAATTGTAGACGCGCACCGCGGTATTCACTGGCAGTGCGAAGCCGATGCCCTGATAGCCGCCGCTCTGAGTGGCGATCGCCGTATTCACGCCTATCAATTCGCCCTTGATGTTCAGCAGCGGTCCACCGCTGTTGCCCGGGTTGATCGCCGCATCCGTCTGAATAAACTTCTGAAACTGTTCGGCTCCCGCAATGTCGCGCCCGGTGGCGCTGATGATTCCCGCCGTCACCGTGGCTGCCAAGCCGAATGGCGAACCGATCGCCACCGCCCAATCGCCCACCTGCACGCCTTCGGAATTGCCGATCTTCAGCGCTGGAAGCGGCTTCCCGGCATCGATCTTCAACACAGCGAGATCGCTTTCCCAATCCACTCCGATGACCTTCGCTTTGAACTCCGCCTTTTCGCCGTTCAGCTTTACCTTGATGGTCTCGGCTTTGTCGATCACGTGGTTGTTGGTGATGATGTAGCCGTTTTTATCGACGATGAAGCCCGAACCGGTAGCTTCGCCGCGCGGCATCTGTTGCCGCGGTGCACCGCCACCGCCGCCGCCGAAAAAGCGCCGGAACAGTTCGTTCGGGTCCGCGCTGCCGCCACCCTCTTCTTCGTCCTCTTCCACCGGCGCGCGGCGTTTGCCGGATTTCGAAGCCGATTTCGGCGTGAAATCACTAGTAATATTCACCACGCTCGGATCCACGCGCTTGGCAAGTTCCGTAAACTCGTTCGACAGTTTGGTTGCCGCCGGAGTCACCAGCGGAGAGGCATCGGGTGCCGCCGCCTGCCCCTTGGCCGCGTTCACTCCCGTGTTGAATAGCGTGCCGATCAGTATTCCGATCGCCAGCGTAAACACCATCAAACTGGTTGAAAGCAACTTCTCGCGCTTCAACTTGTCAAAAAAACTCATGGATTTATCTTGCCTCCCAACTACACGCTACTATTCTATATCGGATTTATGGGTGTACTTGAGTAGATGGATGTTCCGTATTCGCCGAAGGTTTCAATTCTACGACTAATATTCCACCTAAAATCAGTACAGCACCGGCGGCAGCCCGCATTGCAAGCACTTCTCCATCAAAAAGATAGGATGCGATCCAGGCAAACACCAATTCCAGGCTCATGAGCAGCGCGGCCCGGGTTGTGGTGGTGTGTTGCTGCCCCCACGATTGCAGTGTGAAGGCCAGTGCCGTGCACAGCAAACCACCGAAAACAATCGCCGTAATCACCGCTGGAGTCCAGCGCACGGCTACGGCCGAAGCCGGCCCCATGCTCCATACTCCATAGGCGATCCAGCTCGCCACGCAGGCAAACGAGACCTGCAATAAACTGATGCTAACATAGCCAGTCTTGGGCGCAAAATGTCCCAAAACGATTATGTGCAAGGCATACACAGCGGCGCTCACAATGGTCAGCGAATCTCCCCCGGCGATGTGCAGGCTCCAGCCGGTCATGCAAAGCAGAAACATTCCTGCTACAGCGAAAGCTACTCCCAGCAACTCAAACAGCCCTACGCGGGTCCTATAAAAAAGAGCGCTGAAAAACGGCACCAAAACAATGTACAGGCCGGTTAGAAACGCGTTCTTGGCCGGCGACGTTTGCTCCAGCCCGAAGGTCTGAAACAGGAAGCCGGACATCAGAATCGTCCCCACCCAAAGGCCCGCCAGCCACTGCTGCCGAGTAAAGCCCGCGGAAATATGCCGCCGGTAGATGATGGCCATGGTGATGCTGGCCAACGTGAAACGCAGGCAAATATATAGCGGAACCGGAATATCGGGCAGCGCACGCTTGGCGATGACGAAGCTTAGGCCCCAGATCATCGCCACGCCGATCAACGCCAGTTCGGCACGCAGCCTCATTCCGCCAGCAGCAGACACAGTGTCAGGAATATCCTTTTCAAACCCGTCTCGCGGCCTTCCGGATGAAACCATTCAGCCGTCGTATGCGCCCCGCCTCCCTGGCCGCCGGCGCCGATCGATACGGCCGGAAGGCCCATCGAAAGCGGTATGTTCGCATCGGTCGAAGCGCAATCCACCTGCGAACGGATCGCTAAGTGGTTATCGACTGCTCGCAGAAAACGCAATAGGGAAGCATCTTCGGCCAGTTGCCCACCGGGGCGCGCGCCGATCTCGCGGATCTTCGCCGCAACCTTGCCCTTGCTGCTGCGGACGTTTTCCACTTCGAGCGAACGCTCCACGCTGGCCGTCAGCAGGCCGGCGAGTTCTTCGATACGTTCCGGACTTTCGGAGCGGATGTCGAGCTTGGCGCGCGCCATCGCCGGAATAGAGTTCACGCTTACGCCGCCTTCGATCAGGCCAAAGTTGTACGAGGCACGCGGCAGCTTGGCTAGCTTCTGCGAGTCGCTGAACAGAGCGATGGCGCGGCTAAGCGCATGCACGGGGTTTCCGATGCCGAAATCCGACCAGCTGTGGCCGCCCGGGCCGGTGAACCCCACTTCGAAGCGGCGGCTCGCCAACGCCTGGGCCGTAATGTGATCGGTTGCCGGTCCGTCCAGTATCAGCAGGCCGCGAAGTCTTGGCGCCAAGGGCGACTGTCCGCATAAATAGCGCATGCCGCTCAGGTTGCCTTCTCCCTCTTCGCAAACGTTGGCGGCGAATACAACCTCGGCCCGCGCGTCTCGAAAGCCGCCGCCTTGCGAAAGGGCCCGCGCGATTGCCAGCAGCGCTGCCAGCCCGGCTCCGTTGTCGGAAACCCCGGGGCCACGCAACGACCCGTCCGGGGCCACCGTAATATCATCGGAGGAGCGAGGCGCCAGCACCGTGTCCAGATGCGCGGTCACCGCCACCAATGGGCCACCGGGTGTGGAATTCTGCATCGCTGTTACGTTGCCCGCGCGGTCAATCCTGGCTTCGTAACCCAGCTCGGAAAACTGCCTTGCCATCCATTCGGCGCGCTGCTGTTCAAAGAAAGTGGGCGCTGCGATGCGGCACAACTCCAGATGCTTTTCGTTGACCCACTGTTTGTCGCGGACAAGGAGTTGCAGGCATTCGCGCACGCCGTCCATTTGGGCGAGTTCAGCTACCGACTCAATGCCACCGGGCATAGGGCCCATGTTTGCCGATCGCGATTTGCCAGCCAGACCTGTTGGGAAACCCATCATTGTCAGTTTAGCATCCGGCTGCAAGGGGGCATTGTAGGGCAGATTGGTAATCCAATTTCGCTTACATTGACTGGAACGACGCGGCGCATTTGGGGTCTGACACCTTTTTTCGGCCGTTTTTGCCGAAAATGGGCTGTCTGACCCCAATTGCCCTCCACTGGAATGCCCAAAACACAGCGCACCAAATCGGAAGCTCGCCTCATCAACGCAATGTAAGCGACATTGGATTGGTAATCTGCGGGCGATTTGCACTCGCCCCTTCGGCTGAGGGATCGACAAGGCCGATTGTCAATCCAATGCCACTCGCCTTTCGTGCGAACAGCTGCGAGGTCTAACCCAAAGAACAGCCTATTCGAAAAGACGAGTGGTATTGGATTCTTAATCGGCTTGGCTGAATCCAGTTAGTTGGGCGGGCCGAATGCCATTCGGCCGCAGGATGCCATCCCAATGTCGCTTACATTGACTAAAACGACGCGGCGCATTTGGGGTCTGACACCTTTTTTCGGCCGCCTTTGCCGAAAATGGGCTGTCTGACCCCAATTGCCCTCCACCGCACTGCCCCAATGAATCACTCACCAAATCGGAGGCTCGCCTCATAATCGGCAATGTAAGCGACATTGG
>CAIRSA010000293.1 GCA_903881085.1 uncultured Acidobacteriia bacterium
CATCTCAAAATCCACCAGGGCGGCAATCCGCTCCAGATCATCACCCTTTGTCGACAGTTCTCGAAGCCGGTCGCCAACGTCAAAAAACCCAGGCTGCCCGATCATGTCCGCTCCCCCGCAACGCCAGCAGGGAATCAGAGCGATGCCGATTCAGACAAGGGGTTCTCGGAGGTGTCCAACTTCCTTTCCAAATCCTCAGCGGCTGGTCAGCTCGGTCTCTGCCATGCACTAGTCGGCGCTACAGCGGAACTATCCAACCCTCGAACGGCGAGCGTTCGCCCCGCGCCGCGAACTGAAGTATTCTCCATGATCGACCGACGGAGAATAGAAAGAACACTGATCTGTACATAAAACAACTCGAAATAAGATGCGCTCAACGCCGCGCCACCAACCATATAAACGACCAACATCTGCTGCATCGCTGCTGCAAGATCCGTCGCCCATTCGAGTTCCTTCTGTCCCTTACACATCTGCATGATCCTGCGGACGCTATAAAAACAGGATGCTAGCATAGATATGAATATGGTAAATCCGACAATACCAAGATCTCCCAGTACTTGGAAATATATACTATGAGCAGCCAAAATCGTATTAGGTAATTCGGTCGGAATAAAGTCTAACATTCCGAATTGAGGCAAGTAATCGCGGAAAACGCGAGGATCTTCCATTGCAGAATATCCGCCGCCAAGGAACGGACGATCAAGTGCCACAAGCGCGTTCATTTTCCAAGAGGCCACTCGGGACATGAACGAGCCATCGCTCTCAGCCGATTTCAGAGTATCCATGCGTTCCCACCAACTCGCGGGGGCAAGGAAGAGTAGCCCCCCGGCGAATGCGATGGCCGTCATCACCCCTACGGCTTTTCGCTTGCTGCGGGCCAGCATCATAGATCCAAGCAGAACCCCGGATACAAGTCCACCTCGCGAAGCCGTAGCAACGAGCCCGATTAGCGACATAAAGGTGGTGATGAAAAATGCGGCCTGAACATACTTGCTGGTCGAATATTTTGCTAAATATAGTAAAAATGGCACTATCATCAGAATAGTGACTGCCAAGTAGTTGTTATCTCCAATCGTAAGCGATGGCACAACTTTGTGAGACCCAAGAGTGAGAATATATTTGAAACCCTCTAGTACACCATGCACGCCAGCACTCAGCGCGAAGACAACAACGATGCCATGTATCTGCTCGCGGCTACGGTTTGCCAAATGAATGAATACAGCAAGCAGCCAAACCTTGACAACTCGATCCATCAAATCTGCAGACCGTGTCATATCAGTAATTCCAAAAATAAACGAGACAACTCCCTGAACTACTAGCATCGTGTGAAGAAAAAAAATGGAGTCGAAGAACATTTTTTTCTTCGTTCTATCCACGATAAGACTAATTCCAGAAAGAGTTACCGCGATCTTGTTTAGCGGTATTCCCGAAAGAAAGCCAAAGACGAACGCGCTGGGGGCAGCAAGCGCAGTCCAAATCCAAAACATGACACTGATATGAATGAACCGTGAGCTACTGTAAATCATTGGCAATAGGACCGCGGCGAGGATAATATCGCGCATGGCTAACTTGTCCGCTTCCAGGGATAAAATTGTTCCGCGGGAAGTGGGAGGAGGGATGATTCTTCCCCCTCAATTTCGGCAACGGTATGAACGAAGGGGCCGCGCGCTTTCGCCCCCGGCTTTCGTGCGGCATTTATCGCACCGAACACGATGGCCAGTGCGCACCCGAGGGTGATCAACATGTAGACAGCAAACTCCAAGGTCCAATCCTTACGCAAGTGGTTCAGGAGTCGAGATATAAGATCTTTACACGCAAAGGTGTGCATGTGGTATACACACCGATCTAGTCCGACGGCAATCAACGTATCTGGTCAAGGTGGTTTTGTGCAATGGAGGCCTTCGTCGCCGATTCGTCAGATGCCGTTCACAAGCGTCAGTATCGACTAGTGCGTCCTGTTAAGCTCAATGGGATCGAGGCTGCGCGTGGCATCGCGGCGCTTTTGGTGGTTATGTTACACGCGACAACGATGAATGCGGGCCCTCGTATGCTCGGCGAATGGCCCGTTGGCGGGCTATTTCGTTTTGCGCATGCCGGCGTTGATTTTTTCTTTGTATTGTCCGGATTCATTATATACTTCGTCCATGCCGTAGATATTGGACATCCGAACAGTATAGGTTGGTATCTATGGAAACGATTAGCGCGAATATATCCAACATATTGGATTGTATTCGCCATTTATGGTGTAATACTAGCAGTGAGCCCAACAAAAGAAGGTTTGGAACGGAATTTTTGGCATGTTGTGGCAAGCGGACTCCTTGTTCCTGAGAATAATCAACCGATTCTCGGCGTGGCATGGTCTCTGCGACATGAGGTTTTATTCTATTTTTTATTTGGATTTCTGTTGTTAAATCGACGTTTCGGGGGAATTTTATTGGGGATATGGGCTACGTTAACGTTTTTAAATGCAATTGTGATAACCGTCCACGGACCGCCGTATTTCGATGGAATTTGGGGAGATCTCGTTTTCAGATCGTTCAATCTAGAATTTTTCTTTGGCATTGCTGTGGCGCATTTGATTTTAAATGGCGAGCGTCGTCTGGGCCGATTAATTTCAGCAATTGGAGCGATGATGTTTTTGTGTAACGGGCTACTTGAATCGTTTGGTCCGACTTCTCAAGCGGAATGGCCGCCCAGACAATTGGTGTACGCCCTTGGCTCGGCGTTGGCCGTCTATGGACTTGCGGCAGCTGACCTGGATGGAAAGTTGCGGTTGCGTCGCCCCATCATCGCGCTAGGCGCGGCCTCATACTCTATATATCTCACCCACGTGGTCGTAATTATGCTTGTTCAGCAGGCGATGTTGATGGTGAGGCCGCATCTGGTGTTGTCACGTGACCTATGGTTCGGGATTATGGTAATCTCGGCCGTTTCCGCGGGGATTGTGTTCGCTAGGCACGTGGAACATCCGATAACAAAACTGCTACGCCAGTCCATTTTGTCACCGAGACGTAAATCACATCACGGACCGTGATGATGCGGGCTAAATGAGGGCGAGATAGCTAGTGTGGTATTCTTCCATTGTATCGATCCTAACGCTTGGTGCCCTCGCCTGATGGCTGCGAAGATTTTGTCGAGGTCCTTTGTCCAACGGAAGGGTTTTGAGTTTCCGCTTAGAGTCTGTCCAAGATCGCTTTGTGTTCTGACAGAGCCTTCTGAGCATAAGGCGCACTGAGGCCCATTTCAGGAACGCATTGGCGTTTTGGTTGAGGCACTCCCAGTCCTTGCCGAGCCGTCGGCAGCGGTTGAGCCATGCGATGGTCCGCTCGACGATCCATCGCTTGGGCAGGACGACGAACCTGGGGCCGTCGCAACGCCGGACGATCTCGACGTTCACGGCGCGGCAGACGCGGGCAAGGCCCTGTTGGAACTTCGGACCCTGATAACCCGCATCGGCGTAAAGTTTCAGCAGGAAGGGACACAGCCCGAACAACGTTGGACACCTCCAAGAACCCCTTGTCTGAATCGGCATCGCTCTGATTCCCTGCTGGCGTTGCGGGGGAGCGGACATGATCGGGCAGCCTGGGTTTTTTGACGTTGGCGACCGGCTTCGCGAATTGTCGGCAAAGGGTGATGATCTGGAGCGGATTGCCGCCCTGGTGGATTTTGAGATGTTCGGTCCGGAGTTGGAGCGGGCGGTGCCGCGCTCAGATGGCACCAAGGGCGGCCGCCCTGCCTTCGATCGTGTGCTGATGTTCAAAGTGCTGCTGCTGCAGGCGATGCACGCACTGTCAGACGAGCGATGCGAATATCTGATCAAAGACCGTCTGTCGTTCATGCGCTTCCTTGGGCTTGGGCTGTCAGACGCGGTGCCGGATGCGAACACGATCTGGATCTTCGCGAGGCGCCGAAGCCGGCGGGCGCGGTCGATGCGCTGTTCGCCCGGTTCGACGCGGCGCTGAAGATGGCCGGTTATCTCGCCATGGGCGGACAGATTGTGGATGCGACCATCGTGGCAGCGCCGAAGCAGCGCAACACCGAGGCGGAGCGCACCGCCATCAAAGCGGGGGAGATCCCTGAAGGCTGGGCGGGGAAGCCGGCCAAACTGCGCCAGAAGGAC
>CAIRSA010000294.1 GCA_903881085.1 uncultured Acidobacteriia bacterium
AGGGCCGGAGCGGTTCGAGAAAGGGATAGCGGGCGGCCTGGTCCAGCAGCACAGTGAGATCGCGGGCCTCGGCGGCGAGCGCCTCTGAGGTGAACTGGCCGACGGAGCGGGCATCCGTGCCGGGATTGGCGCGGTCAAACAAGTTGTGGTGGAACTTTTTGAGGGCATTGACCTTGGTGGCATCGAACTGCTCCTGGAGGCGCACCCGGACACTGCCGCGTTGGTGGGTGTTTTTCAGCAGCGCGAAGGCACTGCTGGCGTCAAGCAGCTCGGAGGCACGCAACTCCACCTTGCCCATGCGGAACAGGCGGCTGACCAGGGTGAGCACGGCCATGGGATACCAACCATAAGGGCGGCGGCTGAAGCATCTAACAATCTCCTCGATGGTGGTGCGCGTGCCGTTGTCCTGGTTGCGCATCACATAGGTGAGAATTTCCTGTTCCGATTCCGATGGGGCCAGCGTGCCACTGGTGAGGAGGTCGTTCTGGTCGAGCAGGGCCTGTGACAAGGTGGTCTCGTCATAGGCTCCTTTCAGCATGCGAAGGCTGGGGAACGAAAAGGAAATGAGTTCCTGGCAGGCTTTGGAGAAACGGTTGCGGGCATCGCCTTCGCCGACGCTATCGAGGCGCGAACCATTCAGATAGAGCGGGGCCTTGCTGAGAAATTGTCCGGCCAGTTCCTGCATGGCGGTTCGCCGGATGCCGTTTTGCTCGTTGCGCTGGTTGAGAATGGACTTGCGCGATTCATCCCCCGCACTGGGGTTCTGTTGGATATATTTCTGGGTCTTGAGATAGAGCCGGGCCTGATCGCCCAGACTGGTGTCGGCAGGAAGCACGGCGAGAAGCTCCGCCTTGCCCGTATTCTGCGCGGCCAGGGTGGCGGCGTCGGTGTGGTTCGGGTGCTCGGTGGTGATGATGTTGATGGCGACGTCCGCCTCCTTGCCGATTTGGTAGTCATCCAACTTCCGGCCGTAGGCATAATCCTGGCCATTGCCCTCATAACGGATCTTGGGATCCTTGAGCACATCCGTGAACAAGACCTTCGTGAGGAGTTCTGCCATCTGTGAATCGTCGATTTCGGTATTCTCGATCTCCTTCCCGATATCCCTTTCAGTGTCGGTTTGGAACTCGTAATGGTCGCCATTGCGCTGCAGGCGCTGCTGGCTTTCAAGTTGGGTCAGCGCCTCAAGGACCGCCTTTTCGTGGGCACGAATGTCGATGTCAGGCCTATCAATCAACAGAATGGCGACATTGCGCGGGGAGGCTTTGAATTCGCGCACCCACTTGAGGAGAAAGAGCGATTTGAGAATGCGGATCTGAAGACCTTCGCCCAATTGCCGCTCGGCCATCTTGATGGTGGTCTGCATGTCGCCACGGATCGAGGCGGCAATGCCATCATACATGAGGTCGAAGGTGGCGAGATGACCCACGTCATCATTGCGCACGGACTTGGCAACCTCCTGGAAAACCGCGAGCATGGAGCGCTCGCCCACGGAGAGGTATTTGCCGGTGAAGACGCCGTGTTTGGAGAGTTGCTGGATCGCGAGCTGGAACAGCTCGAACTGGTAGGTGTGGAAGGGATAGAAACCGCAAAACTCGTCGCTGCCGCGCCAGCCACGCAAGTGGATCGAGTTGTCGCCAAAGCGGAAAAGCGTCTGGAAATTATCCTTCTCGCGGTCATAGATGTCGGTGAGGACGGCGGGCTCCGCCTCCTCTTTTGCCAGAAGCCGCTTTTGAATGACCTCCCGGACGTCGGCGCTGGCGAGCGTGAGCTGGGTCTTGAAGCGGCCCATGATCTTGGTGATGTCCTGGGCATCCATGCCTTTGAAGGCACCGAGCACGCCCTCAAGATCGGCCTGGGACGTCACAAAGATCCAGGCCCTGCCGTTGCAGACGGTGCCCAGGGTTTCGGCCACGGTCTGAAGGTTGAGCATGAGCTTGGAGTTCTGCCCGATAAATTGGCCGGCCTCATCGACGAAGAAGTTCAGGCGGAAGCCCGGGGGTTGCCGTGAGATGTAGTCTTGCACCATCTGCGCAAAACTCTCGATAGAGACGCGGTAATCTTCGCGGACTTGCCGCATCAGATTCGTGGCATCAGCCTCGGGCACCCCGAAATGAGCGGCATAGGCTCTGGCGAAGGCCGCCTTGCGGGCGGTGGCGATGGCTTCGCGGTCCTTCTCCCAGGCGCTGCCATTCACTTTCAGATAGGTTTCCTTGAAGGGAGCAAAGTCACCGTGCCCGTCAAGATCCCGCTCGAATTTGGCGACATATCCCTGCTTGCCGTAGTATCCTTGCAGCTCATTCAAGACCTTGACGAAGACTTCGAGGATTGGCGCTGAATGGTCGCCGCCGATGCCGTCGAACTTCTGATCGATATTGAACAGAATGCTCCGCGACGGAATGGCAGTGGCCCTGCGCAAGTTGGCCTTCACGATTTCATCGTCGATTTTTGGCAACACGATGTCGGCGGGGCGCATGCCGTTGGCGAGGGGCTCGCCGCTGAGGATGAGGGAGAGGATTTTGAGCAAGTGGGATTTGCCTGAGCCGAAGAATCCGGAAATCCACACGCCGTTTGCCGTCAGCTCGTTGAGATAACGGTCGGTGAAGGTGCTGAGTCCTTTGGCGACATCGCGGGTGACGACGTATTCCTCCAGCTCGATCTGGAGATTGCGATCATCATCGGCCTTGATGACACCATCAATGGGGCGCTCAACGGGTTTGAGGAACAGCTCGTGAATTTTCATGAAGGTCAGAGGAGATAGTGGTCGAGATTCGTGGCCCGGTAGTAGGGGTTGTTGATGCGCGGACTGGGGATGGACCCAAACAGGCGCAAGTGGGAACCGCCGATAGGGTCCTGTGCGTATTCACCGGGGAAAAAGATCACCACCGGGTGCCGCAACATCGCCGGCTGCAGGGACTCCAAAATGGTGTGGGTGCGCAGGAACGGGAAAATCCGCCCGGAGCCGGTAATGAGCGTCAATTGAGTACCATCATCCCCGATGGCCCGGATCAGCCGCGGGATCAAGTGCGTCTCGGGGTCGGAATAATTCTGCAGCGTCTCCAGCACATCCGCCTTTTGCCAATCGACCTCATCCCGCAACAGGTCTTCAAGCACGTGGTGTTCTTCCATTTCCTCCAGGACAAGGCTGAACAAGTCGATGGACTTGAGCGTGACGCCGGTGTTGCGGAGCCGGATTGCTAGGCTCTCCACCATCCGCCGGACGACATCCTCTGCCGCCGGGTCGTAAGTTTGAATGAAAATGGGAACCTCGTTGGCGAGCCCCTCCATGGCAAGGAACCCCGGATGACTCAGGGTTGTGAAAAGCCGCTCGGATAATTCGTGGGTGTTCATGGGGTGCCGCAGTTTGGAATTTCAATGTCGGGTACTAGAAACCCGGCCAGCCAGCGGGGATTATCGGATAGAATGGCCTGGGCGGAGGCCGGGGAGAGCACCGGGCGGTGAATCCGGCCGATGCCCTGGCCCTTCGACAGCAACCCGGCCGCCCCCAGCATGTGGAAAAGAACCTGGCGGATCTTGGCCTTGGACGACGGGGTGAGCCCGCCCATCTCAGGATGCGACACCGCCTGCAGATCCACAAACGATTCGTAGTCCGAAAGGCGCAAGACCGGATCGTTGGCAGCCAATTTCTCGCGGACCACCATGGCGGCAAAATCAAACACGAATCGACTGTGTTTGCAGGCAGCCAGCCAGGCCATTGCAGCCCGGTCTTCCGCCGGAGCCTCCACCAGCAGGGTGAGCTGGGCTGCAGTCAGGAGCTGGAGCCTCTGCCGCAACTCCCGCTCCTGCCGCACGGCACTGCCAGTACTCTGGCACTGGAGGGCGTTGGTGGCGAGGATTCGTTCTTTGGCGGTTTCCCAGCTGTCGGAGGCCAGAAAGATCTCCGCAGCAATCCGCATCAGTTCCGGCCGCAGCGACGCGGCGGTGAAGCTGAAATTGTAGCGGTGTTGCTGTCCAAAGTCGGTGACCATGATGCTGGGAGGGGAACTGCGCTCATTTGCAGCCAAATCGGCGGGTGCCGCAGCCACGTCCCGGCAGTTTCATCGCAGATCTGATTTGCATGACCTAATCATTCAGCACCCTATGGCCGCCGACAAGCCCGATCCTTCACAAGCCCAGTGAAATACCCAAGATTGCGCCGCACGAGGCCGTTGGTCCTCGGGGGCTAGTGGGGCGGACGTGGGTTCTTGCG
This sequence comes from uncultured Acidobacteriia bacterium, assembly GCA_903881085.1. Taxonomy (GTDB): domain Bacteria; phylum Acidobacteriota; class Terriglobia; order Bryobacterales; family Bryobacteraceae; genus CAIRSA01. The sequence continues at coordinate 4,211 of CAIRSA010000294.1, forward strand.
CGAACGCCTGGGTCTGGTCATGGCCGACGGAAGCCCGGCACTGAGGTTGCTGGAATAGGGGCAAGTGACAAGGGGTGGGCGCGGCCCAAGCTGCGTCCAGGCTGTGCGGGCTTGCAGTCAATCCTCCAAGCCGTCAAAGTACTGGGCGCAGACCCGCCATGGGCATTCCCCGATTCCCTCAGCCCAAATCCAAGCTACAACAAAACAAATAGATGAAAATAGCATTCCTTGCGGTGATAAGTGGGTTTCTGTTGTTAATCATAGGTTATAATAAGCTGCAACAGGCCCAGCAAGAAGAACTCACAGCGGAGAGAGCTCGTGCTCTATTGATTTCCTCCGATATTGAAGACATTCAGTGTGCCCCACGCGCTTATATAATAATGATGGGAGCCCTGAGAAAGGGGGAGTCAGCCAGGGCGCTCGGTAAGGAGGAGTTGGTGATTGGAGTGTTGCTACTCGGATGGGGAGCCATGGCGGTCACCAGAAGAATGAAACGGATCAGGCCTATTTCACCTCAGCAAGGGCTGCCGCCCCTGTCGCAATCGCAACCGCTGGCAACACCGCCACGTGCGGCCCCGGCCAAGACGTCGAAGAATTGGGCGGCGCTGGGACTGGCGGTGGTGGCCTTGGGCGGTGGTTGGAACTGGTTAGGTTCAGCGAACGTGATGCGGAGGGTCGCTGTCCCGGGTGAGCCCGGGCTGGTGGGAGCGGTAGGGAGCGTGGCAGGTGGCGCGGGAGTGAAGGACGAGCGAGCGGTGCCGGTGGCAGTTCCGCCCGTTGAAGTGCCTGAGATCAGCAAGATACGTCAGGCGGCTAACGAAGGGATCACCAAGGCTCAGTACAACCTTGGAGTTTGCTATGATGAGGGATCTGGAGTCCCACAAGATAAGGTGGAGGCAGTTGAGTGGTATCGGAAAGCCGCAGCCTCAGCAAAGGGTGCGGTCGATGCAGCCAAGCGCATCCCAATCTCCGAGGCACAAGCAGAGGCTGCTCGTAACGCCTTGACTTCTGACAATCCTGCCGACTTCATAGGTGCCCCGGGTGCCCTGACCGTAATGGATGCGGGCTTGAATAAGATCGATATAGATAGGAAAATGTTTCCATTAAATACGGCACTGGATCGTCCTCCGGCATATGATCCCCCTCCGGCGGCCAATATGAAGGCGGCTCCGACCCCGGCTCCTGCTCCAACTCCGGCTCCGTCTGCAACAAGGCCCCCGATAGTCATTGCCCCACTTGCCCATCGTACGGCAGGGTTTCTCCCCATGCCCTCTCGCTTTCCAGCTCCATCTCCTCCCGCTCCCAAGTGAGCGGTTCAATTTTCTTAGCGGTAGTCAGGGGCCAAAGGCCCAACTAAAATCAGCCTAATCAGGCGGTTGGCAGGAGAACTTCGGGCCTCGGTGTGGTGGTCGATATATTCATATATAGTGTCTGGGAAAAAATGGGTCAATTTCTAGATTTAGCCTCGGCGAAATTTGCGTTAGATAAATGTTTTTCTAATTTTGGATATATACATCCATCTTTCTGGCCTTCAGTGACTCTATAAGTGTCGCTAACTTCCAATTTATACACTTCAAGGGCGCGGCAAGACTGCCGATCGGGTTGGCGGAACGTTTCTGGCAGGTGGGTGGGGACCTTGTCACGCAGCATCACGCTCTATCTTCCGTTGCATCTTTTTAGCGACCCTGTCTTTGGTCTCTCGTGCCTGACGCAAGATGCCTTTGCCTATTTGGTGAAGGTTATATGCAATTACGCCCAAGCCTGTGTAACGTGTGTAGCCATGATAGCTTTTATCAGGACAACGGTCAAGCCCGTGGTGTTCGAGACTGTTGATATTTGACTCGACAGCACTGTGGGCATGGCGGAGTTTTATATAGTCTGCCTGGTGTTCCTCAGCGGCTTCCTCGGCATTGCATTTGCCTTTCTTTGGCATGATGAGCCGCCCGGCCAAATCCTGAAGTTCGGCCTTGTTGGTCTTACTGCTGAACCCCTTGTCGAAGCTGATGCTTTTGAGGGAGCCCGCCCCGTATTGCTCCAGGATCCTAGCGACGGTGGCAGGGGCATCGGGATGCTCGTTGGGCTTGTCCATGTTGTGATAGTCAATGATAAGCTGATACTCGTCGGTGGTGATGAGGAGTTTTCGGCCATGTTCCACGGGGCAACCAGCTTTGCCCTTGCTGATCCACTGGGTGTGAGGCTCGAAGAGCGAGAAGACCTTTTCTTCGTGTGGGATCGTTTCGCCCTTGAGGATGCGCTGCTCGATGAGGTTGATGTGTTTGTCGAGCATCTCAACAAAGTAGGTCAACTCGACGAGGCGGGAGATTTCAACGGGGCTGAGCGCCAGACTTCTGAGTTGGCCGATGGTGGCGCTGGCTTTGGCACTGAGGGTGTTGGCTTGGTCAAGGTAGACGCGTCCTCCTTGTTGAAGACGATCCTGTTTGTTCGGGCCTCCCTTTTGACTGAGGTTGCCAAGTACACGCATTTGGTTTTTGAGCCCGGCGCTAATCGACTTGTGTTTTCGCCAGCCGGGAATGTCGTGATCATCAGTTAGAGGAACGATAAGATCGATTGTTTTCCGGCCTGCATTCCAGAGCAAGTTGATATCTTTGGGGAAGTTAACATTGGTTTCAAAAACGTAGGTGTCACATTTAGCGATGATCTGTTCCGTGCCGTTATTTTTGAAAGGAGGCTGCGGCCATGCTGCGCCACAATTTTGTTAATGTCGTGCAGGATTTCCTCGGTGATATGGCGGACCATCCACAGCTTGTGGTCGAGTCATTGAGTCGCGCGGTGGACGTCTCGGGTATAGGCAGTCTGCATATTGGATCGGGATGCATTGAGGGATTTGATCGGAGGAACAGTTAGTGATACTCCCGCTTGTGAGCCGGGGCAAGCTGAGTGTTCGGGATTCAGTCGAGCAAGAACAACTGGAATGAAGGCATCTTTATATCTGGTCTCACAACGTGATTCAGGTCCCATGGGGATTGAAAATCAATCAAGAAGTATATCATTGGTCAAAATCGGCATTCTTGGGCTTCCATTCCCGACTCAACCTTTGTCCTTCAGCAATTTCCTGCAGCGTCATACGTTTTGATATTTCGTCGCGATGTTCCGCTGAATCCTTGGATCCTGATGCCGAAGCAAGGTTGAACCACAAGTAGGCCATCACATTATCTTTCAGGACTCCAGATCCCTCATCATAGCAAACCCCGAGGGCGCACTGAGCCGCTGCATTCCTTTGGTCGGCAGCTTTCCGAAACCACTTGACTGCCTCCACCATATCTTTTGGAACTCCAGATCCCTCATCATAGCAAACCCCGAGGGCGCACTGAGCCGCTGCATTCCTTTGGTCGGCAGCTTTCCGAAACCACTTGACTGCCTCCACCTTATCTTTTGGAACTCCAGCTCCCTGTTCATAGCAAACTCCAAGATTGTTCTGAGCCAGGGGAAGATTTTGATCTGCGGCTTTCCGAAACCACTTGACTGCCTCCACCATATCTTGTGGGACTCCAGATCCCTCATCATAGCAAACTCCAAGATTGTTCTGAGCCAGGGGAAGATTTTGATCTGCGGCTTTTCGATACCACTTGACTGCCTCCACCTTATCTTTTGGGACTCCAGCTCCCTGTTCATAGCAAACTCCAAGATTGTTCTGAGCCAGGGGAAGATTTTGATCTGCGGCTTTTCGATACCACTTGACTGCCTCCACCTTATCTTTTGGAACTCCAGCTCCCTGTTCATAGCAAACTCCAAGATTGTTCTGAGCCAGGGGAAGATTTTGATCTGCGGCTTTCCGAAACCAC
>CAIRSA010000295.1 GCA_903881085.1 uncultured Acidobacteriia bacterium
CCCCACGAGATACCGCCCGCAATGCGAGTCACCCAGCAGGTGACGAGCACGTTGTATGCAACCGATGATAAAGGTTGGAGATAGCTTTTCCAGATGCGTTCAACTGCTCTTTCTCGGTTTATCCGTGTCCATCCGAGTGCATCCGTGGCTAGGTTTTGAGTCCGGAAAGAATTGGCCACGGATGGACACGGATGGAACTGAGGATGGAACTGAGGATGGAACTCGGATTCTTCGGATAATCCCAGCTATCCAGCGTGTGGTAGACCCCGCTTGTAACCGCGACAGGGGACCTACCAACGTGTTTTCACTGCGAATCCATTGGGAGCGGTAGTAAACAAGCCAGACGCATTGCCTACTTGCGCGAGCCTGCGTCTGGATACATCCAATTGTAGATCACCAAAGCGATTCCGCAGACAACGCCGATGACAATCAGGATTTCCGGGCCATCAAGGAGTTTCATAACATCCTCCCTGCCTTGATTCTATACCCAAATTGCGGACTACAGAATTTCCGCGTCGGTAAGGATCATCAGTCCGTCCGGTGTAAGCTTGCGAATCTCGGGCGCCACTTCGCGCAGCTTCTGCTCGGTGTCGATAGCCACAATGGTGACCGGCCGGTCATCAGCCACGCCAAAAAGGCGTTTCAGATGAACCCGGTGGTGGGCGCCGAAGCCCATCTCGCCGACGTTGACGGTGGCGCCGTGCAACTCCAATTGCATCAGGCGGCGGACGATGGCCTCGTACAGTGTCACGTCTCCATGCATAGCATTCCGGGAAATAAAAATGCTCAGCATTTTATTTGGCGAACTCATTGTGGTGACTTCCTTTCGCGGCGCGTGGCAACCGCATACATGGCCGGCAAGGCGAACAAAGTTAGCAACAACGTGGAGAGCAGCCCTCCTACAACTACAGTAGCAAGCGGACGTTGAATGTCCGAGCCGATTCCGGCCGCGCGCGCCGCGGGCACCATGCCAAGAAGCGCTACCAGAATCATCATTAGCACGGGCCGCATTTGCGAAAGCGAACCCTGGATGATTGCGTCCTGAATCGGCAGATCCGGTTCATCGCGGCGGCGGCGATTAATTTCAGCCAATACCAGAACGCCGCTCATCACCGCTACGCCGAACAGCGAGATGAAGCCGACTGCCGCTGACACGCTGAGGTTGATGCCGCGCATGTAGAGGAAGACAATTCCGCCAACCAAAGAGAACGGCACATTCATCAACACCAGGCCGGCGTAGGTGGGATTACCGAAGGTGAAGAACAACAGCACGAAAATGATAGCGATGGTGATCGGCAAAATCACGGTGAGACGCTTGCGCGCGCGATCCAGATTTTCGAACTGCCCGCCCCAATCCACTAGATAGCCGTTTGGCAATTTGATCTCCTGCTCAAAGCGTTTTTGCGCCTCCGCGACGAAGCTGCCTTGATCGCGGCCGCGGATATTGGTGCGAACCGTCACCTGGCGGCGGTTTTCGCGGCGAGCGATGATGCTGGCGCCGTTCACCACTTTGATCTCGGACAATTGCGAAAGTGGGACACGGCCGCCCTCTTTCGTCGGAATCAGAATATTGCCGATGGCTGTCATGTCCGTTCGCGATTCGGGCAGATAGCGCACCGTGATATCGAATCTGCGCTCGCCTTCGAACATGGTGCTGACGGCGCGGCCGCCAATGGCCATTTCAATCACGTCCTGAACATCTTTGACGTTGATGCCGAAGCGGGCCACTTCGCGGCGGTTGATGCGGATGCGCAGCTGTGCCTGTTCGTCTTCCTGTTCAATCGCAGTATCGGCCGCGCCAGGGACTTTCTCAATCACTTTTAGTGTCTTGGTGGCGAGTTGGCGTAACTTCACCAGATCATCGCCATTGATAATCACTGCGAGGTCGGCTGCCGAGCCAGTAACGGCTTCGGTCACGTTGTCGATAATCGGCTGCGTGAAGCTGAATGCCGCGCCGGGAATTTGTGCTTTTAATTTGGTGTTGAATTCTTCGATCAGGTCGGCCTTGGTTTTACCGGGCTTCCAAGTATCGTAATTGTTCAACGCCACAAACATTTCATTGCGATTCGGGCCGTATGGATCGGTGCCGGAATCGTTGCGGCCTGTCTGTGAGCTGACCAGCTTCACTTCCGAAGCCGAGTTGAGGATGGCGCGAATCTTGGTTGCGACTTCCGCCGACTTGGTAAGTGAAATTCCAGGTGGCAGATTGGCGCGTACCCAGATTACGCCCTCGTCCAATTGCGGCAGGAACTCCGAGCCGAGTTTCGTACCCAAGCCGAAAGCCGCAAAGACGATGATCATTGATATTGCGATAACGGGTATGGGCCGTTTCACAACACCGGAAAGAACACCAGCGTAGCCTTTCTGCAACCACACCAGCACCGGATTGTCCCAACCCTTGGCGCCGTTACGGAACAGATAAGTGGCCAACACCGGGATCAACGTCAGAGCCAGCAGCATGGAGCCCAACAGCGCGTAGCAGACCGTGAATGCCATGGGCGTAAACAGGCGGCGTTCCACGCGTTCCAAAGTGAAGAGTGGGATGTATGCGGCGATGATGATAAGCAGCGAGAAGAAGATTGGCCGCTCTACTTCCAGCGCCGCTATGCGCACGGAATCGAGAATCGAATCACCTTTTACGTAGTGCTCCTTATGGTGCGCCAGAGTATGAACAATATGCTCCACCATGACCAACGTTCCATCCACTATAATTCCGAAGTCCAAAGCGCCCAAGCTCAACAGATTCGCCGGAATTCCGGAAAAATGCATGCAGACGAAAGCAAATAGCAAAGAGAGTGGAATGGTGATGGCGGTCAACAACGCGGCGCGCACGCTGCCGAGGAAGAGGAACAACACCACAACAACAATGATCAAGCCTTCCATCAGCGTGTGGGTGACGGTGCCAAGCGTGTTCTGCACCAGGTCAGTGCGGTCATAGATCGGGCGAACTTTGATGCCAGGAGGCAGGCGCGTAGCGTTCAAATCGTCGGCCGCTTCTTTGATGCCTTTGAGCACATCGGTGGGGTTTTCGCCGCGGCGCATGAGGACAATTCCTTCCACGCCTCCCTGCGTTTTGCCAATGCCGAAGATGCCGGTTTGCGGCGCCGCGCCCAACGTAACGCGGCCAATGTCTTTGATATAAACCGGCACGTTTTTCACTTCCGACACCAACACGGATTCAATGTCGCTCACCGACTCGACAAGGCCGACTCCGCGGATAACCATGGATTGCTGTTTGTTATCGAGCATGGCGCCGCCGGCATTTTGGTTGTTGGAATTGACGGCCTGGGCGATCTGCGAGATAGAAAGGCCGTACTTGCCCAGCGCCAGAGGATCCACTTCAATCTGATACTGCTTTACCAGGCCACCGAAGGGGGCCACGTCGGCAATGCCGTCGACTTGCAGGAAGCGCGGTTCCACCACCCAGTCCTGCAGTTCGCGCAACACCTTTTCATCGGCGTCGCCTTCCAGGCTGTAGCGGAAAAGTTCACCGATAGGAGTCGATAGCGGACCGAGCGATGGGGTGACGCCATCGGGCAGCGTGGCATCGCGAAGTTTTTCCAGCGCCACGGCACGGGCAAAGTAATCGTTGGTGCCGAAGGCGAAAGTCAGCTCCACTACGGAAAGGCCGAAGATGGTGCGCGAGCGGCGGGCAATCACATTGGGCACGCTGTTGAGCGCGCGTTCAATGGGAACGGTGACCTGCTGCTCTACTTCTTCCGCGGCGCGGCCTGGGTAAAGGGTGATGACGACTACCTGAGTGTCAGAGATGTCGGGATAGGCTTCGATCTTCAGTTGCTGGAAGGCCCACAGGCCGAGCATGATCAGCGTGACGCCAACCAGGACGGTTATAAATCGCTGCCGCAAGGCGAAGCGCAGAAGTTGTGCAATCACTGGGCTTGTTCCTTATATTTTCTTCAGCAGCATGGCGCCGTCAATAACGACGCGATCGCCCGGTTTCAATCCCTCGGTAATTGGGATCCAGTCCTTGTAACGGCTGCCAACCGTCACCTTGGTCTGGCGGAAGACTCCCTTTGAGGTTTCCAGGTAAACGATGTTTTGACCGTCGCCCTGGATGATTGCGCCTGGCGGAACAACAGGCCGCTTCAAAACGCCTTCCACGTGGCGGATGTTGCCGAACATTTCCGGGCGGAAGCGCCCGCGCGAGTTGTCCATTTCCGCACGAACCTTGATGGTTCTGGTCTGCGGGTCCACGGCATCGGCAAGGCGTGTGACACGGCCGCGGAAAGTTTCGCCGGGGAAGGCCGTCAGTTGAATCTCGAGCCCTTCGCCAATCTGAATCAGGCGGATCTGCGCTTCAGGCACGTCGGAGGCAACCCACACCGTGCTCAGGTCTGCGATGGTCATGACGGAGAGGTTTGTGTCGTTACGATATTCGCCGTTGGTAGGTAGGAATTCCAGAACTTTGCCGGAAATGGGTGCGCGGACGGCGATCTTCTGTCCGAATTCGCCAGGCTTCAAGCCAAGAATTTCCAGCTTGCGAGCGGCCTGCTTCAGCATGGCCTCCGCCTGATCGAGCGTGGCCTGTGCCTGCGAAACAACGCTTTCCGCATTGACTACTTCTTTTTGCGCGATGGCTTTGTGCTCGTACAGGTCTTTGACGCGGTCCAGATCTTTCTGGCCTTTCAGCAAAGCAGCCTTCGCCTGATTGATGCCGGCCTGCGCCTGCAAATGGGCGGCGCTGGCGGCATCGGCATCGGCGCTTTCCACGTTGAAAAGAACCTGGCCTTGCTGCACCATGTCGCTCAGCTTCACGGTTTGGTTCAGGATTCGGCCCGCCACCGGAAGCGTGATGTGAGCGATGCGGTTGGGATTGACTTCTATCTTTCCTGGCGCGATCACTTCGTCGAGCGGAACGTCGACCGATTGAACCTCGCCGATCTTTATCTGCTCCAACTTGGGCGAATCGGCAGGGATCGTTACTACCAGGGGATCCGAGGAAGCTGGCGCAACAGCGGCGGCTTGCACCGGAGCCGGATCTTCCTTCTTCGCGCATCCAGCCAAGCTGATTGCGCCGGCTGCTAACAAAACTACACTCAGTTTTCTCACGGATTGACCGCCTTGCCGGAAATAGAATCTAGCAGAAACAGGCTGCGCGCATAGTCGGCACGCGCATCGTTGTAGCTCTGCATGGTGTCATTGAAAGCGCGTTGGGCATCCAGGAATTCCACAAAAGATGCTTCACCGCGCCGGTAGGAATATTCAGTGATGGAACGAACCTCGCGGGCCTGTTCCAGCATGTCTTTTTCTATGCTTTCCAGCAGCAATTTCGAAGTCTGGTACTGCTGCCAGGCTGCATCCAATTCGGCCGCGATTGACGATTTGGCGGCATTGACGCGCATCACCAACTGCTGGCCTTCGCGTTTGGCGCGCTCAATTTCACCCTGGTTTTTATTGAAAACCGGCAGGGGCACGCTCATGAAGAAGCCTAAGGAATTTGAGTATGCGGTGTACTGTTGGCGGCGATATTCCGTGCCCAGGGTGAAGTCCACTTTTGCGGTTGCGGTCTGCAGGCGGAGATCTGCATCGGACCGCGCCTGGTCTTTCACAATGGAAAGCAGGTCAGGGCGGAGCTTCATCGCCTGTTCGCGCAGCGGCTCGATACCTTCCGCGAGGATCTCCCGGCGCAATTCGCCGTCGACATTAAAATCGGCGGCCATCACAGGGCGGCCCATCAGGAATTGCAGACGGCTCTTGGCGATCCGAAGCTTTAACTCCGCTTGTTTTACGGCGTTTTGAAATTGCAGGGCAGCCAGTTTTGAGCGGGTCAGTTCCACCTGTGAAAGATCACCTGCCCGCACGCGAATGGCATTAATAGCCACGATGTCGTTCAGCGATTTTAGATTCTCCGTTGCCAACGTCAGGCTTGCTTTGGCAGCCAGGGCGTCAATAAAAGAGTTTTGAACATCGAGCACCAATCCGCGGACAGTGTTCAGAAATTGCAACTCTGTAACCGACTTCACCGCCTGCGCCAACTCTACGCGGCGCTCACGTTTGTGGCCGCGCTCCAATAGGAAGTCAACACGAATCGAGTATTCCTGGGGGCCCCCGTTGTTGTCGAGGGTATATGTGCTGCCGAGCAGATTCTGGTGATCGCCTTCGACACTCAGCAATGGATTTGGCTTGATACCGGCTGTAATGATACGGGCATCGGCAATGGCGACATTGTGTTTTTCGGCCAGCAGATTCAGATTCTTATCGATGGCTTCCTGAAGCGCCTGTGACAGCGTAATTTTAGCCGCCGGCGGATTTTGTGCGCAGAGGGTTGCCCCTATCGCAAATGCCGCGAGGAAACGTCGACATATCCGATGCTTTGAGGCACGGCCTGAGGTGTTGTTCATAAAAATCCTGGGGTTGAGTCAAGTATGGTCGCATGGCTCCCGTCGGGTCAAGCTCGAAACGACCGAACGGGGCCTATCTGGCCCGAACTTCCTCAAACTGCTTATTGTTTATGATGGTAACGGCTGAGGAGACCAGCGCGAGGCTATCTTTTGGTTGCGCAGAGGCTATCTTTTGACGGAACTGGGTCATGACGGCTCGATTGAGGCAAGTGTGGACTTCAAAGTGTCTTCGATCCATACGATCTTCTCACATCCGGGCTCGACATTGGGGGATGTTCTTTCCTCATCGAGCGCCCCTGGGGGCCGAATGAACGCTGGCAACCTGAGGGATAGGCAGTCTGAGACGCGATTCATGATCCGGGTTGGTGCAACCTTCAGACGCAACTCGCGCTTGTGCTGGCGTTCATGAAGATAACTGGCTGAGATGTAAGGGAGGACCGCACCCAGCGGACGATAGGGATTCGTTGTAAAGGGATCAACCTGATCCAAAGTCAGGGTCATGTCGGGATTGGGCCGCAGATAGGCCGTGATTTCCTGGGCGCGCGCCTCTTCGATTCCAATCCGCCCGGCTTTCAGCGTTGGATTCGTGGCCTGAAACTGGTCCTTTACCTGCTGCCAGGTCAGCGTTTTACTCTGGGCAAAACCGGTGGCAGGCACAAGTCCAGCCGCGACCGCGGCAACGAGTGAGACCTGCGTCAGAAATTGCATTTTTGCTCCGGACTAAAGACACGTATGGTATGCATAACTTCGAGTCGTGATTACGGCTGCGGATATTTCGCATCGAGGGGAAATCATGTGTTGATACAGGCTTAGCTCGAACCTTGGCGAATTGCTCCGCTCTTTCAATCTATGGCCATTTCATTGTTCTCACAACCTATCTTCTGGCCAAAAGCGGGCTATCTTTCGTAGTTGCGGATTGCCGGTATTGAAAAATAACCCTAGAATCGAGGGGAGGGCTGTGAAATTGGATTTACGTTGGCCGCGGCCGAGCTATCGCGTTGCTATTTCGGGGTTCCTGATCCTGTGTATCGCTGCAATCGATTGGCGAGTCGACCTGAATATCGCATTTGCATTCCTGTACCTTTTGCCGCTAATGATAGCGGGGACGGTCTTCAGCCGCATTCAGATTGTTCTGACGGCAGTTCTTTGTACTTTTCTTTCCGACGTTTTGGATCCCTTTACTTTTACCTTGGCAACTACGCTGCCACAGGATATCCTCATATTCGCCGCTTTGGCTGGAAGCGGACTTTTATCGGTCGAAATGACGCGGCGAAGCGTGCGTGAGGCTGAAGACCTGAAGCGGGTAGAGAACGAAGTGGCTGCGCGCCGGGAAGCCGAGGAGCAACTGGAATTCCTGATTGAGACCAGCCCCGCAGCGATTCTCACCATGGGTGCGGATCATCTAATTCTTAGGGCGAACTCTGCGGCCCATCGTATGCTGGCAACTGGTGCAGGCGAGTTGACCGGGAAGTCGATTCAGCGTCACCTGCCCGCGTTAGGGCGCCTGTCCGTGTCGGCGCCGCAACAGACATTCCGCACAGAGATGCAATGCCACGGCGAGCGCAGCAATGGCGAGGTGTTTCTTGCCAACGTGTTTTTTTCCACCTACAACACCGCCGCCGGGCCGCGACTGGCCGCGTTGGTAGTGGATGCTTCAGAAGAACTGCGTGACCGCGAAGAGGCGAACCTGGAGCAACTGTTGAGCGGATCGCGTATTCTGGTCGGCGCCGTTTCGCACGAGATTCGCAACGTCTGCGGCGCCATCACCATCATTTACGAAAACCTGGTTCGTAGCGGCATCTTGATCGGGAATAAGGATTTCGAAGCATTTGGCTCGCTAGTTGAAACGCTGAACCGGATCGCTTGCATGGAACTGACACAGAGTTCCAGCAAATCGCATGTGGCGCTGGTGGACGTGGCGGAGACCCTGGATGACTTGCGGATCGTGCTGGAGCCATTTTGTTATGACGCCGAGATTGACGTAAATTGGGATGTAGAGAAGTCGCTGCCGCCCGCATGGGCTGACCGCCACCGGTTGCTTCAGGTGCTGTTGAATCTGACAAAGAATAGCGCCCGCGCGTTGCGGGATAGCGAAGTGAAACGCATCGATATCACAGCCACCGCCGTGCGCGGCGGAGTCAGCGTGCGGGTTACCGACAGCGGCCCCGGAATCCGCTCGGTTGCAAAACTTTTTCAGCCGTTCCAACAGAGCGCCGAATCCACCGGCTTGGGGTTATACATATCGCGCGCCTTTGTTCGATCGTTTCGCGGAGAACTGCGGCATGATCCCACCGTGACCGGGTGCAGCTTTGTGATTGAAATGACGACTGCGGGGTCCAACGAATTGGACGAGGAAGAATTGAACGGCGATGGAACAAATAAGACTCTTATTGATCGATGACCACATACTCTTCCGCGACGGCCTGAGCCGGTTGCTGGCTTTGGAGCCTGATTTGGAAGTGGTGGGCGGGTGCGGCAATATCGCCGAGGCGTTGCTTGTACTCAGCCGCACCAAAATCGACATTCTGCTTTTGGATTTCGACCTGGGCGATGACCAGGGCAATCATTTTCTTTCTAGCTTCCGCAATGCTGGATATAAGGGCAAGGTGCTCATGGTCACGGCCGGCATGACCGCCAAAGAGTCGTCCTCGGCTCTGCATCGTGGGGTGAGCGGGATTTTTCTTAAGCACAACTCACCGGGGACTCTGGCCAAGGCGGTACGGCAGGTGATGGCGGGCGAGATCTGGGTGGACCCGAAGGTGATTCAACTCATGGCCGATCGTGTCGATCAGCCTGAGACCGAAACCGCGAGTCCGCTCTTGACCGAACGCGAACAAGCGGTGCTGCGCGGAATTTTCGAAGGCTACACCAACAAGGAGATTGGTGGGCAATTGGGAGTCAGCGATGGCGCGGTGAAAGCAACCTTGCAGCAGCTGTTTCAAAAGACCGGCGTACGTACACGCAGCCAGCTTGTACGGATCGCCTTGGAAGGAACGCTCGGTCCGGTGCGGTAGGATGCGGGGCTGATTGGCAATCCAATGTCACTCGTTTTTCGTGGTGAGTAATTCCGTTGTTTTCATCTGTGTCCATCTGAGTTCATCCGTGGTTAGTGTTCTTGAGAATATCAACCCAAAATGAGCACTAAGAATTTAACCACGGATAAACACAGATGGAACCGAGGATGCCACTTGGTTTCTTCGGATAATCCAATCCGCCAGCGTATAACGCGTGGCCAATCAAAAACGAGTGGCATTGGATTGGCTATCTGCCAACATCCAGTCCAGTTCTCGCTTGGCTTAACTATTGCCCCAGTTCATTTCAATTCCCAGTCCGGGGCCTTGTGGGACTGCGTAGGCTGCCCCCTGCAAACGTAACGGCGATTTCAAAAACCGGTTCGCGACCTCAAGCACGCGCGGGTTGTATTCACAAAGCGCGCAGTTATCGAGTGCCGCGGCGAAGTGAATGGCGGCGGCGATCTGCGGACCAAGCGCAATGCTCACATGCGGCACAATCGCCGGACTGATGGCCGCAATGCGCATGCCTTCCGTAATTCCTGAGCGGCCCAGATCGGGCTGCACAATGCGCATTGCGTTTTCGCGGAAGAACGGCGCAAGCTCGAAACAGGTGCGATAGCTTTCGCCCAGCGCGATGGGAGTGCGGATGGATCGCGCCAGCGCGCCGTGCGCGATCGGGTCCTCAGGCAGCAGCGGCGCTTCCAGCCATAGGGCGTTGCGTTCGTCGAGCGAGGGCGCTTGCGCCGGATCCATGTGCCACAAGCCATCGACGGCCACTCGCCATTCCGGCAACTCATCCATTAGATGGAGCAGCGCGTTCCAGTCCGTATCGTAATAGAGCTTGCATTGCGAAAAGCCCTCATCGCGATAGCGCCGGGCGTAGTCAACGTTGGGAACTCCGCTCAGATACGCCGGGACCAGCGCTTTCGGGGTCTTCGACAATAGTTCGCAGATCGGTTTTCCAGCCAGCTTTCCAGCCAGGTCCCAGAATGCGATATCCAAGCCGCTGATCGCATCGAGCATGAAGCCGCCGGTCTGCCCGCGCACGCGCATCGTGTCGTACATTGTTTGCCACAGTTCCTGGGGCGAGGTGAACTCCTGGCCAACCAGCATCGGGGCGAGGATGCGGTCGATGACCGCGCACGCTACTTCGGGCGCAACGGGGGCCTGAGCTTCGCCCCAGCCGACGAGCCCTGAATCGAGAGTCACCTTCACCAGCGCGGTTTCGATGTGGATCGAATAGATCACTGGATACGCGGTGGACCAGCGGTAATCGCCACTTCCAGTGAGCGGCGTCGGCGAACCCGCGGTGCCACGTGCGGAGTCAAGATCACGCGGCAGGCGCACGGGGAACGATTCGATATACAGGATATGCATGTCACTGACGATAATAGTAGAAGATGATGCGAACTTTCTTGTTGCTCCTTCAACTTTCCGTGATTTCCTTGGCGCAGGATGCCAAACAGATTGTGGCTGAATCGCAAAAGCGGCAGAATGTGAAGTCGCAAAAGTATCAGGGCGTGCTGCAGGTGATCGACGCCAGCGGTAAAACAACCGAGAAGAGTTGGGCCACGGAGCGCTCCGGTTCATGGGGAACCAGCAAGCTGATGATCCGCTTTACGGCGCCGGCCGAGGTGAAGGGCGTGGGGCTGCTGGTGGTGAATCATCCCGATCGCGCATCGGATCAATGGATGTGGATTCCCTCAATCGGTCGCGATCGCCGCGTGGCGCTGCAGGACCGCAAGACGCGGTTCTTTGGCACCGACTTCAGCTTCGAAGATCTGGAAGAGCGCGAAGTGGAGCAGTTCGACTGGAAGATGATGGGCGAGGCGGCGGTGGATGGCGCGCCGTGCTGGAAGATTGAATCGCGGCCCAAGCAATCGAGGGCTTCGCAGTACACATCGAATCTGCTGTGGGTGCGCAAGGATAACTATGTGGTGGCGCAGCTGGAATCATTCACGCAGGATCAATTGATCCGCCGGTTGTTTTATAAAAACATTGAACAGGTGCAGGGCATCTGGACCGCGCGCGTGCTTGAGATGCACGATTTGAAACGTAAAAGCACGACGATCTTGAAGCTGGAAAAGCTGGCCTTTAACGCGCCGGTGAAAGAAGAGAATTTCACGGTGCAGGCGCTGAGGCGCGAGCAATGACGGCGCGCGAACATAGGGCAGGCGAATCGCCCGCCCCACCCTTGCGAACACGCTGCCGCACTGGGGTAGGACAGGCGATTCGCCTGTCCATTCTGCTCACCAGTTGCGCCTTCGGACAGAGCTTTAACCAGCGCGGCTACCTGGACATCTCCACCTTCTCCTATCCGCAGGCGGCCCCTTCCGACAGTGGGCCCGTTGTTTCGGAAGCGCAGCTCCGTTATGAAGCCTTCTACAGATTCTCGCCCCACCTACAGCTCACCAGCGGCTTTGATTTCCGCGCCGATACACACCGCCAGGTGGAGCGCGAATTGGATTTCAGTTGGGCTGACCGCCAAACCAAGCGCGCCGCCGCCGCAGTCCGCCGACTGAGCCTGACCTACAGCAATGGCCCTGTCTCGATCGAAGCCGGCAAGCAGTACATTCGCTGGGGCAAGGCCGACATCCTCAACCCAACCGACCGCTTTGCGCCGCAGGATTTTTTGAACGTAGTGCAGACCGATTTTCTGGCTGTAACTGGCGTGCGGATGGTTATCGGCAATCAGGGCGACACACTGGAGTTGGTGTGGGTGCCCGTGTTCACTCCGAGCCGCACGCCTCTGCTCCAGCAGCGCTGGGTGGTGCTGCCGGCCGGGCTTCCGATTTCCGATGGCGGCGCACGGTATCCCGGCGGTTCGCAGTTTGGCGTGCGCTGGAATCATACCGGGGCGGCTGAATACTCACTGAGTTTCTACGATGGCCGAAGTCATTTGCCGTTGTACGAGCCTACTTTGAATCCTGTGCGCTACTATCCGCAAATGCGCATGTACGGCGGCGACTTCGCGGTGCCACTTTCCAATGTCACCATCAAAGGCGAAGCGGGCTACTTCACATCGACAACGCGGCAGTCCGATGAATACCTGCTCTACGTGCTGCAACTGGAACGGCAGCAGGGCGAGTGGTCGTTCACCGGCGGCTACGCAGGCGAGGTGGTGACAAACCATCGCAACATTCTAAACTTTGCACCGGATCGCGGACTGTCGCGGGCATTTCTTGGGCGCGCCGGATACACGATTGACGCTAACCGCAGCCTGGCGTTCGAAACAGCGATCCGCCAGAATGGCGCGGGTGTCTATGCCAAGTTCATCTATTCGCAGGCCTTCGGCCAGCACTGGCGCGCCACGGCGGGGGTTGCGGTTATTGACGGCGAGGAGTCGGATTTTCTGGGGCAGTACTTCCGGAATTCATACTTGTTGTTTGGTTTGCGATATAGTTTCTAAGGTCGGCACACTGGCAGGGCTTATGACTATATCTGAGAAAAGAAGCAAGAAAGACTTGTGGAGAAGTTTGAAGCATTACCGCTTCGATCATCTTGTACCAGTCGGCTTATTCGATTTGGTGGCAGGGATGTTCGGATCGGCAGATGCTTCCACGCGCGCCTTTGCCGGCAAGCTTTCGCGCAAGCTGAATTGGCCAACGGACTTTGCGCTGCGTGCGATTTTTGAGTATAAGAAGTTCGTGTACCTGGGCGTGATCAGCACTTCACCTGTTACGCCATCGAAGGTTATCGATCAGGTGTGGCATGAACATCTGCTTTTTAGCAAAGCCTATCGGGCATTTTGCCAGGAGGTCATCTGTCATGAGTTCGACCATACGCCAGAGTTGATTCCACTTGCTGACCAGACGCTGCTTTTCAACGATCAATACCTGGCTACATTGGAACTTTACACGGCGGAATTCAACGCGGAGCCGCCGGCGGATATTTGGGCCGTTCCTAAGTTCAAGCAGGTTTTACCGAAGCGGAAGGCGCGTAATCAACGGGCGGCAGCACGCAGAGCCTCGGTTTTCGAGGATGAGCCGATTTATCAGTTGGATTCGCACTACGATGACGCGCATGACTTCACCAGTTTCATGGATTCAAGCTCCGCAGACGGATCGACTGATTGTTCTTTAGGCAGTTCAGGGGATTTTTCACAGACAGATCCATGCCTGAATTCCTCCTCTTCGGACAACCGGTGGAATTCGGGATCCAGCGATAGCGGAGCAAGCAGTTCTTCGTGGTCTGGTTCCAGTTGCAGTAGTAGCAGCGGCAGTAGTTGCAGCAGCGGATCAAGCTGCAGCAGTAGTAGTAGCTGAGATCTCCTGCTTATGTTCCATTCAAGGGGGCGGCGGGTCGCTTCGGTGATCTGTTCGGGCGAGGCTCGACGAATTCCCCGCTCGCCGGTTAACCAGCAGGACCAGTCCACCATAGAAAAACTCCATTGAGGCTACTCCGAGATGTGGTAACGGAATGCCGGTATTGGAAGCAACTCATGCTGACCTTCTCACTTCCGCCGCGCGCCGGCAGTGATGTAGGGTGCAAAACTATCGGGCTTGCCTGGGGGCGCGATTTCGAACTGAATCGAGACCGTCTTTTCGCCGGTTTTTTTGTAGGTGAGACGGAAGCGTGGCATCGTCTTTGACGCTTCGCTCATGAACTGCACGCCGCCCTCGATCGGCTCCACCATGTAGTTGATAACGTGGCCCTCGTTATCGAAGTAGATCGCCCGCAGACCTTTTCCGGCGGGATCGGGATACGCAATCATCAGGTCGTCATGAACGCCGTTCTGCAGATCGGCGTGATTCTTGCGCACTGCAATTTTCTTGTCGAGGTCGAGCGCAAAGGAAAATGATCCGTTGGCATCGCCCGGCTTTCCACCGCCTTCGCCGATCCATTCACCCATCAGAAACGCAATGGGCTGGAAGGGCGCATCCGCTGCTTGAGCGAGCGCCGCGACTATCAACAAAATGATGATGCGCATGAGACTTTAACCTATTATCCGGGTTTTGATGTATAGTTTACTCATCCCAGGAGTGCCCGATGCGAAATCACGTTTTTGTTTGTCTATTGATTCCCGCGCTTGTAATCGGCGCAGTGAGCAACCCCTTTCAAAAGAGAATACCCAAGGATTCGGAAGCGATCCACGCTTTGACGCGGCTGACCTACGGCCCACGCGCGGGCGACATCGAAGAGGTGCGCAAGCTGGGCGTGAAGAAGTGGATCGACATGCAGCTCGATCCAAAATCGATCCCGGAAAATCCGAAACTCGAAGCCAGTCTGAAACTGCTCGATTCGCTGCGCATGACGCCCGTAGAGATGGTGCAGCACTATCCTGATCAGAACACCATTCAGGCTTACGTCCGCGGCAATGGCAACGGCATGGGAATGATGGGTATGGGGATGGTTTCTTCAGATCCTGTGCTGAAAGCCCGCCTGGAGCGCATCGCCAAGCGCTTTCGCGCCCGCATGAACGGCGAAGACGCGCCCAGGCCCAAGCCGATGGATCAGGTGCTGAGCGCAGAGGAATTGACCGCCTTCCGCTCTGCCTCACCGGCGGAAAAAGGCAAGCTGCTCGCTGCCATGCCGGAAGAGAAGTTGGCCAATGTAATGGAAGCGATGCCGCCGCCCATGCGCCAGATGGCCATGATGTCGGCCGATCCCGAAGTACGCCGAAAGGTGACGGTGGCCACGCAGCCGCAACAGATCATCATCAACGACCTGATGGAGGCCAAGCTCCTGCGCGCCATTGAAAGCACGCACCAACTGGAAGAGCTGCTGGTGGACTTCTGGTACAACCACTTCAACGTGTTCCTGGAAAAGGGGCAGGACCGCATTCTGGTGACGAGCTACGAGCGCGACGCCATCCGGCCGCACGTGCTGGGCAAATTCAAGGACATGCTGCAGGCCACGGCCGAGCATCCAGCCATGCTGTTCTATCTCGATAACTGGCAGTCCGTATCCAACGACGCCCCCAGCTTCGGGCGGCAGAAACGTGGACTCAACGAAAACTACGCGCGCGAGCTTTTGGAACTGCACACGCTGGGCGTGGACGGCGGCTACACGCAGAAGGACATCATTGACGTTGCGCGCTGCTTCACCGGCTGGACCATCGCCCAGCCACGCCAGGGATCGGGCTTTCAGTTCAACGAACGCTTCCACGATAAGGGCGAAAAGACCGTACTCGGCGTGAAGATCGCTGCCGGCGGTGGTAAAGAGGATGGCTTGAAGGTGCTCGACATCGTGCTGCATCACCCCTCCACCGCCCGCTTCCTTTCCAAGAAACTGGCCATGCGCTTTGTGAGCGACAATCCGCCGAAAGAGCTGATCGACCGCATGGCCAAGACCTACACCACCACCGACGGCGACCTGAAAGCGATGATGCGCACCATGCTCGAATCGAAAGAGTTCTGGAGCGAAGGCGCGATGAACGCGAAGATGAAGTCGCCGCTTGAAATGGTGGTCAGCGCGGTTCGCGCTACCAATGCCGAAGTGTTTGCGCCGTTCGCCCTGGTGCAGCAACTACAGCAGTTGGGCCAACCGCTCTACCGCAAGATCGAGCCGACCGGCTATTCCAGCGCCAACGATGAATGGACCAACAGCGCAGCGCTGCTGGCGCGCATGAACTTCGCACTGACGCTGGCGATGAACAGAGTGCCGGGCTTGAAGGTGGACACCTCCATGTTCACCAAGGCAGCCGTAGCGGATGTCATCGCGAAGGAGTTGCTGTTCCACGAATCTTCGCCCGCCACCCGCGCGGCGCTGGCCACGGAGAAGGAACCGGCGAAGATCGCCGGCCTGGTTTTAGGAAGCCCCGAATTTCAAAGGAGATAAGCCATGAGCACACGTAGAGCCTTTATGAAAGATTCCGCCCTCGCCATGTTTGGTGTGGGCACAGCGCCGGCATGGCTTTCCCGCACTGCTTGGGCAGGCGCGGCGGGAGGCAACAAAAAGAAGATTCTGGTGGCGGTGTTCCAGCGCGGCGCGGCCGATGGCTTGAACATGGTGGCGCCGTTCGGCGAGAAGCGGTATGCGGAACTTCGCCCCACGCTGGCCATCGGCGACCCTTCGAAGAAGAACGACAACTCCGCGATCGACCTGAACGGCTTCTTCGGCTTGCATCCGGCGTTGTCGCCGTTGAAACCGCTGTGGGAGGCCAAGGCGCTGTCGTTCATTCATGCGACGGGCTCGCCCGATACCACGCGGTCCCACTTCGATGCCCAGGACTACATGGAATCCGGCACGCCGGGCAACAAGAGCACCAACGACGGCTGGTTGAATCGCGCGCTTGTGGCCGAACCGGGCAAGCCGAATCCGATGCGCGCCGTATCGCTCGGGCCCAGCCTGCCTCGCACCATGCGCGGCAAGAGCGCGGCCGTGGCCGTGAACACCATCGCCGATTTCAGGGTGCGCGATGCCATGTCGTCAACGGCCTTCGAGGCCATGTACGACAAGTCATCCGATACGGTGCTGCATGGCACCGGCAAGGAGACCTTTGAAGCGGTGAAGATTCTGAAGTCGATCCAGGAACAGAACACCCCGCCTTCGAACGGCGCCGTCTATCCGCAGGGCCGCTTCGGCCAGAGCATGCAGCAGATCGCGCGGTTGATCAAGGCCGACGTTGGCATTGAAGTCGCGTTTGCCGATTCCGGCGGGTGGGACACGCACTTCAACCAGACTCCGCTGCTGGCCAATCTGCTGCGTGAATTCGGCGCAGCGCTGGCGGCCTTCCATCAGGATCTGGGCGACCGCATGAACGACGTGGCGCTGGTCACTATGAGCGAGTTCGGCCGCACGGCGAAAGAGAACGGCACGCGCGGGACTGACCACGGCCACGCCAACGTGATGTTCGTGATGGGCGGCGGCATCCAGGGCGGCAAAGCGCTGGGCAAATGGCCAGGGCTTGAATCGGAGCAACTGTTCGAAGGCCGCGACCTGGCCGTGACCACCGACTTCCGCGACGTGCTGGGAGAAATGGTGGCCAAACATTTGGGTAACCATAAGTTAGCGGGCGTATTCCCCGGCTACAAGCTGGATGTAGGGAATTTTCGTGGCGTAATGGCTTAGCCCGGGAACCCCAAAATAGCGTATACTTGTCCCTTTGGAGTGAGCCAAGTGGCAGCAGCAAGCATGGTCCCGAACATCGCAACTGTTCTGGCGGGGGAAAACTCCGTCCAGAACTCTGAAGCCGGCCTTGCGTACCGGTTTCTGTATTACATGCAATTGATGCGCGAGGTAGAAGACCGCATCGAGCGGAAGTTATACCGTCAAGGGAAAATCCTTGGCGGTGTTTACGTTGGGCGCGGTCAGGAGGCCATTTGTGTTGGCGCCGGACTGGTGGCTGATCCGCTGGACGTGCTCTTTCCCTGTCATCGCGACATGGGCCTTTATTTTATTCGCGGCGTGCAGCCGAAGCAGGTTTTTGCGCAGTACATGGGCCGCGTTGGCGGGTTGACGCGCGGCCGCGACGGCAACATGCACATGGGCGATATGAAGCTGCGCATCGTGGCCATCATCAGCGCCATGGCCGCCAGCGTGCCGGTTGCGGTAGGTGCGGCTTTTGCTTTGCGCTACAAGGGCTCCAGCAACATCGCCTTCAATTTTGTCGGTGACGGGGCAACCAGTCGCGGCGATTGGCATGAGGGCCTGAACATGGCCAGCGTCATGAAGTTGCCGGTGGTTTTCCTGTGCAATAACAATCAGTACGCCTACTCCACCCCGGTGGAGCGCCAGATGGCTTGCGCCAATGTGGCAGACCGCGCCCCTGGCTACAACATGCCGGGCGAAATAGTGGATGGCAACGACGTGTTCGCCGTGTTTCAGGCCACCCAGCGTGCGGCAGACTATGCGCGCTCCGGCAAAGGGCCTTACCTTGTGGAGTGCAAGACCTTCCGCATGACCGGCCACGCCGCGCACGATTCGGCCGACTACGTGCCCAGTCACAAATGGAGCGAGTGGGAAGCCAAGGATCCCATCAATCGCCTGAGCCAGAAAATGATCTCGAACGGCTGGTCATCGGAGCAGGAGATTGCCCGCACCTTTACTGAGATCAAGAATGAAGTGGACGCCGCGATTGAATGGGCCGAGAACAGCCCGTATCCCGATGCTTCCGAATTAATGGACGGAGTGTACGGAGACTAGCGCATGAGCACCACTTACCTGGAAGCGATCCGCGAGGGTCTGAAGGAAGAGATGGAGCGCGACCCCGACGTGTTCCTAATCGGCGAAGACATCGGTGTGTTTGGCGGCGCGTTTAAGGTGACGGCCGGGCTGCTCGATCAATTCGGCAGCGAGCGCGTTGTCGATACACCGATTTCGGAGTCGGCAATTGTAGGCGCGGCGATCGGCGCGGGCCTGATGGGGCTGCGGCCGGTGGCGGAGATGCAGTTTTCCGACTTCATTTCCTGCGGCTTCGACCAGATTGTGAATTTCGCCGCGAAGACGCGCTACCGCTGGGGCGCATCGGTGCCGATTGTGGTGCGCGCGCCTAGCGGCGGCGGTATCCATGGCGGGCCATTCCATTCGCAGAATCCCGAGATGTGGTTCGTCCACACGCCCGGGCTGAAGGTTGTGGCACCTGCCACGGCTTACGACGCCAAGGGTCTGATTAAATCGTCGATCCGGGATAACGACCCGGTAATCTTCTTCGAGCACAAGGGTCTGTACCGCCGCATTAAGGAAGATCTCCCCGAGGGCGACTACACGGTGCCGATCGGCAAGGCGAAGGTCTATCGAGAAGGCCGCGATCTTACTATCGTCACTTATGGGGCGATGGTTTATGTTGCTGCCGAGGCTGCGGAGAAGTTGGCCGAAGAGGGAATTTCGGTGGAGATCGTCGACCTGCGCACGTTGCTGCCGCTGGATGAAGAGACCGTGCTCGCCAGCGTTCGCAAGACCTCCAAGGTGATCCTGCTGCACGAGGCCACCATGACCGGCGGCCTGGCCGGCGAGCTCGCGGCCCGCATTACGGAAAAGGCGTTCGAGTATCTGGACGGCCCGGTTGTACGCATCACCGCGCCGGATACGCCGGTTCCGTATAGCCCTCCGTTGGAGGAGGCGTTTTTGCCGAATGCCACGAAGGTGGTTGAGAAGGCGCGCTGGCTGTATAGGTATTAGAAATGTACGACGATTTTAACGTACGATGATTTCATCGTACAATGAAATCATCGTATGAAGGCAAATCCTGGCGGCACAATTGGCCTCAATGAAACGATCGGTCGCGATCAACTGGTTCGCCAGCTTTGGCAAGCCCTTGAAAAACAAAGCTTAGTCCTTACTTCTGAAAGAAGAATCGGCAAAACGACAGTTATTCGGAAGATGAAGGAGGAGGCCCCTGATTTTCAGTCAGGTCGTCCCCTTTGTATTATGCGAGATTTGGAAGGCCTGCGAACTCCCCAAGAGCTCATTGAAGAGCTTTACAAAGATTTAGAAGCGCACCTTTCCTCAAAGCAACGGCACTTGACGCAATTTCTGAGCCTCTTGGGAAACTTGGGCGGAGCAAAACTCGGCCCGGTTGAAATCCCAAAGGGAACACAACATTGGAAGAAACTCCTCCATGCTCTCATAGACGACATTTGCAGCCAAGTTTCTACAATTGTCGTTTTCTTCTGGGATGAGCTACCGCTGTTCGTCCATAACCTGAAAGCTTCAGGAGGAGAGGCGGCAGCGATGGAGTTTCTCGACGTTTTGAGAGAAATCCGCCAGCAACAATCCTCAATTCGCATGGTGTTTACCGGGTCTATAGGTTTGCATCAAGTAATCAGGGGGCTACGTGACGAAGGGTACGCAAACGCCCCAACGAACGATATGCGAACGGTTGAGGTGCCACCGCTTAGCCTTGCCGATGGATCAAATCTGGCTGAACTTCTCTTGGATGGGGAAGACTTGCATTGTGGAAATTCCCGGGCACTTTATGCCGAACAGATCAGCCGGGCGGCCGGACACGTTCCCTACTATATCCACTCGCTCATCGCACAACTTGCGACTGGCCGCCCTACAATTACGGGAGAGGTCATCGAGACCTATTTGGCAGAGATGCTGGCCGATCCTAATGATCCAGCCAATTTTCGCTACTACCGTGAAAGAATTCGAACTTACTATTCCAAGGATGAAGAACCCTTGGCGCTCGCCATTCTTGACCATCTATGCGTGGCTGGCGAACCAGAGCCCTTTTCGAAGCTGTCGAATGTATTGCGATATCGCCTTCATGATCCGAGCGATGAGGCCGCAAGAGAAGTGATCCATCTTCTCAGCAAAGACCATTACTTGCAGCGGACAACAGATGGTCGCTGGTCGTTCCGCTACGAGATTGTTCGCCGTTGGTGGAAGGTGGAGAGGGGATGACGGAGACACTGGCCGTCGTCCATTCACGATTCAATCCATCGACCATGCCGGCCGATTTGCTGGAGAGGACTTTTGTCCAGCGTGAGGATCTTGCAAATCGGCTAGTGTCCATTTTTGATGCTGGTGCAAAGGGTGAATCGAGGCATCACGTCCTGCTGGTCGGGTCCAGAGGAATTGGCAAGTCGCATTTAGTGGCATTGGTGTACCACAGGCTTCGAAGCAGGCCAGAATTGAACGGAAAGTTAGAAATTGCGTGGTTGGCGGAGGATGATTGGGGGATTGCCTCTTATTTGGACCTGCTGCTAAATATTCTAGTCTCACTTGGCGTAAATACGAAGGAAATCCGGCAACCCAATGCCGAGGCCCTGGCATCAGAGATACTTGGGGAGCGAATCCAAGGAAAGACGTTGTTGCTCTTAGTGGAGAATCTCGACTCCATTCTTCGCAACATCGGCGATGCAGGCCAAAAAAAATGGCGCGCACTTATTCAAAACACTGGTTATTGGTCAATCATGGCCACGGCAACCGCATTGTCAGAGGAGATACATCGCCAAGCTTCGCCATTTTATGGCTTCTTTGAACTTCATCATCTGAAGGGGCTATCAGACGATGAAGGGATCCACATGCTTCAGGCGCTGGCCAAAGCGCAGGGCAAGGACGAATTATATCGATTCATCGGAAGCCCCGCCGGCCGTGCCCGTGTGAGAGCAGTACAGCACTTGGCGCAGGGGAACCACCGAGTGCTACTGATCTTCTACGATTTTCTCGAAGAAGATTCGCGGCAAGATCTATTGGCCCTGCTTTGGAAGACAATCGATGCTCTCACCCCGTATTACCAATCAAAGATGCGGGAGCTTTCCCCTCAGCAGAGGAAACTTGTTGACTTCCTGTGCCGGAACAGAATTCCAGCAACTGTGAAGTCGATTGCCATGGAATGCCACTTCACCCATCAAATCGTCTCGTCTCAGCTCAAACAATTGTTGGAAGCGAGATTTGTCCGGGTAGAGCGAATCGGCCGGGAGGCCTATTACGAATTGGCTGAGCCTCTTATGCGGATTTGCGTGGAAGCAAAGAGTCATTCGGAAGCACCATTGCCCTTGCTGGTTGAACTCTTGCGCTGCTGGTTTTCAAGAAGTGAGTTGGAGGAGCGAGTTCAGTTGGAGTTGCCCGAATGGTCAAAGGCCTACTTTCAAGCTGCGATTCGTGAATACGAAAGAAGCCGTAACAGCCATCTGGAAAAATTGTCCGTGGAAGGATTCAAGCGCCTACTTAATGCGCCCCGGCAGAAATTGGGATCTGAATTCAGGGATGCGGCAACGGAAGTTGCCGTGTTGGCAGAACGAGCAGAAAACTGGCTACCTTACGGATTTGCACTCTATTGCGTTGGTAGAGGCAAAGAGGCGATCACAAAGCTCGAGCGGGAAGCCGCAAGAGTCCCAGGCAGTCCTTATATCTTGACGGTTCTCTCATTTTTGTACGGAGTATGCAATCAAAAAGCGAAGTTTAGTGCATCTATTGAACAACTTAAGGGCCATTCGCTTGTCGATGTTACAATTCTGTTAAATCTCGGCAGGCTGCTTGCAATTTTTGATCGGAATATGGAGGCCCTTGTTACCTACGAAATAGCACGGTCGCTGGGGATAGATACAACCGAACACATTTCGAGAATCGCCAACTTACTATTGAAGGTAAACCGTCCAGAGGATGCACTACCACTGCTTCTGGCCATTCCCGATGAAATTGGGAGGACATCCGAGACGCAATTGGACCTTGCGAAAGCTCTGTCGAGAACAGGAAGGCGAATTGAAGCAATTTCAGTCCTGGAAGAGGCACGAATTTCTTTTCCGTACGACGCCAAGGTAATCGCTTCTCTTAGCATCGAGAAGCTCTTGAACGGAGACGTCATTGGAAGTGCAGATGAATCGGTCAAACTTTTCCAACTCAAGGAGGTTTCAGAAGACAAAGAAGCCGTCGACCGAACCATAGGGGAACTCTTCATAAGTAGGGTTCGGGATGCGATTGTAGATGCGGTCAAATCAGTTCGTTCAGAGGACGACGCAGCTCTGACTCTGATATTGCTGTCTAATGGAACCGTGAATGAATATTGGAACCCCCTCTTCAGGGCCGCGATATGGGTTTGTCTTCAATCTCTTGCTGGAGAAGTCGAATCCAATCCAATACACGTATTGCGGGGACTCGCTAGAGCCCTGGACCAAATCAGCCGAACGGACCCTGAGTACATCCCAATCCACCAATTCGCGAGCGTGATGGCACGCTTCAAGGAGTCCGGCGATCCGAGGATCCTGCTCGAACTCCCCCTCGAGCAGAGAACCCTTCTCACCAACCCTAACTAGTGATAGATTCCGACTCCGAATGCGAGAACGGCTTCGCCAACTGCCGCAGGTCGAACATGTGGTAGGGTTTCAACGTGTTCTTGGTCCATTTCCGTCCTGGATCGAATTTCACAGCGAGGGTCTGAAGGAAGAGATGGAGCGCGACCCCGACGTGTTCCTGATCGGCGAAGATATCGGCGTGTTTGGCGGAGCGTTTAAGGTGACGGCCGGGCTGCTCGATCAATTTGGCAGCGAGCGCGTTGTCGATACCCCGATTTCCGAGTCGGCAATTGTCGGCGCGGCGATCGGCGCGGTCCTGATGGGGCTGCGACCGGTGGCCGAGATGCAGTTTTCCGACTTCATTTCGTGCGGCTTCGACCAGATTGTGAATTTCGCCGCGAAGACGCGTTACCGTTGGGGCGCATCGGTGCCGATTGTGGTGCGCGCTCCAAGCGGCGGCGGTATCCATGGCGGTCCGTTCCATTCGCAGAACCCCGAGATGTGGTTTGTCCACACGCCCGGGCTGAAAGTTGTGGCGCCGGCCACGGCTTACGACGCCAAGGGTCTGATCAAATCGTCGATCCGGGATAACGACCCGGTAATCTTCTTCGAGCACAAGGGTCTGTA
>CAIRSA010000296.1 GCA_903881085.1 uncultured Acidobacteriia bacterium
ACCGGGGACAGCCCGCATGATTCCGGCAAAAGACGCCGGAATCATGTAGGCAGTCCCCAGTTTGCGCAGTCTCGCCACCCATCCGAATTTGCCATCGACTGCTCTATTTGGGTTTAGAGACCGCAGGGGCTGAAAACGATTGTTGAAATCCTGACCATTGTCTGGGCGAGCTCCGATTCGGAGGAGTGGCAGAGTCAGATCAGGCACTTGCCATCGTTATCGAGTCATGCTTTCCGATAACGAATCGGGTTAATTATTTACCATCGCTCATTCGGCACAGCTTTCCACGATAGTGGCATTTGCAGGAACGATGAATGCAAAGGATAGAAGGGAATGGTCGGGGCGGCAGGATTCGAACCTGCGGCCTCCTGGTCCCGAACCAGGACCTCACATAAAATGAACAAGTTAGAAGCATTTGCAGCCTTTTCTCACTGTTGCCAATCATTGTTATTATTCAATCACTTGGAGCACGCACTAATCTGTTCGCTATCAACCATGGAGAACGCTTCTATGCAGGGAGTGGGCACAAAATCTGGCACAGCGAAAGCGTGCCTGGGCGCGAGCAGGATCACGTAAATTAACTCGGACTCCCCATCGTGGACGCATTTCGAACTTTTGCGGCATAGATTCCCTTCTGCCCGAACCCGACAGCCCCTCTCCTCCAGACTGTTACAGCAAAAACGTACAGGCCATCCGAGATGGGTACTTAGCTTGGGTGCATCTAGAGCCCCCGCGGCCGAAGGACGGCTTGCCGTAATCATGCTAAGGCTGGGCAAATATGCGATCTGCGTAGATTGGGCCTACATCTTGTTCAGCTGCTTGAGCGTGGATTGCGGCAGCAGCATTTCGCCTTCGATGCGCTCACGCGTTGCGGTGGTGAGGCGTGATGAACCGCGAACTCGGAAGCATCGAGCGGTTTTGATTCGCGCAGGTCCTCTCGCGGTGTAACGACCTTATACCAAGGCTTCAGATTTGCCATTTTGATTTCCCCCCGCTACGCGTCGTCTTCAGGAGCGTTTCCAGCTCCCCAATCACATAAGAAACCATCCCGCGGTTCTTGTAAAGTTGTTGAAAACAAACTTTTTGATTCATCGAGTTACCACAATTCGTTTCCGTTCAACCTTGTTTTATCACATGACGGTCACATAAGCTCAGGCCCAGAAGGGCACGTAGCTGGCGTGCTTCTTCGAGGTGCTGGCCGCATCCTTCGGCTTGACCAGTCCCTCCGCAATCGCATCGGCGATTACCCTTGAAGCTATGGCATAGTTCTTCTCCTCGATCCCGAGACGTTTTCGCAGAGAGGCATTGGTCATCGCTTGACCCGACACGTATTGCAGTGCGGCGTGCTGGTAACATGCCCGAATCCGGTCACTTCGATCCATCCCTCGCAATTGCCGTGGTGCGTACAAAATGGCGATGGTGTGGTGCTCTGTGACACGAAACTCAGGAGCCGGCAACTGATAGAACTCTACCTGGAAAATGACCTTGTCGATGCCGCTTCCCCGCTCCTCGCAAATGTTGACCCGCCTCATGAACGAGGCCAAGGCTTCATTGCGGGAGCGCGGAGGCTCATCAATGAACCGGAGGGTATCTATCAGCGGCTTACCGGGGTTCGTGATTTCGATCCGGTCGGTGAATATCTCCACGGTCGGACTGACCCCCCGCAACGACAGATCCTGATGGATGATCGCATTGGCCACAAGTTCGCGAACCGCAAGTTCCGGGTACACGCGCGCTTCACGCCTCAAGGCCTTTCCGATCTCTTCGCTGCTTGGCAACTGGTCGTTGATGTACCCAATTAGTCCTTCAAATCCGACCGCATACCCTCGAGCGCCAACCTGCTCCTTGATTGTTTCTGTTCTGTCCTTGCCCTTGTAAACGATCACCCGAATGGCCTTGCGCGCCAGAGCCTCAAAATCGGCCAATTTCCTGGCAAGAAGGAGAGCGCCAAGCTTCGTCACATCCCACCGGTCCGCTCCAACCGTCCGGATCATTAATTCTTTTTGCAGCCGCTCCAGAATTGCTGGCCGCGTTGACGCCACTGGCTGCCCTAACATTTCGAAAAATGATGGGTAATCCAATCGGGCCAGAACTTCTTCGCCGGTCACATCACAAGCGGCGAGTTCCTCCTCAAAAGTAGTCTTCGAAATTCGCGTCCAAAGCGCACGTTCCTTCTCTGGATAGTCACGAAGCTTCTTCTTGTAGCTGCCAACTCGAATATATGCGTGGTCTTTCCAGCGGACAGGCGTGTGGGCGCAGGGCTGGATCTCAAAGATTACGATGTTTCTTGGCCCAACGGCAAACTCGTGGATTGTGAAATGCACGCCGGGGTGCAACTGTCTGCTTAACCAGGGTTCAAGGTCTTCGTTGCCGATCTTTTGAGAACGAGGCTTGAAGGAAGTTCCAACAACAGTGTGGGTTGCGTCTTCGACGCCCCAAGCAATGTAGGCCGCCTTTTCATCGTGCAGGGCGGCGGAATTTGAGAGTGCCGAGATATACTCCCCAATCTCCTCTGGCTCATGGTCGTTTACCTTGAACTCCACCCATTCCGTCTCTCTCGGCAAGGCTAGCAAGGAGCGTAGAAGAACATCTGGCTTCGACACAATCATGCCTTATAGTCCAAGACTCTTCTTCCTTGCGAGCACGCCCTCTGACCAGCGACGCTCGTCAGTTCCGCTTGGATACAACGCGCAAAGCGACTGACCCACTGCTCCAAAGTCTCTCTTAACCGGCCAACGCGCGAACCGAAGCGGTCGCAGGTAGAATCGATAGCCTTCTTGACTGGCCCTTTCGAGATCAACTCCTGAACCTTCGCCTTCTCCTTCAGAAAGTCGGTGGCGATCGAGCCGAGGCCAATGAGAATGCTGAGCGGCGCTGGCATTATCGGACCTCAATTTGACAGTTGCATGTATCGGTCGGACGAATGTCACGAAGATTTTGGTACGCAAACCCCGCTTTCTTGCCTTCAGAGCGAACGTTGAAAGCCATGCCGCGGTGATTGCTTAATCGCGAGCCGCTTGACCAAATCGCGTCTAAAAAGCCCGGCGCTCCGCAGTACTGCCTGACAACGATATGAAAATACATTGAAATACTATTATATTCACAGCCCTGCGGCTTGGCAGGAAGTCGCAAGCTAGTGCGGTCGTTCGAAGAGCCTTAATTAGAAGTTGAGTCGCTTGTGGGCTAGTTGTGCCGAGCTCGGCATACCGCCCAAAGTGAATTCGCTGGCGGTACAATCATTGCGGAGGCCCTACGATGAGGCTGGTTCGATTCCATGTGGCTTTGGTGTCCATCTTATTGCCTTTGAAGGCGGACGATGTAATTGGGAGTGGCACCGGATTTGCCGCTAGTGTACATGGGCACATTTTGACCAATGCACATGTGATTTCGGGATGCAAAAGTGTCATTGCGAAGGTGGGAGGCACTGAAGTGGCTGCGGGCACGATTTCAGTAGATTCCGGCAATGATATTGCTCTCTTAAAAATACCCCTCGTATTTAAGAACGTCCCTTCTCTTCGCGTTGGACTTGGAGTCCAGCTTGGCGAATCGGTGACTGCTTTCGGGTATCCCTTGCAGGGCGTTCTGGCCAAGTCCCTGAATATGACGATTGGAAACGTCAGTTCCCTCATCGGGCTTTCCGAGGATACTCGATCATTTCAATTCACCGCGGCGGTCCAACCCGGCAGCAGTGGTGGCCCGCTCGTAGATACAGCGGGAAACGTTGTTGGGATTGTTACTTCGAAGCTGTCCCCATTGTGGACAGCAAGTAATACTGGGGATCTTCCGCAAAACGTGAACTTCGCCTTGAGAGCTTCGATTATTCGGGATTTTCTGGAGAGCCGCGGCGTAGTATTCCCTGCCAAGGCTGTTTCGATCCCGATCCCGGCTACCGAATTGGCTGCGACCTTTGAAGGTGTGACCTTCCCACTGCAATGTCTGGGTGATTCCCGTTCCGGCGCCGCAGTCTCAAAATCTGGGAATAATTCGAAACAACCACGAGCCGAGAAGCACAAGGGAGTTTTGGTTGCCGGATTCGGGGTGTCAGAGGAGTTCTTCGAAGCCGTATTTCAGGAAATCCAAAATACGCTCGTCATTTTTGGGGTTAAAGTGGCAACGAAAGAAAGCGAGCTTCGGGCTGGTACTCTTAATTCGGTTTCTTTGCCAAATCTTCTCGAAGCAGTTCGCCAACAGGGGTCAGATTCTCTGCTTTATGTAACAGTGGAACGTCGGGGTATGAACATAAGCCTTGTTCGACTCAGATGCTTCGATGTTGATGGGAAGTTGCTCTGGGAAGATAGCGCATCCAATTCCCACCAATTGTTTGGCACCGAACAATCGGCCGCTCGCTTCGTAATGAAGCAACTTAAGAAGAAGCTTGAGCCGCATATCGGGAAGCCGGGACTGCCCCTGCGTTGAAATTGGATGACCTCGAATCAAACGACCCGCAGGAAAACAGGTAGAGCTAAACTTAAATTGGCCGCCTAGCTCGACGGGGCGAACGCTGGGAGCACACACGGTCGACTTCAACGCATTTGAGGGTGAATAAGGCTTCTCTGGACATTGTGGACAAAAAACGGGCACCCCTACCACTCGTCGTGCGCTAGAATCGTGGTTCGCCAGCGTGCTGGTGGAGAGGTTTGGCCGCTTCACCTAATAGAGATCAGCGGTCCGTTGCTGTCCACACCTGCGACGGTCGACACAATCGAGTAGCTTCCTGGTGCAATGGACGGCACTGTGACGTTTGCTTGGTAGAGGCCTACAAACCCAGGCGTGAGGCCGAAATAAGAAACTGCAGCGCGAAATCCGCCGATTGCAAAAGAGTATGGCGAATTCACGAGTGAGAGCGGGTTGGGCAGAGCAAGCCCACCCGTGGGTACGGCCGGGCTTACGGCACCAGCACCAGTTAAATAAACTGTAACGATATCCCCTGAGCGGGCTGGATTGGTAGGCGAATTTACAGAATAATCCTGGTTTTGTACAACGGCGCGGTTATCAGGAAACGTGAAAATCCCTGGAGCCGCATCTCTGATGTACAAGATCGAAGAGTTGCTTGCAACCCCATCACGAGTCAAGCTTAGGCTAACAGCTCGATTCGTTGACACATCAAATGGCAGTTGAGAATTAACTTGGGTGCTGTTCTTGAAAAGAACCGGTGCATCCTTACCATCTACTGTTACCTTAACAGTCCCGGAGTCAGTTGCCAAATCTCTCCCGAAAATGGAAAAAATCGCCCCTGGCGCGAGCGACTGTGGCTCAAAACTCGCCGCATTCACAACGGCCTTTGAGGGGGCAACAAATATCGGTTGTCCAACACCAGCCAATGCGTATCCCGCATCACTTTGCATAAACAATAGGACCTGTCCGTCCTGAGCCACGGATATGAAATAGCTTGTTGCGCCATATTCGTCGGTGAGCATCGCCGAACCAGTACAATCACTCCCCAAACCGTAAGTGCCATGGGCGGTTGAATTGAGCGCTCTCCCGTTGACGTTTATCACCCCGGTTGTATTTAGGTTCCCACGCCCGTCTCCCGTCGCGCTTCCAGCCTGTGAGTAATAATAGCTGTTTCCAGACAAGTAGGCTGTCCCAACAAGTTGGTATCCGTAGCCGCCACTCAGCGTGCCAAGGCCACACTGTGCGGGAAAATTACTAGAAGATTGACGGTATGCCTGGCCTGTAGCGACACCACTGGTACTCGAAAACGCTAGGATTGCCCCTTGTCCGCTATTGACTAGTTGAAAAGAAAAATTGGATAGTTGCGAACCAACAGTCAGCGCCATGTTGCCCGCGCAATTGGGCTGGACGGAATAGGCGCCAAACATCGTATATGTGATGATCGCGCCCCCAATACTCGCGTGCGCGCTACCAGACACACGGCCCGATCCATCTGAAACGATCTTTCCAAGTTCAGAGTAGGAAACGTATTGGTTCCCTGCAAGTACGGTACCGCCCAGCAAGTAATGGTAGGTTCCGCTGAAGGTCGAATCTCGACAAACTCCTCCACCGATCTGAGGTTGAGCTTTCAGAACCAATGGCACCAACAGGACTGAAATGAAACTGATCGAAATTAATCGCATTGTTGTTCTTTCGCGGCTTTGAGTGGCGTCGTGTTCAGGTTAGCACACAGAGTAATTTGTGGCTCTCATCGCGCATAACTTGACCCAGCGGACCGGGGCACTAGCGTCTCCGCTCTTTTATAATGAAATCAGCCGCCTAGCTCGACGGGGCGAATGCTGGGCACCCTACCCAGGGGCGGCTACACCATTTTAGGGAATCGCAGAGGGAGCGATGATAGTCACCGATTCCGAGTTTTGGGTCGACCTTCAAGCCAAGATTCTGAAGTTACATGATCTGGACCCCAAGAATCCGGAACTCAAACTTTTCGCAATCAAATGCGGAGATGAGGGGAACTGGCAATTCACCGGTAGCCCAGGAGGTGAGGCGGTTGCTGACGAGTTTCGCGACTTGGTAACGGAAGCGGCGATCAATGCGGGGACCCAAATTCGTGGATTCGCCGTAGATTGGTGGTGCAAGCGATTGATAGAAAGCAAAGAAGATTTTTACATCAGAGATGTAATTTCGAAATCTGCAGCTCTTTGCCGTAAACTCAGGAAGCGTGAAATAGTATTGTCATCGGTAGTGACGGATAACGGCACCTCCGATGTCGGTCCTTGGCGTGAGCTTTATGATGCCTACTCCTGGCTTTACGACCATTCGCACGATCCCTTAACTGTCCAAGAGTCGGAGATTAAATATTGGAAGTCCCACGTCCGGCTGAAATACAACTCTCGGATAGACACATGTGCAAAACAAGATTGGGAATCATTGCAAATTCGGCGCAAAGAGTTGAACTTCGCCATAGAAGCAATGTCTTACGATCTTGCCGTGCTTCAAGCGAAATGCGTAATCGACCGAGGGCTTCGAAGGAACGAGGCGATGACGGCGTTTCAGGACGAAGCCGCGGAGTGTCTGAAAGAGATCACATCTGTTTGGATGGCCAGCTGTGCGCAACTAACTGTTGCATTCGAAAATGAAGCCGAAGAACTGAAGGAACTCGCTGAACCATTCCATCGTGTCGGAGATGACCTTCGGCGGTTGCTTGGCGAATTGCCGGCGACAAGTGAACGCGCTTTCCAAGAGGCGGAACCGGCAACGGAGTGTTCGGTTTCGGGTGGATCTTTTCAGAGACGCGCGGCATGGCTGGCTACTCGCCTTCGCGAGCGTTCCTGGAATAAACATGACGTCGAACGCAACAACGGGCCAAGCCATAAGACCGTTCAGAAAATCCTTAACGGCGCGCACGTAAGGGAAGACGTGCTGAAGAAACTGGCGGACGCGCTATCGGCGGCGCCTATTTTGCTCAAGCTTCCAAGCATCAACCTGCTCGACATCCCCACCGACTGATATTTTCCCATTCTGTCCCATTCTGTCCCAGGGAGAATCCCACTTCTTCCAAGGGTTAGTAACGCAATCTAAGGGTGTCCCAACCAGGGGCAACCGAGGATTACGAAATGACAACTGCGAACACTACTCTTGAAATACTCTTGAATGAACATGACGTAGCCCGCATCATCGGGCTTTCAGTGGCGAGTATTCGAAGATTCAGATTATTGCGCCAAGGTCCGAAGTACCTGAAGATCGGCGCTGCGGTCCGCTACAAGTCAGCAGACATCGCAGCTTGGCTTGAATCGCGACCCACCGGCGGCGACCGCATGGCGGTGGCGAAATGAGCTGGCAGGAAGGCCCGGTGGGTGCGAACCGCCGGGCCGGAACTGCGGACAGATGGACGATGAACAACTCCATCATACCGCCGACAGCAGGCGAGTCCGAAATGTACTATTCTCTCCGCGTAAGGAACTTGAAGCGCGGGCGCGGGCAATGTGCACTGTGTGGCGGAAAGAAAGATACTCTTTCCGTCAATTTTGAGAAGGGTCTTTGGCATTGTTTCAGATGCGGCGCAGGTGGCGACGCCTTCGCACTTGAGATGGCGATTGAAAATTGCACCTTCGTCGAAGCGAAGCGCGCGGTGTTCAGCATCATCGGAAGGCACGACTCGCCATTCGATGCCCGCGAACACGCCCGCAAGCGCGCGGAGGATGAGCGCGACATTCAAGCGTCGCAATTTTGGTGTGGTGCCTTCGTGCAACTGGCTGCAGAAGCCCTGGCGGAGATGCCATTGCCCGAATGGACGGACGGGCCACCTCCAAGGGACTATGCGCGCGAAGTCATTACCAAATTGTTGGCGGCGGTGAAGTCCGCGCGGACAGAAGAACTCTTGGCGTTGTACCGGGGCGAACTCGCAAGGGATTACAAACTCACCTCGGCGCTTGTCCATGCTGGGCGGAAGACGGAAGAACAACTGCAATGCTGGCTCGCCCATTTCATCCTCGGTGAGGTGGCAGCATGAAGAAGCCGGTGGTCCTGCCCGAGGCATTGGCAATCTTGAATCAAGGCGATCACGCGGAGAAAGATCCGATTCAAAGCTCCTTGACTGAAAAAGGTGCGATTGTCACGCGTCGAATCTCCGATATCGAAGCAAAACCAGTGAATTGGCTCTGGAACCGTCGGATCGCGCGCGGCAAAGTAACCATTGTTGCGGGCAATCCTGGCCTGGGGAAATCTCAAGTCACCGCAAGCATCGCCGCGATTGTGACAGCTGGCGGCCGTTGGCCTGTTGATCGCAGCGTATGCGCACCTGGCGACGTTGTTTTCTTATCCGCAGAAGACGACCCCGCCGATACCCTCAGGCCACGTCTGGAGGCGGCCGGCGCGAAGCTCGGCCGCATCCACATCTTGGAGAGCGTGATTTCCGGATATACCGGCACTGGTGACCGGGAAACCAGATCTTTCAGCTTGGAGCAGGACCTTTCGGCTCTTTCAACAAAGTTAGATGAATTGGGGACTGTGGCTGTCGTGTTCATCGATCCCATGACGGCGTACCTTGGCAGGGTGGACAGTCACCGAAACGCCGAAGTCCGCGCACTGCTGGCCCCTCTATCTGAGATGGCGGCGCGCCACGATGTGGCAATCATCGGCGTTTCGCACCTGAACAAATCAGCGGGTACAGAGGCGATGATGCGCGTGACCGGCTCGCTGGCATTCGTTGCGGCAGCGCGCGCAGCCTACCTTGTAGCCAAAGATCCCGATGATCCTGCCAGAAGATTCTTCCTACCCATGAAGAACAACATCGGGCCGGACTCAACTGGCCTAGCCTTCCGCATCGAAGGCGCAACGGTGGAAAGTAGTGCCGGACCGCTTGAGACCTCGCTGGTGGTTTGGGAGTCAGAGCCGGTTACACTCACCGCTGATGAGGCCATGCAAACTTCGGCAGCCGAACCATCGTCCGCACTGAGCGAAGCTGAGGAGTGGCTTCAGGACGTCCTCATAAACCCGACTTCGGCGAGTGAGATCTACAAGCGGGCGACTAACGCTGGAATTTCCAAAAAGACGCTTCGTCGAGCATCGGAATCCCTCAAAATCCGGAAAGACAAATCGTGTTTTCAGGGCGGTTGGGTATGGTCGCTGCCTGCGAAGATGCCCAAAGAATCCCAAGATGCCCAACAAAAAGGCATGGGCACCTTCGATGATCTTGGGCACCTTCGGCAGTCTGGGGAAGAAGAAACGGTGGTGGAGCTATGACCGTACTGGAGGCATTGGAGGCTGTCCGGCGGGTTGGAAGGGTCGAATGCGACGCCGGAAAGCTTCGTTTGAAGTTTCCGAAATCTGCAGTGTTAGGACTTCAAACCGCAATCGAAGTTTTGCGGACGGGAAGAACAGCAGCACTCGCCCTGCTTTCGGAAGATGGCCCGCGTGCAACCGGTGGATTATCGGACGTTGAATTCGGCATCCCGTCTGCCGAATGGCAGGCGCGGGCACTGAACCGGCTGTTTCAAGAGCAAGGCAGCGGCGGACAACCGGGTAAAATCACTGCCGAAACCATCCGGCACGGCGAGCAGAAGGGAGTGCAACGCAATGGCTAAACGCATCCCCACGCGAACCCGCATGGAGAAGTATGAAGCTGGCAACCGGGCGGCTGCGGAAGTTATCCTGGCGGATCCCGAGCGGTACGCCGGCATTCAAGTAATTTGGGCGCAAATGTTCATGGCTCGCGATAGCTCGGCCCATCCTCGAAGCAGCCAAATGGTAGAGCGGAGATTAACAGATCCTGGCGAGGCCGACCAGCAACTGCTGAGCGTGGATGAACAGAAAGGAATTTATGAAGAAGCAAACTGATGAAAATAGGAAACTGGGACGCGCAAGTCAAAAGCCTGGACCTGGAACAAGTGCACTGCCACTCGCTGATTCAGAAGAAGCAAGAACGTTGGTGCTGGACGATTGGGCAAGAACCATCTACAGGATCACTGGAACGCAGCCTGCCGAAGTTGTAGATCGGATTATTGGCCAGCTTGCACGCGCCCAGGTGTGGCCGAAACCCGACAAAGAGATCGAACAAATTATCAAGAGCATGGCGGCGATATCGGAGATGGCGCCACAGAACTCGACCGAAGCAAGGCTCGCAGTTCAGATGATCGCAACCCATGACGCTGCGCTGGCATTTCTATCTCGGTCCACACTACCTCAGCAGGACATGGATGCCATTGACAAGAACGTGCTTCGAGCGACTCGTTTAATGAGGCTGCACCTGGAACAGATTGAGGCGATGCAGAAGTTGAAGGGAAAGGCGGGCCAACAAAGAGTGACAGTCGAGCACGTCCATGTTCACCAAGGCGGGCAAGCGATCGTCGGAGCGGTTGGAGGGTCGATGATTGAACCAGGGGGAGGGGGGAAATGAAGAACATGTTGGAATCACCCCATGAAACGCGAAGCGGATGGTTGAAGAGCGGCAATCCACCCGGTGACCTCTCCTCGGCCGCAAGATGCGAAGCGAAAACCAAGCGAGGAACGGCTTGCATGTGTCCTGCGATGGCAAATGGGCGATGCCGGCTTCACGGCGGATTAAGCACAGGACCAAAAACAGCGGAGGGCATCGAGAAGATCAGGCAAGCCACAACCAAACACGGCCGGTACTCGAAGCAGAACAATGCTGAGACCGCGGATTACCGCAAGTTAATGGAGGATTGTCGGGGCATTCTGGCCGCCCTGTCATGTAACGGGACGGTTGAATGACAAACGGCGAAAGGCTACCCTTCGGCGGCTTTCCTTTTCGCTTTGCGCGCAGCAACGGAGGCGGAGGCAGCCTTCTTCGCGCGAGCGGAACGCTCCTCCGGCGTCATCGTTTCTAGGGAACGCTTGCCGCCGATCTTGCCGCCGATCTTGCCGCCCTTCGCGCCTTGTTTGCGAAAGTAGTCCAGCACTTCGGGCGGAAGTTTCTTTTTCGCCATGATCTCATCTTAAGCCGGGTATTAGTAGATAGCAATATTTAGCTTGAGCTAATAGGGGGTATTAGATATAATCAAAGTATGAAGGCAATCGCATACGTCAGAGTGAGCACAGAGAAGCAGGCGGACTTCGGGGTTTCGCTCGAAGCGCAAACTGCAAAGGTTCAAGCCATGGCGGTGGTGCAAGGTGCGGACCTCTCTGAAGTCATTGTTGACGCCGGTGAATCTGCAAAGTCTCTGAATCGCCCAGGAATGGCGCGGTTACTCGCAATGGTCGACAGCGGCGCGGTGAACATTGTGATCATCGCGAAACTTGACCGGCTCACGCGCAGCGTGGCGGATTTGGCCGAACTTCTGAAACGCTTTGAGCGCCGCAACGTGTCGCTGGTGAGCGTGGCTGATTCGCTTGACACTCGCACGGCGGCGGGCCGGTTGGTGCTGAACATCATGGTGTCGGTGTCGCAATGGGAACGGGAAGCCATCGGTGAGCGGACACGGGACGCCATGCACCACAAGCGGGCGAACGGCGAACGTGTGGGGACGATCCCCTTCGGATACCGCGCGGCAGCGGACGGACTGCACATAGAAGCGGAGCCGGCCGAGCAGAGCATCCTGGCGCGCATTCAGGAATTGAGAGCGGCGGGCTACACTACGCGGCGGATTGCTGACGAGCTCAACCGGCAGGGCTTCACCACCCGCCGCGGCACAGCATGGCGGTTTCAGTATGTGGCGGAGTCATTGCGGGCGGCCTAGACGGATGAAAAAACGAACGAACAAGGCGCAAACGACTGCGCCGAAGAGAAACCCGGCATGGTTCGAGGAGAAGGTAGCCGAACTGAAAGCCGAACTGGAAAAATTGCCGGCGGATAGGCAAAGGCAACTGGTGAACTATTTAGAACCGAAGAAGGACAACTGACAAATGGCAGTCTACAAGCGGGGGAAAATCTGGTGGTACAAATTCACTTGGAATGGGGAACCGGTCCGGGAGAGCACCAAGCAATCCAACAAGCGGAACGCTGAACAGATCGAGGCCGCGCACAAAACCTCACTCGCTAAAGGAGAAGTGGGCATCCGAGATCGAGTACGGGCGCCAACCTTGAAGGAATTTGCAGAACGGGATTTTGCCCCTTATATTGAATCGCGGTTTCAGGACAAACCGAAGACCCTTGAGTATTATCGAACGGGTTTGAAGAACCTGAACGGATATTCGCCATTGGCCACTTGTGCTCTGGATGCAATTACCCATGACAAGATCGCTGGCTTCGTGGCGAAGCGGCGTGAATCAAAACGGGCCGTATCTACTATCAACCGGCAACTCGAAGTCCTGCGGCGGATGCTGAAACTGGCAGTGGAGTGGGGCAAGGTCGAAAAAGCGCTTCCCAAAGTGGAGATGCTTCCCGGCGAGAATCACCGGGAACGGGTGCTGAGTGAAGACGAAGAAGACCGATACCTGGAAGCCGCAACCGCCGTGGGTGAAGACATTCTGGAGTCCTATCGCCGCGCGCTTGAAGGTATTCGAGCAACCATGCGGGGAAAGCAACCGATTCCACCAGATGACCCATTTTTACTGCGCGACACAGCTACGCTTCTGATTGATTGCGGCTTGCGGCCTGAAGAATGTTTTCGGCTTCGTTGGGAGCATGTGCGGGACGGTGCGGTTCATATCCCATTCGGGAAGACAGAAAACGCAAGACGGACAATTCCTATGACGCCGCGGGCCACCGCCCTCCTGGAAATGCGGCGCGCGGTAGCAGCTGGCGAGTGGGTGTTTCCTGCACAGACTCGTAGCGGACATATTGAGAAGTCGAGTTTGAAGAAACAGCATCCGAAGGCGTGCAAATTGGCCACTGTCACAGACTTTCCAATCTACACCTTCAGGCACACCTGCTTGACGCGGTGGGCGGCATTCATGGATCCGTACACCCTTGGATACCTTGCCGGGCACGGCGACTTTTCAACCACGCGGAGATACGTTCACCCTCAAGCACACACAATTAGAGAAGCTATCGAGCGAGCACGGAATGCGCAGGGTGGGCACAAATCTGGGCACAAGAGCCAAACTGAGAATGAAAGCTCGAAGGCTTCAACTGCCGCAATCCAATGAGAAAGGGAGAGATAGATGGTCGGGGCGGCAGGATTCGAACCTGCGGCCTCCTGGTCCCGAACCAGGCGCGATACCAGGCTTCGCTACGCCCCGAGACTTCTAGCTTAGCAGATCAGAACGCGGGTGTCACGATTTGGAACTCGAATTTCATGGGGTCGAGGCCGCGCGAGCGGAGCTGGGCGGCACAATCGGCCGGTGAAGCGCCGATCGCTTCGATGCGGCGGACGGGGATGTCCTTTGTATTGTAGACTTCCGTGGCATACCATTTGCCGGCCAGGGCTTTGCGGTCGGCAATGGATAATCGGTCAGGGTAAAGCCCAATCACAGTGGGGAGCGGCATTCTTTATTTTTTGAGTTCCTCGACCAGCGCGGCCAGGCCTTTGCGGCGGTACATTTCTGTGAGGCGCTGTTCTTCGGGTGAGACGGGCACAAGCTTGGCGATGCGTGGATCGGCGAGGGCGGCGCGAGCTGGGATCCACTCGGTGCCATCGGCGTATTCCACACTTTTGACGAAGCCGAACATGCTTTCGATTTCCAGCGGCTGGCCGGGCCTGGAGTTGAACTGCAGCGTGGTGCCTTCCAGTACGCGGCTGGACTGGCCGGGAGCGAGTTTCAAATCCGCAGGGACGGTGCCGGCCATGAAGTCACGGCCTTGGCGGTCATGAATGATCCAGCCGATTTCCATAAACTTTACGGCACGGTCGCCGCGGTTCAGGACTTCCAGACTTGGCGCACGGGCTTCGTTGCCGTTTACGCGTGCTACTCCGCCGTGGGGTTCAATCGGCGAATCGGGGAAGCGCAAAAAGGTGAACTGGACTTGGCGTCCGGGGTCGGCGGCAGAGGCCGG
This sequence comes from uncultured Acidobacteriia bacterium, assembly GCA_903881085.1. GTDB lineage: Bacteria > Acidobacteriota > Terriglobia > Bryobacterales > Bryobacteraceae > CAIRSA01. Next base: position 14,291 of record CAIRSA010000296.1, read on the forward strand.
AGCGTTGCGGGCCATGCGGACATCCACACGTGGACGTTCGGCTTGGCGGGTGATGCTCTCGATGATGTCTTTTTGCAGGCCTTCCGTGCCGCGGGCTTCCAAGACCTGACGGAAATGCTTGCGGTCGCGGCGGGCTTCGAGTTCCCACTGGGTCATCATGCGGCGGGAGTTGAGGCGATTTTCACCGAAGAAGGAGAGATCGTCGAAGAGGACGCCGTCAAGCAACACCTGGACCATGGGACCAGCACCCTGCATCAGCGGACGCAGCAGACGCAGGTCGACCTTGACAAGAAAATCGTCGCCGGGGGCCACGTTGAGATTGGGCAGGCTGACAGAACCCTTGCCGCCGGGAGTGACTTCCTGCGCCAGCACGAGTAAGGTGACGCCGCGCACACGATGTGAACTGCCGTTGCGCAAGGAAAGCGCAGTGTGGAGTTCGATTTCCATGGCGCCGCCGCGGGGGGTGGCTTTGGAATCGCCGAGGTCGGCCGAGAGTAGCGTGAGCGGAGAGTCCTTGGGCAGTTGAATTTTGATCAACGGCTTGTCGTCCGCGACGAGGGCGAACGGGGCGCAGGCCGCGAGTACGAACGCGAGACTGTTACTCAAACGAGACATTATTTATGGTCACCTGACCGGTTTCCGAATCGACGTAGCGCGCGTTGACCGATCCTTCCGCGCTTACGGTTAACATTACAGGTTGCGAGCCGGGGGCGCGCAGCGTCATTGCCGAGCCGCCCTGTTTCAATTCCACGCCAGACTGCGTTGCTTCAATTGAGATACCCGCCGCGACTTGGGGAGGTTTGGACTGGGCGAGCTTTGTTGCTTCTGGCTTTGGGACATGCAGGAACCAGCCGGTGAGCACTACCAGCGTGACGGCGGTGAGGGCGAATGTGGGACGCCAGCCGAGGGGCTCGTTGTCGCCGTGCGGGCGATCTACAATGGAGCCGGCTTCAAGTCCCAGTTTGATGTTGGCGCGCATTTCGGCGGCGAGATGGTCCCAGTCGAGGTTGGGAGGGAGCTCTTCGGCCTGGATGTTTAGAGTTTTGGTGGCGCCGAGGAAGTCGGCTACTTCCTTCTGGCATTGGGCGCAGTTGCGGACGTGGAGGTGCGTGGTCAGGCGGGCCCATGGATATTGGTCGTTGTGGGCGTAGAGCGCTAGTTGTGTGATTTCGGGGTGTCGCATTGGTTGATTGGCGGGACTAAAGTCCCGCGCAGGCTAAAGCCCGCCCCACAGTTTAGGGCTTCCTCCTTTCCAGATATTTGCGGAACTTGATACGGGCGTTGGCGATGTGGCTGCGGACAGTGGCTTTGGAGCAGTTCAGCTCGCGGGCCACTTCTTCCGCAGGCAGGCCGTCTACATCGCGCATAATCAGCGCCTGGCGTTCGCGGTCAGAAAGCAGCCGCAGGCCGTCTTCAAGATAGGCCTGATGTTCGCCACGGAGTACGGACTGTTCCGGCGATTCCGAGGGCTGGCGTAGTTCGGTCTCGGGCACATCGGCGATATCGACCATGGAGATACGGCCGTGGCGGCGGAGAAAATCGATGGCGGTGTTCGTGGCGATGCGCGACAGCCAGTGCGACGCTTTTTCCAGGTCTTTCAGCTGGTCACCATGCTGCAACGCCTTGATAAACGCTTCCTGGGTAAGATCTTGCGCATCGGCTACATTGCCTACCTTGCGATAGATAATGAGGAACACACGGCGCATATTGTCGGCAATGAAGCGGTTTTGCCGCTCCGCAGCCTGTGCTGCCGCGGCCGGAGCCAACTCGGGAAGTGGTTCGCTCATTACTCTTACCATAGCGCCTACAAGATGTTCGACGCAAAAGCCATGGTAAACGTGCAAGCGATAATTTGTGGGGAGCGGTATTCTAATGGATGTATGAGACCTGTTCTGGTAGCAGCGGCGGGGAAGACGGCGTTCGGCGCGTTTGCGGATCGCGATTTGCGGTCGCTGGCGGTGGAGGCTTGCGAGAAATGCCTGAGCGAGGCGCAGTGTCCGCCGGGGAAGGTAGACGCATTTTTCCTCGGGAATTTCGCTGGTCCTTCGTTTACGGGGCAGAATCACCTGGCGCCGTATATTGCGGCGGAGCTGGGTTTGGCTGGGATTCCGGCGACGCGGTTTGAGGCGGCGTGCGCGTCGAGCGGGGCGGCGTTTCATCAGGCGGTGCAGTGCGTGTCGGCGGGGATCTACGGCGCGGTGCTGGTATGCGGGGTTGAAAAGATGACATCGCAATCGACGGCCCGGGTGGCGGAGATTCTGGCCGGTGCGGGCGATGTGGTGGGCGAAGTGGCGGCGGGGGCTACGTTTCCGGCGCTGTTTGCGATGATCGCGCGGCGACATATGCATCTTTACGGGACGACGCGGGAGCAGATGGCTGCGGTGGCGGTGAAGAACCACTCGAATGGGGCGAAGAATCCGCAGGCGCATTTGCGCAAGGTGATTACGATGGAGCAGGCGCTGGCGGGCAAGCCGGTGGCCGATCCGCTGACGGTTTATGATTGCTCGTTGATCAGTGACGGAGCAGCGGCGGTGCTGGTGGTGGCGGCGGAGCGGGCGGCGGAGTTCGCGGCGATTCCGGTGCGGGTGCTGGGGATTGCACAGACTTCGGACCATGTAGCGCTGGACCAGAAGGCGGACATCACGTCGCTGGATGCGGTGCGGGTGTCGGCATTGCAGGCGTACCGGATGGCGCGGATGACAGCGGCGGATATTGAGTTTGCCGAGGTGCATGATTGCTTCACGATCGCAGAGATTCTGGCGATGGAGGAGTTGGGCTTTGCGGGGAAGGGCGAGGGCGGTCCTTATGTATATTCGGGGGCGACGGCGCTGGATGGCGCGCGGCCGGTGAATACGAGCGGCGGGCTGAAGAGCAAGGGGCATCCAGTGGGGGCGACGGGCGTGGCGCAGATTTGCGATTTGATGCAGCAGATTCGGGGCGAGGCGGGTGCGCGGCAGGTGAAGCGGCATCATCTGGGGCTGGCGCAGAATCTAGGTGGGTCTGGGGCTACGAGTGTGGTTAGTATTTTGGGGGCTATGTGAGGCGGGGGCGTGTCGTGGGGGACACCCCGCACTGTCCGCAAGGGACAGCGCGGAATGTCCCCGGTGCGGATTTTGAGGGACAGCGCGGAATGTCCCCGGTCCGGATTTTGAGAGACAGGGTGGAATGTCCCCGGTGCGGACCGGTGCGAATTTTTCTTTGTGCGGAGGCATTGAGGTGAGGGGAATTATTTATACCGAGACGGTGGTTTGGTCGCCTCCGGAGGCGTTTGCGAAGGACGTGCCTTACCAGTTGGTGATTGTTACGCTGGATGGCGGCAAGCGAGTTACTGGCCGCATGTTGGGCGAGCGGGTTGTGATCGATGACGCGGTGGAATTGGCGGAAGACCGCGCAGGAATTCCCTACTTTAGGAAAATATGAAATTAGCTAAAAGAATGGACCGCATCCTTATCGAGACTGCATTTGAGGTGCTGGTGAAGGCGCGTGCGCTGGAAGCGCAGGGGCGGAGCATTGTGCATCTGGAGATCGGCGAGCCTGATTTTCAGACGCCGGCCCATGTTGCGGAGGCAGGCAAGCAGGCGATTGATCAGGGCTGGACGCACTACGGGCCGACGCAGGGCTATCCGGAGTTTCGCGAGGCGATTGCGCAGCACGTGAGCGAGACGCGCGGGATCAAGGCGACGGCGGCGCAGGTGTCTGTAACGCCGGGCGGCAAGCCGATTATGTTTTTCCCGATGATGGCGCTGCTGGAAGAGGGCGATGAGGTCATCTACCCGAACCCGGGGTTTCCGATTTATGAATCGATGATTCAGTTTCTGGGGGCAACGCCGGTGCCGGTGCCGCTAATTGAGGAGCGGCATTTCAGTTTCGATTTGAATGTGCTGCGCGACAACCTGAACGAGCGGACGAAGATGATCATTCTGAATTCGCCGCAGAATCCAACGGGCGGGGTGATTCCGGCGGAGGACATACGGGCGATTGCGGAGATGGTGCGGGATCGCGATGTGATGATTCTTTCGGATGAGATCTATTCGCGTATTTACTATGGGGAACCGCCGCTGTCGATCGCGAGCCTGCCGGGGATGCAGGAGAAGACGATTATTCTGGATGGCTTTTCGAAGATTTATTCGATGACCGGGTGGCGGCTGGGCTACGGCGTGATGCCGGAGTGGCTGGTTGACGCGGTGAACAAGTTGATGGTGAATTCGAATTCGTGCACGGCTAGCTTTACGCAGCGCGCTGGCCTCGCGGCATTGACCGGGCCGCAGCACGAGGCCGAGGCGATGGTGGCGGAGTTCACGCGGCGGCGGGCGGCGTTTTGCGATGCGTTGAATGAGTTGCCGGGGTTCCGCTGCGCGCGTCCGGCGGGGGCGTTTTATGCGTTCCCGAATATCACGGGAACGGGGCGCCGATCGAAGGAGCTGGCCGATGCTCTGTTGTATGAGGCGGGGGTGGCTTGTTTGAGCGGAGCGTCGTTTGGGAAGTGGGGCGAGGGGTATATCCGGTTCAGCTATGCGAATTCGTTTGAGAATTTGATGGAAGCGGTGGAGCGGATGCGAAAGTATCTGACGCGATGAAGTTGCGGCCACCTGCTGCGGCGGTCGCGGTTGCGATGGTGGTTTCTGTTTGCGGACAGGAAGCACCGGCGAAGAAACTACGCGTACAGGGTCAGGTGGTCAATCTGGTTACGGGTGAACCGGTGCGGAAGGCGGAGGTGAAGTTGACTCCGGCGCCTGCGCGCAAGGGCGGATACGCCGTGATTACTGACGCACAGGGCAGATTTGTCTTTGCGGATGCCGCGCCGGGCCATTATTCATTGACTGCGTCTCATACGGGCTTTATCGATGCCCGGTACGGGGCGCGCAATTCCCTGCAGGCTGGTAGCGTCCTCAATGTGTCGGCGATCGAGCCGTTGAACGATCTGTTGGTGCGGATTGCGCCGCTGGGCGTAATTGCGGGCAAGGTGATTGACGAGGAAGGCGAGCCGATTCCACGCTCCGCGGTGGAGGTTTTCAAAGAGACCTTTGTGCGCGGCTCGAAGCTGTTGGTGCCGGTGGGCAAGGAGGTCAGCAATGATCGAGGGGAGTACCGGATTGCCGGTCTGGCACCAGGCGAGTATGTGGCGCAGGCGTATCCCCCGGATGCGAATCCGGCTGAAGGGACGCCGAGGCAAGCGCTAACCGCGGTTTGTTTTCCGGCGGCCCTGGTCCGCGCCCAGGCGGAGAGAATCAGCGTGGGGGCTGGGGCGGTGATCGGGGGCATCGATATTCCGCTGCGGCGGGTGCCGGTAATGCGCGTGAAGGGGCGGCTGATTGATGGAGAGACGGGCAAACCGATGATCCGTGCAACGGTTGCGTTGACACCCAAAGATTCGCTGACGCCGCGGAATCCTGCGCGGACGGGGAACGATGGGCGGTTCGAGGTTGCAGCGGTGGCGGCGGGGCTCTATACCGTTCTACTTTTGGGGCCATTGCCGGAGCAGATCAGCGTGGTGCATTCCTTTGAGGTTGCGGGGCGCGATATCGACAATTTGGAGATCAAAGTGACCGCGCCCAAGCCGATTTCGGTGGCGATTGCGGTGGATGGGGATAAGAAGCTTGGACTGAAGGGAATTGAGGTCGTGCTTGCGCCATCGGGCGGGATGAACTTCTATGGAACGGCCAGCGGGAGGACGCTGGAGGATGGGAGATTCCAGCTTAAGAATTTGAGCCCGGTGCGGTACAACATCGCGGTGGGCCGGCTGCCGGAAGACACGTGGGTGAAATCCATTGTGGTTGCGGGCAAGGAAGTTTTGGGGCAGGAGATCGACTGGGGTGCGGGGGTACGGGGTGACATTCGGATCACGATTGCTGCTGACGCGGCTAGTGTGAGCGGGCTGGTGGCGAATGAGAACGGTCCGGCAAATGGGGCGATGGTGGTGCTGCTGCCGGCGGACGCTTCGCGGCGGCATGACATCTTCGACAGGATCGTTCCGGTGGATCAGTTTGGGGCGTTTACGATTCGTGGCGTTGCGCCGATGGAGTATGTGGTTTTTGCGTTTGAGGAGTTGGAAGTGGGGGCCTGGCAGGACCCTGATTTGCTGAGTGGGGTGGAGAGTTATGGGCAGAGCCTTACGGTGGTGGAGGGTGGGGCTTTGAGCTTGCAGTTGAAGGCGGTTCCGGCGCGGCGGGAGTGAGGGAGGAAGCAGCCTGACAAGAGCAGGTTTACTCAGCGATAATAGGAATGCTGCCATGCAAGTAACCATTGATATTCCGGAGGATCTGGCTCAGGTGCTGGCATCCGGCACGAGCGAACTGGCGAAGACAACACTGGAGAGTGTTGCACTCGAGGGGATTCGTAGCGGGAAACTTTCGGAAGCCCAAGCGCGCCGTCTTTTGGGAATTTCTTCACGATATGAGATGGATGGCTTCCTTAAGGCGCATGACATCTACCCGCCCATGACGCTTGAAGACGTCCTATGTGACGCCGAAACCTCACGAGCTTTCCGATCCAAGTAAATGAGGCTGGTCGTCGCGGACACGTCGCCTATCAACTACCTGATACTGATCGGTGAGATTGGTCTACTGCGACAACTTTACTCCAGGGTCGCAATCCCCCAAGAGGTTTTCCGAGAATTGAGTTCAGAGAATGCACCTCCTGTAGTAGTTTCGTGGATACAGAATCCGCCTGATTGGTTGGATGTCAGATCAGCGCCATCGGAACTTGTACTCACTGAGGCCGCTTTTACGGCTGAACTCGGCGCTGGGGAGGTTGGGGCAATCAGGCTTGCACTCATGGAGCAGGATAGCCTTCTGTTAATAGACGAGCTGCGTGGCAGAGAGGCTGCCCGGAATTTTGGGTTGTCTTTTGTCGGAATATTAGGCATTCTACTCGACGCCTACAAGGCTGGATTTATAGACTTGCGAGAGGCTTTCGAAAAATTGAAGAAGACCAACTTCCGGGTCAGCCAGACGCTTTTAGACAAGGTACTGGAATCGGCGCGGCGGAATTGAGTGCCAGCCGGCAGGCCGCGTCACACTTCGTAGACGCGGGGCGGGGGGCGTTTGAGGTCCCAGACTACGCCTAACCAGGAGAGGGCTACCAGCACATAGTGGGCGATGTCGATTTCCCACCAGAAGAAGCCTTGGCGCTCGCTCGATGGGGCGTAGTGGTGGTTGTTGTGCCAGCCTTCGCCCAAAGTAATTAGGGCGATTAACAGATTGTTGCGGCTGTCGTCTTTGGTCTGGTAGCGGCGGGAGCCGAAGACGTGGGCGAGGGAATTCACGGTGAACGTACCGTGGTAGAGCAGCACAGTGCTGATCAGGCCCCACAAAACCAATTGCGGACCATTGGTGCCAAATTGCGGGGCGTGGATGGCTAGCCAGTTGCCGGTGATGGCAAGTGTGGCGCCAAGCAGGATTCCGGGCACCGCGTGATAATCATTCAGCCAGCGCAATTCGGGGAACTGCGAGTAGGGCCGGATGAGATGGAGCGGGGTGTCATCGTACTTCGTACAGAGAAACCAGCCCATGTGCGACCACCAGAAATTGCGCGTTACTGGGGAGTGGATGTCGGCTTCGGTGTCGGAGTGCGCGTGGTGGTGACGGTGATGAGCAGCCCACCAAAGCGGGCCTTTCTGCACGCTGGAGGCGCCGATCCAGGCGAGCACGAACTGAAACCAGCGGCTTGTTTTGTAAGAAGCGTGGGCGAAGTAACGGTGATAGCCCGCGGTAATGGCAAACATGCGGACGAAATAAAGGGTGGCACAGGTCCATACGGCGAAGGGGCTGGCGCCAAACCAGAACACCAACGCGCAGGCGGCGTGCATCAGAAAAAAGGGAGAACTGCGCCACAGCGCGATGTGTTCCATAGGGATTCAATCGATTATACGTTTGTTTGATTCCAGCGGATGCAAAGAGGTGTATTTTGTTGCAGGCAAAGAGTCTGATAAGATTCCTTTATAGCCCCCATGGACAAGCGCCTCACTAAATATTAAAATGTTTTGACAGGGTGTTCCGTTAGTTAAGTTTCAAACAGATAAAAATAAAGGAAGGTTAGTCTATGAGCAAAGTACGCTCGCTTGCGATCTCGCTTGTCGCAATGCTGATGTTCAGCATAAGTGCGTTCTCTCAGTCCGATCTTGGCACCATCAACGGTGAGGTGAAAGATCCGTCGGGAGCGTCTGTACCCAATGCAACTGTAGTCATTAAGAGCCAATCTACTGGTAATGAGCGTCGTACCACGACCAACCAGTCCGGGTTCTTCGTTTTCACCAATACCCAGGCCGGTCAGTACACGGTTACTGTGACCGCCAACGGATTCAAGAAGTTTGATTCCACGGGAAACAAATTGGACTCCAGTTCCACCTTGAATGTGGATGTAACCATGACCGTCGGCGGCGCAAATGAAACCGTCGAAGTCGTCGCCTCCGCCGCGAAACTTCAAACTGAATCTGCCACGGTGCAGAAGGTTGTCACGCGCGAGCAAATCGACGCGCTCGAATTGAACGGCCGCAATCCGATCTTCATGGCCAACCTTGTCCCCGGAGCTCGCGGTGGCAACACGGCCGGACTTTCTTTCAGCTTCAGCCAGGGGCCAAGCAATCTGAATGGCGCACGTACGGCTGAAACACTGATCACTTACGATGGCGCACCTGCTGTGCGTACTCGTTCCAACGGCACCAGCCTTGGGTCGGCCGATGTGGATTCTGTTCAGGAGATCCAGATCATGACCGCCAACTACGGCGCCGAGTATGGCCGCTCATCGGGTGGACAAATCCGAATCACCACTCGTACAGGTGGCCAGGATTTCCATGGATCGGCCTTCGAATACGTGCGCAACACGGTATTCAACGCCAATACTTGGGCACGTAAACAGGTGCCTTTCACTAACTATACCCCGCCGGTACACTACAATCAGTGGGGCTACAACCTGAACGGCCCGTTCTACATTCCGGGCAAGTTCAATTCAGATAAGAGCAAGATTTTCTGGTATTGGGGCCAGGAATGGGTACGTTACCGCTTTACGGATACAAACAATATGGCGGTACCTTCCGCTCTGATGCGCCAAGGCGACTTCAGTGAACTGCTTAACCCGGCCAACATCTACTACGGCAAGGTAATGCAACTCAAGGATCCCACTTCGGGCGTACCGTATGCGAACAATGTGATTCCGAAGGCACAGTTGAGCCCGAGTGGAATTGGCATTCTGAACGCGTGGCCGCAACCGAACCTGACTACGCCGATCAATGGAAATCAATTGTGGTATCTTGGCTTGACGCATCCTCAGAACCAGCGCAAAGATACACTCTCGGTCGATTTCAACATCACCGACACGCAGCGCGTGCAATTCCGGCGGCTCAATTTCGCATTCAACGAATATCAGCCACTGGATGGCGGAACGCCATTCACTCCGAAGTTCTTCAATCGCCCGAACCAAACTAACTCAATCAGCCATGTGTGGACCATCAGTCCCACCTTGGTGAACGAAGTGCTGGCGACGGTCAGCCTGGACGATGTTTACATCCCAGTGGATACGGCAAACTTCCTGGATCGGACGAAAGTCGGGATCAACTATCCGTACATCTTTCCTCAGGGCAAGCTGGTTCCGACGCGCATCCCGACCGTCAACGTTTCGAACTTCTCCGGCTTGAACGGTGGACCGTACCCGTCGCACTCGGCTGGCCCGATCTACAACATCAGCGACGGCCTGACCTGGGTGAAGAACAACCACACTTTCAAGTTCGGCTTCCTGTTTGAGCGCTCCGGCGAAAACGACAACGACGAAATCAATGTCAGCGCCTGCCCCACGTGCACCAACAACCAGAACGGGCAGTTCAGCTTCAGCGATACACGTTCCGGCCAACCGTCTTCCGGAGTCGCCATGGCCAACATCGCATTGGGCCTGTTCGACACGTATTCCGAACTCGGCCAGCGCGCCTACACCATCTTCCGCGGCAGCATGTATGAAGCTTTCGCCCAGGATAGCTGGAAGGTCAACAAGAAGTTACACATTGACTTCGGCGTTCGCTACACCGTGATTGTTCCGTATTCCGCTCTATGGCGCAATATGATTGTTTTCGATCCCACCTTCTACGACAAGGGTAAGGAAGTCGCGGTCAGCCGGACCACTGGCCTGGTCACCATCGGAGCGGGCGACCGCTACAACGGTATGGTGATTCCTGGCCAAGGTTGGCCTGATTCCGCCAAGGGCCGGTTCCCGGAAGCAACGGCCGGAACCTATGATTATCTGTTCCGCGGCGGAAACGTCCCGAGCCGCTATTCCGATATCCAGAAGGGCAACTTTTCGCCCCGCCTGGGTATTGCTTACCAGATCAACGAAAAGACTGTGATCCGAACGGGCGCCGGCCGCTTCTTCACCCGTTTGGGTGTGAGCGACTCCGTGTTCCTTGGCGGCAACCCGCCCTTCCAGCCCACCGCCAACGTCAGCTTCGGAAAGGTTGACAACCCCGGTGGCACCTCGACAAACGTCCTGCCTCTGACCGTTACCACGCAGAGCAAGGCGTTCAAGAATCCGGAAGCATGGAACTGGAACTTTACGGTTGAGCGCGAATTGCCGCTTAAGTCGGTCGCAACGGTTGCATATGTAGGCCGGCTTGGCGTGCACTTGCAGCGTGAGGCGAATATCAACCAGCCGACACCTGACGTGGTGGCGGCAAATCCTGGCGTGAACCTGGATGCTTTGCGGCCTTACAAGGGCTACAACTCGATTCGCGAGACGGACAATATCGCCCGGTCGCGGTACGATTCGTTACAGATTTCCTGGAATCGCCGATACCATAAAGGCCTGCTGTTTGGCCTTTCTTATACGCTTTCCCAGGCTTATGACAACGGCTCGAACCAACGCGACATTATCCCGAACACCTACAACGCCAACAACCTGTGGGGTTATTCGGAATTCGATGTGCGCAACATTCTGGCGATCAACTACAGCTATGACCTGCCGTTCTTCAAGGACAAGCAGCAAATGACCGGACGGCTGCTGGGCGGGTGGCAATTGAACGGCACCACGCAGTGGCAGACGGGTACACCTTGCAGCGTCGGTTCGAGCAACGACTACGCAGGAGTGGGCGTTGATGGCAGCATGTGCGGCATCGGCAACTATTGGGTGATGAACGGAACCCCGACGATCACGGGTGCATTTGCAGCTAACGGCACGAATGATCCGAACCAGTATTTTGCAAAGACCAATGCAGATGGTTCACCGATCTTCACGACCCCCACGAAAGGCACTTTCAACCAGCAGAATGGCATTCGCGACATCATCCATAACCCCGGCTTCAACAACTGGAATATGGGTCTGTTCAAGAAGTTCGCCATCAAGGAGAAGATGGGTCTTCAGTTCCGTGCGCAGGCCTTCAATGTGTTCAACCATCCGAACTGGGGTGGAGCAAGCTTCAATGCAGGCAACCAGGCAACGCTAGGAAAGATCACGGGCAAGACCGGAGACGTTCGCAACATGCAAATGAGCTTGCGTTTCTACTTCTAACCAGTACATACTAGTCAGAACAAATACGGCCTACCCAGCCAACCGGCTGGGTAGGCCGTATCTATTTTTAGCGGAGGGAAAGTCATGACCAATTCAAGGGGAGAGGGTGCAACGGTGCTGTTTGGCCCACTGCTGGCGATGGGTGGAATCGGGGGTTACCTGGAAAAGAACGGGGATTTTCTACCTGCTTCCGTGCGCGGCCAACTATTGACGATCGCGATGCTTTCGGCAAGCGTGGTCACCATTTGCATTTGTATTTATGCCCGGCTGCAAGCGCCGCAGTGGCGCCGGGAGAAGCGCAGCGGGCGGGAGTTCTTCGAGCGGACGCATCACACGCTGCTGGGCATCGGAGTGGAGTTTTGGACGCTTCTTTTCAGCGGCCTGATAGTATGGTTAGCTTATAAAATATCAACCAGGTAGAGGAGCAACCCATGTCATTCCGGCCGTTTCTGCGCGAGTTTTTCGGAGAATTCATGGCTCCCGATCCATGGAATAAAGAAGAGCCTGTGCTGTGGAGCCTGGAAGGATATCAGATGCTCCACTGGCGAATGAAAGTGGTTGCGCCTCCCGGTACACCTGAAGTTCCCTCCAAAGGACGCTTAAACGCGCAACCGAAAACCAAGCCCGGCGACGACCGGTTTCCCGGCATCCGGAGCACGCAATACGACCGGTACCGGATTCTGCCGCTGGGAGTTTACGACTTGTGGTGCGAAGGCGTGTTGAAGCCAGCTGACCTGCCGTGGCTGCTGCATGCCATTGAATCCAACTTGCACGCCACCGACTATCCGCCGGCGTTTAGCAAAACTTACCTGAGCATGATGTCGGGAATCTTTTTCTTCTTCGCCATCATGAGCGTTGGATTGTATTACTACATCACTGCAACGAACGCGGCACCGGCGGAGCCCAGGTTTTTGTGGTTGCCGGGCGTTTGCGCGTTTCTGGGACTGGCCTCGATCATCGGATTGCAATATGTGAAGATACGGCGAAAAACGGTAAGGCAACGCGTGCTGGACATTCTGGCGCAGCGCAAAGCGTCATGATCTGCGCCAGGTGTTCGACGCATCTCGACGCATTGCCGCCAGTGTGCCCGCACTGCGGGGAACCGGTGCTGCTGGCGGGGCGGTATGCGATCCGTAAGATGATTGGCCGGGGCGGGATGGGCGAGGTGTACCTTGCCTACGACGAGCGGCTGGCAACTGAGGTGGCCATCAAGCGACTGCCGGCGCGTTATTCGGCGGACGTTGGCTTGCGCGATGCCCTGATCAAAGAGGCACGGATTCTGGCGCGGCTGACGGACAATTCGATTGTCCGCATGTTCGACCTGACGGAGACGGACGACGGCATCTATTTGATTCTGGAATATGTGTGCGGACCGAGCCTGCACGAGATGATCGCAATGGGCTACCAGCCTTCGCCGCACGAAACGCTGCAGATCATGCACGATGTTTCGAAGGGCCTCGAAGTGGCGCATGAAGCGGGGGTGATTCATCGCGACTTGAAGCCGGCGAATTTTCTGATCTCGCTGCAGGACGCCGAGCGCGAGGCGTTCGCCGCTTCGCGCAAGCTGCCTGAGAACCTGCGCCATGCGCGGATCAAGATCACCGATTTTGGGATTGCGAAGGTGATGGCGGGCATCCATGCGACGGAGACCGGGAGCATCAGCGGTACGCCGGCTTACATGGCTCCGGAACAGTTGAAAGGGGAGAAACCTTCGGCGGAAACCGACATCTATGCGATGGGCGTGATTGCGTATCAGCTGGTGGCGGGCCATCTGCCATTCCAAGGGGAGAACCCGGCGTACGCACACCTGTTTGTGGATCCGCCGCCGATCGGCAATTGCAGCCCGCAGTTGGAGGCGGTGATTCGCAAGGCGATGGCGAAGGACCGGGCGCAGCGTTTTCATTCGGCCAAGGCCTTCTACAATGCGTTGGCACGGCCGCAGGACTTCGCGGGCGAGCAGCCGCAACAACCGCCCCCGCCGCCGCAGGAGCCGAAGGGGCGGCCGATTGTCGAGCCGAAAGTTGAGTTCAGTAAGCCCGATACACGGCGCGAGAAGCTGCTGATTGTTTCCGTGTCGTTACTGATGGTGGCGATGATCGCAGTGGCCGTCTTTATCGCACTGAAATCACCAGCGGAGCACCAGGCCGCAGTGAATTCCGGCAATCAGCGGGAAGAACCGTTGCCCGAACTGCGGGGCATGCCGTCAGTGGACGAGCTTCCGCCCGTGGTGGAAGAGGCGCGTGGGTTGCTCGCCGCGGCGGGGATTACGGGCCCGCCCTCGGCCAAAGTGGCGTGGAACATACGGCTGCCGGTAGGGATGTCACCGAATATTGCGACGATCGGGGTGGATGGGACCGTCTACGTGGCCGACCACGACGGGATCTGCGGCGTGCGGAACGGCAAGGTGGCATGGGCCTTCAAGGTGCATGGTGCCAACGGGCCGGTGCTGGCTGCGGATGGACGAATGTGGATGGAACAATGGGAAGGCGGGAAGGCGTTCTATTGCCTGAATCGCGACGGCAAGGGCGGGATGCTGCGCAAAGCGGCGGCGGGCGGGGCGCCGGACTTCAGCAGCCATTACGATGATTATTGCCGTTCGCGAGTGATGACCGCGTTTGGCAGAAAGATGGAGTTGGATAATGAGTGTTCGGCGCAAAAAGGCGCTGCCGATGGGACCGTCTATGTGGCGACGGAAGGCCCGTCGATTTACCGTGCGCGTGCCGGGGACGCGACGGTAAGCCATGTGACGACTCCCTGCATCCCGAAGGCTCTGTTTCCCGTGGCGAAAGGAGTTTATTACACCTGCGAGGACCATACGTTGCACTTTCTGGGTACGGATTTAACGGGCTGGGGATTGAAGACGCACGGGGCGATTTATCAGAGGTTGATTACGGACGCGGATGGGACCGCTTATTACCCCGACATGCCGGATGGGAGCATGGGCTCGCACGTGCACGCAATCGATACGTCAGGGAAACCATTGTGGACCGTGGAGATTGAGCAGTTCAACCCCAACTCGCTGGCGATGGACGGCAAGGCGAATCTTTACGTGACGGGCAATTCGTATGGCGGGACTGCAGGGTCGCGGCTGGTGTGTTTGACGGGGAGGTAAGGAGTCGAGTGCCACCGGACTGGGGATTGCCGATTCAACCGGGAAAGCGTAGTTAAGCACAACTGGAAAAGATATCTCCTATATTTGGCATCGGTTGCAAGCAACGTGCTCGTCACCTGCCGGGTGACTCGCATTGCGGGCAGTATCTCGTGGGGCAAACAGGGGACTGCGCGCATGATTCCGGCAAAGGACGCCGGAATCATGTAGGCAGTCCCTAGTTTGCAGAGTCGTGCATTCCCGTAGAATTTACGGGCAACCGCTTTTTCAAGGTTCAATCAAGTTAGTTTTTGCACTGGCGGATCGGCTGCGGATTGGCAATCTGCCTACAACTACACGACGAGGCGTTTGTCGGCTTCGCGGCGGGTGACTCGCTCGCGGTCGAGGAATTCGAGCAGGGGGATGGCGTACTTGCGAGAGATGCCGGTCCAGTCTTTGAATTCGCCGACGCCGAAGGTTTCGCCTTTGTGGGCGGCGAGCAGGGCGCGGAGTTGATCGATGGCGGTGGCGTGATAGGTGAGGTCTTCGCTGATCTTTTTCAGTTTGGCGGTGCGGTAAAGAATCTGTAGCAGCGATTTGGCGCGCGCCGGGTCGACTCCGCAGTTGGCTAGGACTTCGTTGGTGGATGGCACGGCGAGTCCGGCGGATTGGAAGGCGGCTTCGATTTTGGCGATGGCGGCTTCTTCGTCCTGCTTCAGGTGCAGCGTGTGTGATCGCAGGCGGAGGAGTTCGCCTTCGGCTACGATGTCTTTGGCTGCGGAGATGACGGCATCGAGCACGGCGGGCGGCGCGGCGGCGAGTTCGCGGCCGCGGAACTCTTCACGGGGAAGGCCGGCAAGGAGCGGGGTCTTCTTGTGGAAGTCCTTCAACGCGGCGCGGAGGCGGAGGACGAGGGCATCGAACCACGCGCGGTCCATCAGCCACTGGCCGACTACTACCAGATCTTTCGCGGCGGCTTCGATTTCTCGCTGCGTCAGACCGGTGCGGGCGATCAGATCGGCGATGCTCATGCCGTTTGCGGACTCTTTGACGATTAGCGGAACGCCGATGGCGCGGAGGCGTTCCGGTGTGCTTTTGCGCGGCGGGGCGATGTCCACAACCACACCTCCACCGATGGTGATGACGGGGGAAAACATGCGGACGATGAAGCGGTCGCCGGGCAGCAGTTGCAGTGGCTCGCGCAGCACGAAGCGGACGAAGCCTTCGCCGATGGGGCGGGCTTCGGCGACAATTTCCGCAGTGCCTGCGTGGAAGTGCACCGGGGCGCGGGCCTTCAGCGGCTTGGCGCCGGGGAGTAGGGTGAACTTCGTGTCGATGGTTTTGACCGGCGCGAACAAGCCGGCGGCGGTAAGCATCATGCCGCGGGATAGGGCATCGACCTCGCCCGCTACGTTGATGGCGGTGCGCTGGCCTGCGCGGGCGTTGGCGACGGCGGCGCCATGCACTTGAATGCCGCGGACACGCAGACGGGCGGAGAGCGGGTGCGCTTCGAGTTCCTGCTCCACGCTGACTGCGCCGGAGACCAGCGTGCCGGTGACGACGGTGCCGTGTCCTTTCATGGTGAAGACGCGGTCAATGGGGAGTCGGAGGTGTCGCGAGGCGTCCTTGGACTTCACTGTTTTGGCAGCGGCAAGGATGGCGGCCTTGAGTTCGTCGAGGCCATCGCAGGTCTTGGCGCTGACGGCTACGATGGGCGCGGATTCGAGGAAGGAGCCGGCGACGAATTCGGAGGCTTCGAGTTTGACGAGTTCGAGGATGTCGGGGTCGACGAGGTCCTTTTTAGTGATGACTACGATGCCGGAGGCGATGCCGAGAAGGCGGCAAATATCGAAGTGTTCGCGGGTTTGCGGTTTGATGGATTCATCGGCGGCGATGATGAGCAGAACGAGATCGATGCCGCCCACGCCGGCGAGCATGTTGCGGATGAAGCGTTCGTGGCCGGGGACGTCGACGAAGCCGGCCTGGATGTCTTTGGAGAGGCTGAGATGGGCGAAGCCTAATTCGATGGAGATGCCGCGGCGTTTCTCTTCTTCCAGGCGGTCGGTATCGATGCCGGTGAGGGCGCGGACCAGCGCGGTCTTGCCGTGGTCAATGTGGCCGGCCGTGCCGACGATGAGGTTCAGCATTAGGGGACGTCTTCATCGTACTAGATCGGCGGTCTTTGACGGTTTGAATTTTGATACGATAGCGGCCTTGTGAAAACATCCTTTCCTGCGTGGGAAAAATCGGAACTGATCGCCGCCCCCGTGTTCCGCTGGCGGCAATGGACCATGCTAATTGGGCCAGGCTTGATGATGGCCGGGGCGAACATCGGCGGCGGAGAGTGGCTGTTCGGGCCGCTGGTTACCGCACAGTATGGCGGCACCGTGATGTGGCTGGCATTTACGGCGATCATCATGCAGGTGTTCTATAACCTGGCGGTGATGCGGTACACGCTTTACTGCGGCGAGTCCATTTTCGTTGGCTTTTTTCGCACCATGCCGGGGCCGCTGTTCTGGACCGCGTTCTATTTCATTGCCGATATTGGCGGGCTGTGGCCGTATCTTTCGTCGAATGCGGCGACTCCGTTGGCGGCGGTGATTCTGGGGCGATTGCCTGGCGCGGCCGATGACACGATGGTGCGCACGCTGGGCTACTGCATTTTTCTTTCGGCGTTTGTGCCGCTGATTTTCGGGGGCAAGATTTACAATGCGCTGGAGCGGTTGCTGGTGATCAAGCTGGCACTGATTTTGGGGTATCTTTCGTTTCTGACGCTGTTCTTTGTGAAGTGGGAGACGTTTTGGGAGATCGGCTCGGGGCTGTTCAAATTCGGCGCTCTGCCTGCGGGTGAGTTCAATTGGGCAACACTGGCGGCGTTCGCGGCGGTGGCGGGCGCGGGTGGGTTGACGAACACGGCGTTTTCCAATTTTGCGCGAGACAAGGGTTGGGCGATGGGCGACAAGGCGGGCGCGCTGCCGAGTGCCGTGGGCGGGCTGACGGTGACGCTTTCGCATACCGGGAAGATCTTCGATTTGACGCCGGAAAATCTGGCGCGGTGGCGAGGTTGGCTGGCGCACATCCGGCGCGATCAACTTGCGCTGTGGATGCCTGGTTGCGTTCTGGGAATGATACTGCCCTCGATGGTTTCGTATCAGTTTATTCGCGGCATCCAAGGACGTAGACGGCAACGCTGTGGCGGCGATGTCGGCACAGGCGATTGGGTCGGCTCATGGGCAGATCTTCTGGTATCTGACATTGCTTTGCGGATTTCTGATTTTGGCGCCAACGCAGGTGAGCCAGTTGGATGCACTGGCCCGGCGTTGGACCGATGTGGTGTGGATTGGGTCGAAGCGGTTGAGTCATCTAAAGGGCAATCAGGTGAAGTATGTTTACTATTCGTTCCTTGTGATTTATGGGTTTTGGGGTTTGATTGCTTTGCGGCTGACGCCGAATCCGTTGGTTCTGGCGATTGCCAGCGGAGTGCTGGTGAACTTTGCGTTTTCGTTTTCGGCACTGCACACGTTGTATGTGGTGACGCGGTTGATGCCTGCGCCGCTGCGGCCGGGGTGGTTTATTCGATGTGGGTTGCTGGCCGGGTCGGCGTTTTATTTGTGGATTTCGGCGGTGGCGATGTACCAACAGTGGCCGATGTTGCGCGCTTGGTTTGGGATTTAGTAGAGGCTACTCTGCAAGTAGAACATTGTCTCCGTAAGATCCAACGGTCGCGTCGGCCGTGAGTAGTTCTAATCGCGAGACGCGCGCTTGCGCCACCAGCATGCGGTCGAATGGGTCGCGATGAATCCAGGGAAGGCGGGCTACTTCGCGGGCATGATTGGCCGTGAGTGGCAAGTTTTCGAATTGGCCATCAGCCAAGGCCTGCTCGAATGTTTCCGGGACGCGAAGTTTGCCAAGGCTCTGCTTGAGCCAGATTTCCCATAAGGCGACTGGGCTGATAAATATGGAATTTTCTGGATCCGTTATCAATCTTCGCGCGAGCAACGGCAACTTGGAATCGTTATCCATCCACCACAGAAGTATGTGCGTGTCGAGCAGGATTTTCACTTGGGAGATGGTTCCATTCCAAACGCGTCGGCCATGTCGGGAGGCAAGGAGTCGAAGTCGTCAGCGATCCAAATCTGCCCCTTCAAGGCACCCGGCTGGCGAGGTGTCACGGCGCCATTGTACCGGACGATTTTGGCGACGGGCTTGCCGGATTTGGCAAGGATTACTTCGTCGCCGTTGATCACCGACTCAACCAGAGCGGAGAGCTGCGTCTTTGCCTCGGAGATGTTTCGGATCACCATAAGTTCATATTAACATGACCAGGTCTGGTCTGGTTACTTTGGTCGAGTGCGTTGCTGGGTTGTCGATGCTGTTGCCGGGGACCAGCCCAGGACGAACGCGGGGTCGCTCCATTGGGCGGCTTCGGCGGCGGAGAGCTGGCGCGAGAAGGTGGCGCGCTTGCTGACATCGAGCGGGGCACCGGCCGGGTCAGTGGTTTGATATTCCCAGAACTGCACGTTGGGTGCCGTCGTCGCATTGTTGAGCAGCCAGCCTTCAGGAAGCACCTGCGGGCCCATAGTGGTGTTGATGAAGATCACTTGGCTGTAGGGGAAGACGGTGGGATCGATGCGAGCGAGGTACATGCCGGTGACGCCATCGGCCGCGGTGAGGCGGCAGTTGACGAAGACGTAGCCGTTCTGGCCTTGGCCGTTGCGGATCTGTGTGTAGTAGCCGCCGGAGGTCACAGCTTTGATTTCGGAGTTCTGCAGGTAGACTGCGCCGCCGCCCCAGAGGAAGTCGACGTCGCCTTCGATGTAACTGTCGGTTATGAAGCCGCTGCCTTGCATTAGCAGGGTGTCTTGAAAACTTTTTAGATTCACGCGGGCGACGATCGCCTTTTGGCCGAAGGAGCGGAGGGCTTCGGCCTGGGAGCCGCCGTGCGGGGTGGTGTTGAGGATGGTGATGTCCTGCAGGGTGAAGTTATTGGCATCGACGCCGAAGGTGGGGCGGGTTTGCGTCGTCGGATTCAGCGTGTTGTTATTTGGGTATTGGATGACGCTGGCGTTGCGGTCTTCGCCTTGCACAGTGATGAACGGCTTGTCGGCGGGGACGTGAACGATTCCCGTGATGGGTGGGCCGGCCTTTACGGTGATGGTGACGGGCTGGGTGTTGCCTGAGGGAACGAAGTCCACGGCACCTTGGACGGAGCAGAAATCGCCACCGTCCCAGGCGACCATCAGGGAGGTTGTGCCGGCGGCGGGCGGGGCTTGTTTGGTGGAAAAGCGCCAGAAGTTTGCATCGGAGAAGCCGCTGAAGGCGACGCCGGCGGCGTCTGTGAGGACACCGGCATCCATGGTTACTGAGTATGTTCCGCCGTAGGGCAGCGGC
This sequence comes from uncultured Acidobacteriia bacterium, assembly GCA_903881085.1. Lineage (GTDB taxonomy): Bacteria > Acidobacteriota > Terriglobia > Bryobacterales > Bryobacteraceae > CAIRSA01. The sequence goes on from CAIRSA010000296.1 coordinate 34,257, forward strand.
TGGTGCGGGTAGATGGCTGCGATGTTGCCGGTGACGATGATGGGCAGGTAGTTGAAGGGCGCGCCGCCGGCGATGCGGGTTTGTTGTACGACGGAGAGGTCGATGACGTCGACTACTTTGCCGGTGGAATCGAAGATAGTGATGCGGCCGGTCTTGCCGATGCGCGGGGCTTGATCGAAGGCGACGTAGATGCTGTTGTCGGTGCAGAGGGCGGTCTGCATGTTGTAGGGGCGGAAGTCGAGGGCGCGCATGGCGGAGACGGCGGTGATCTGCGCGGGGGCGCTGGCGACGCTGCCGCTGGAGTTGCTGACGACTACATAGTAAAAGCCGCTGTCGGCGGTGCCTGCGGATGGGATGGTAAAGGTCGCCGAGTTTGCGCCTGGGATCAGGGTGTCAGGAGTATTAAACCAACGAATCGCCTGGGTTTTGAACCATTGGTAGACAAGCCCGGAGCCGGTGGCTGCGACTTGCAGCGTGGCGGAACTGCCGACGGTTACAGTAGTGTCGGCGGGTTGAGTAGTGATGGCTGGCGCGGGGGGCACAGGTGTAGAGCTGACCTTGAGTGTCACCGGATTGCTGGTGGCGAAGCCGCCGCCGTTGGTCACCACTGCGGTGTAGGAGCCGGCATCGGTCAGTTGCACTTTGTTCAGCGTGAGCGTGGGTGTTGCGGCCGATGGATTGCCGGTGACGGCTTTCGAATCCTTCAGCCATTGATAGCTCAACTGGCTGCCAGATGCGCCGACGGCCATCACTACATTGCTGCCCACTTGCACGGTGAGGCTGGCGGGCTGCGGCTGGCTGGTGATCACTGGCGCGGCCGGCAGGATGGTGACTTTCAATTCGCTGAACGTCAGTTTGTTCGAGAAATTGGTGCCGCCGACGCGGAAGGCGAAGTAGTCGAACGATGTGGCAGGTGTGGCGGTGCTTTCGACGGCGGTGTAGTTCATGCCGCTCAATGCGCCGCCGGTGACCGAGGTGGAGATGCGGGTATCGGTGGCAGTTAGGCGCTCGATGGTGTAGCTGAGGGTGTACGGTGTGTCGTCGACTAACGACTGCCGAGCACTCGCGCCGGAACCGTTGATTGTAGCGAAATCGCCAAAGTTGTTAAACAGGCTGGCGTTGGTGAGCACGGCGTGGCGGCCGATGACAAACGGGCTGCCGGTGCCGCCAGCGTAGAAGTCAAGGCCGTAGCCGGTGTCGCCGATGAAGGTGGCATCGTTCATCCCTCCGGCGAGATTGGTGGTGTTGCGTGTGCCTTGCGAATCGAGGACGCCCCAGCGAATATCCTGCCCGTTGTTTTTGAAGCCGCTGACGGAGAACGTCGCGGCCACGGAGAGCTTGTCGCCAATGCCCAGGACCATGGGCGCACCGGCCTCCGTGAAGAAGGCCCAGATTGCTTCGGACGACGTTCCGGCGGGGGTCATGTCAAGCGTGAAAGAGCCGGGACGCTCCGTGCGGATGTTGTTGGTGCGGCCGTTGAAGACGAAGAACGAATTGTTGGGCAGGTCCTGCAACTGGCTGTTGCCGTTGGCGAACACATCGTCGATGACGGTTGGCGCGGGCGCCGGTGCCGCGGGCGCAGTGCAGTAGGTCTTCATGTCGGCGGGGGCGGAGGCCGGGGCCTGCTTTTGCGTCACCACTACATCGGCGGAAGTGGGAAAGGCTAGCGGGAAGGGATATTTGGGGTCGACGATTTCGGTGACGTTGGCGTTGACGGCCACGGTTTTTCCGGCGTTATCGATGCGCACGTTGTTGAGCGTAAGGTTCACGGGCTGCTGGCCGGCGTAGCCTTTCACTGTGGATGTGCCGCCATCGGCCCACAGGTTATCGATTTCTATGTTGCGGAAGATCGGAATGAGAATGCCGTTTGATGAGGAGTAGTAGGGATCAATGACGATTGGGTTTTTGACGCCGGTCATGCAGACGTTGCTGTACTGGACTTGGTCGACGATGCCGCCGTTCGATGCGTCGGACTTGATGCGCAGGCCGTTGTCAGTGCCGATGAAGCGCAGATTGCTGCCCTTCACATTGGTTACGCCGCGCGACGTGGGGCTGCCGACAGAAAGGCCATGGCCGGTGCGGAAGGTGGAGTTGGTGATGGTGATGTTCGAGACCGGGCCGCCGCCTCCGCCTTCTAGTGCGATGTTGTCGTCGCCGTCGAGCAGGTCGACGTTATCGATGGTGATGTTGCTGGAGCCGGAGAGGTCCATGCCGTCGGAGTTGTAGGGATAGGGCGAGGATGCGTGGTCGGCGGTGGGGGTGACGATGGTGATGCCGGAGACGGTTGCACCTGTGACGCGACCGAGCAGGATGTGGACGAGCGGGGCGTTCTGGATGGTGAAGCCGGCGAGGGTGACGTTGGTGGACTGCTGGAAGTCGATCATCTTTGGCGCGTTGAGGCTTTTGGCATAGTTGCCTGCTTTGGCTTGATTCGCCAGGCCCCACCAGTTGGGGGTTGTGTTCCAGCCGTGGCCTTCGATGAGGCCGGGGCCGGCTACGCCAACGCCGGAGGCTTTGCAGGCGCTGATCAGGGCGGTGCAGCCGGTGTTGTTTGTATCGAGGGTGCCGCAGATGGGAGTGGCTCCGCTGCTGTCGCAAGCGGCGGTGCGGGAGGAGGCGGTGCGTTGGAAGTCGGCGGGGTTGGTGGAGGCGTTGAGTGTGACTCCGGTATCGAGCCAGAGGAGTACGTTGGTGGGGAGGTAGAGTGGGCCGGAGACGAAGGTTGCGCCTTTAGCGGCGGAGAGGACTACGGCTACCTGGGATTTGGCCCCGGCGCAGGCATCCAGTGCTTGCTGGATGGCGGCGGTTTGGTCGGCGGTGATGGTTTGGCAGACTGGTGGCTGGACCTGTGCAAGGAGGGGTAGGGTGAGAAGGAATTGCAGGGCCCATTTACGCATTACCTGGAGTATAACGCGGTGGTGGTCAAGAGTCGGGCTGAAGCCCTCCGCAGGCTGAAAGCCTGCCCCACCTCGGTTCAGGCGGCGGGCACGGCGTGGCAGGCGGCTTGGTGGCCGGTTACGATGGCTAGCAATGCAGGCTCCTTCTCGGCGCATTCGGGCATGACCTGGGCGCAGCGGGTGCGGAAGCGGCAGCCGGAGGGCGGATTGAGGGGCGAGGGGATGTCGCCGGTGAGGACGATGCGTTCGCGGTGGAGTTCCACTTCCGGATCGGGCGAGGGGACGGCTGAGATCAGCGCCTGCGTGTAAGGCATGAGCGGGCGGCCGTAGAGTTCGCGGGCCTCGGCGACTTCGACAATTTTGCCGAGGTACATGACGGCGATGCGGTCGGCGATGTGATGGACGGCGCGCAGGTCGTGCGAGATGAACAGATATGTGAGTCCTAAGCGGGCTTGCAGTTCCTGCAGTAGATTGAGGATCTGTGCTTGGATCGACACGTCGAGGGCGGCGATGGGCTCATCGGCAACTATGAACTGCGGCTCGGCGCCGAGGGCGCGGGCAATGCCGATGCGCTGGCGCTGGCCGCCGGAGAATTCGTGCGGGTAGCGGGAGCCGAGGGCGGGGTCGAGGCCGACGAGTTGCATCAGTTCGCAGACGCGCGCGGGCTTATCGGCGGCGCGGACACCTTCGGCGATGATGGTGGCGGCGGTCATGCGCGGATCGAGCGAGCTGTAGGGGTCCTGGAAGATCATCTGGGTGCGGAAGTCGCCGGTCTTTGTGATTTCGCCGGCGGTTGGCTTGATGAGGCCTGCCAGGACGCGGCCGAGGGTGGTTTTGCCGCAGCCGGATTCACCGACGAGGCCGAGGGTTTCGCCGCGATGGATTTCGAGCGAGACGCCATCGACGGCGCGCACGGTGCGGCCGCGGCCGGCGGTGAAGCGGACTACCAGGTTGTTCAGGGTCAGCAGGTTTTCCATGTTTACTCGATCCAGCAGAGAGATTTTTGGCCGTTGTCGTAGCTGCGAATGGGCGGCGTCTCCTGGGCGCAACGCGGCTGCACTTCCGGGCAGCGCGGGGCGAAGGGGCAGCCGGCTTTGGGCAGGCGGGCGAGGTCGGGCGGAACTCCGGAGATCTGCATGAGCTTTTCGCCGCGGCGGGCGGGGTTGGGCACGGAGCGCAGCAGCGCACGGGTGTAGGGGTTGCGCGGTGAGGCGAAGAGCGTGGCGGCCGGACCGGATTCGAAGACGCGGCCTGCGTACATGACCAGGACATGGTCGGCCATTCCGGCGATCACTCCCAGATCGTGGGTGATCAGCATTATGGCGGTGCCGTTATCCTTGCCCAGTTTGCGCATCAGATCCAGAATCTGGGCCTGAATCGTCACGTCGAGCGCGGTGGTAGGCTCATCGGCGATCAACAGTTTGGGCTTGCAGGCGAGGGCCATGGCGATCATGACGCGTTGGCGCATCCCGCCCGAAAGTTGGTGCGGGTAGGCATCGCCGCGCACGCCGGGTCCGGGAATTCCCACGGATTTGAGCACTTCGACGGCGTGATCGCGGGCCTCGCTTCGTGACAGTCGGAGGTGGAGTTGGGTGCTCTCCATGATCTGCTCGGCAATGCGCATATAGGGATTCAATGACGACATAGGATCCTGGAAGATCATCCCGATGCTCTTGCCGCGCACGCCGCGCATGTCCCGATCGCTGAGCCGCAACAGATCACGCCCATCGAATTGGATTTCGCCGGCGGCGATGGAGCCGGGCTGGCGGATGAGGCGCATGACGGAGAGGCTGGTGACGGATTTTCCGGAGCCCGATTCGCCGACGATTCCGAGGACCTTGCCGGCTTGGACTTCAAAATCGATGCCGTTGACTGCGGTTACTTCTCCGGCGCGGGTGCGGAAGACGGTGCGCAGGCCTTTTACTTCGAGAAGCGACGGCATTAGAGTTTCCTCGATTGCGGGTCTAGGGCGTCGCGCAGGCCGTCGCCCACCAGGCTGAGACTTACCAGCGAGAGGATAAGAATGATCGCCGGGCCTAGCAGCAGGGGCGGGAAAAGCGCCATCACTTGCGCGCCGTCACTGGCGAGGGTGCCGAGCGAGGGCAGCGGCGCTTGCACTCCAAGGCCGAGGAAGCTAAGGAACGCTTCGCCGAGCACGACCGAGGGAACAGTAAGTGTGGCGGAGACGATGACGGGGCCGAGCGTGTTCGGCAGGATGTGACGCCAGACGATTTGGGCGGAGGATGCCCCGAGCAGGCGGGCGGCGTCGATGAACTGTTCATTGCGCAGGGTGAGGACCTGACCGCGAACGATGCGGGCCATGGAGAGCCAGGAGATGCTGCCCAGGGTGGCGATCAGCAGGAACAGATTCTTTTCGAAGAGGGCGAAGAGGATGATGATCAGGATGAGGATGGGCAGTGCGTAGATCATGTCGAGGATGCGCATCATGAGGTCGTCTACCCAGCCGCCGAGGTAGCCGGAGATGGCTCCGTAGGCGGCTCCGATGATCACGGAAATGAGCGTGGCGACTACGCCGACGATGAGGCTGATGCGCAGGCCGTAGAGGACGCGGACGACGATGTCGCGGCCGAGCGTGTCTGTGCCTAGCGGGTGGAGCCAGTTGGGTTCTTGTAGGCGGTTGTCGAAGTCCTGCGTGGCGTAGCTGCAGTGGTTGTAGGCGAGCATGAGCGGTGGGCCGGCTATGGCGGCGAGGATGAGCAGGAGCATGACGAACGCGCCGGCGAGGGCGGCGGGGTTGCTGCGGAATGAGATCCAGCGGTCTTGGTTGGTCATAGTTTGTCCTGGTTATTGTGGGGACGGAGGGGACGGAC
>CAIRSA010000297.1 GCA_903881085.1 uncultured Acidobacteriia bacterium
AACAGCAGCAAGGGGCGTGATACAGTGCTCGATCCATTCGGCGGATCCGGCACAACGCTCATCGCCTGCGAGAAGGCCGGCCGCCACGCGCGCCTCATTGAGTTGGAGCCGAAGTACTGCGACGTGATTGTCCGCAGGTTTCAGGAGCACAGCGGAAAGGCCGCCACGCTAGAAGCCGATGGGCAGGCGTACTGCGATGTGGCAGCGGAGCGGCTGGGCGTGGCCACATGAATCGATCGTTGCCGCCGGGAGATAGCGGCGGTGGAAGCGGAACTGCGAGCTGGAAATCTGGATGTTCAAGGGTTGTGTCTTGCACTTTCCGACTGGTCTGCTGAACTTCACATTCTTAAATCGTTGCCATGGAAATACAAATTCTTCAACTTCTGATCCCCGGCGTTGGCTTGATATCCGGGGTGATCGGCGCATACGTTGGATTGCAGAACCGCGTTTTGCTCGCTGAGGTCCGAAAGGAACTGGCAGAGACAGAAAATCGGATTTGCGAACGGATCAACGGAAAATACGTAAGGAGTGCGGAGTGCCATCTGCGTGAGGCCGCCATTCGTGAACACTTGGACGTGCTTGTCGATGAGATTAGACGCAACAACGCCGCCGGTGATTGATGCCGGCGGCGAGTTGGAGAGGAGTTTGCTAGTTAATGGCTACGCGGTAAGTGCGTTCTCCTGTCTCTGACTTGAAGGACTCAACGGTGATGCCCATCTTCTTTCCCAGGCCTCCGGAGATGAAGCCGCGGATGCTGTGGTTCTGCCAGTCGGTGGCCTTGGCGATCTCGGCGAGCGTAGCGCCTTCCTTCCGGCGAAGCATCTCGAGAACGATGGCCTTCTTGCTGCCGTCGCGCGCCGTGGGCGTTGCGTCCTTTGTTGCCTTCGCTTTCTTCGGCGCGACGGGTGCAGCTTCTGGCGCAGCGGCGGGCGTCAGTGCTTGAACCGCCTTCCAGATCCGGTTGACCGCCGTCTTGCGGTCGGTGAACTTTTTGACCGGCTTGAGTGCGTCGAAAGGAACTTGGCCAGCGAAGCTGTTCCAGATGTCGGCGAACTGCGTGATGGGCCACTCTGCGGATTGTTTGGCGAGTTCCTTTTCGCTGCTGAAGATCGCGTCGTAGCCTGACGGCGGGATGTTCGCCTGGACCTGCTGGTCGTTGGCAAAGGCTGTGATGTTGTGATCCATGTCGATTACGAAAAAAGTCATAAGTTTTCTCCTGATTCAAGATTCGGGTTAATATTCCAGTCCTTTGGCATCGACCGCGCTGCGGTCGCCCAGGCTGGCAAGGATGTAGGCGAGTTCGTTGCTGATGTGGTCCAGGTCGCCGGCGTAGCCCCAGTTGGCGGGTTGCTTCTCCTGGTCCTTCTTGTGCTGCTCCAGGCGCCTGGCGATGCGCTTTAGCAGGTCGGAGCATTCGGTGTGGCGCTCGGCGTAGCAGGCGGCAGCGGTTTGTTTGGTGGTTCTGTTTGTCTGTGCCATCGATCACATACATCACTCCGGTCACCCCGAATAGCAAGTCCAAAGTTCAACCTTTCCGAAAAAAGATTCACAATGACCGGAGTTTCCCAACGGGCCTACGCACGGATGCGCGGTGTTGCCTTGAGCGCCGTCCAGAAGGCCATCAAGACCAAGCGCATCACGCTGAACGCGGACGGCACGCTTGATCCGGAGAAAGCCAACCAGGAGTGGGAACGGAACACGTTCGCGGGAAAGACGCTGCATCAGGCGACCAGGCAACAAGCGGCACCGCCCAGTGCGCAGCCTTCGCCGCGCAGTGTTGCAGGGATGGCGAGCCAACCCGAGGTCTCGAACGATCCTGTTGCGGCATATCTGCGGGCTCGCGCGGTGAGCGAGACGTTCAAGGCAAAGACAGCGCAGTTGGAATACGAGGAACGCGCCGGAAAATTGATACAGGCAACCAAGGCCGGAGAGTATGCGGCAAATTGGTCGGCCATAGTAGGTGACGCGCTGTCAGCATACCCGGATCGCGTTGCGCCGCTTGTTGCGGCCGCGAAATCGGAAGCGGAGATTCACCGGATACTCGCGGGCGAGACAAACGCGCTGCGACGCAAAATGGCAAAAGCAATTTCGGACGCCGGTTACTAATGGACAAACCCTTCTCGATGTATCAGGTCGGTGCAGAGGCGTTGCTGCCACCACGGGATATCTCTGTGTCGCAGTGGGCCGACGAAAATGTTGTGCTCACGGGATCTGGCTCGGCGGAACGCGGCCAGTGGCACACCCGGCCTTACCAACGGGAGCCGATGGATGTCCTGGGCCCGAGTCATCCTTGCAAACAGGTTGTTTTGATGTCGGCAGCCCAGCTGTTGAAGACCAGCGTGATGGTCAATTTTCTGGGTTACATCGCCGACGTAGATCCGGGACCGACGCTGGCAGTGGAGCCACGGTCCGAAGACGCCAAGGCGCTTTCAAAAGATCGCGTTGCACCGCTGTTTCGGCACTCACCGGCATTGCGCGGTAAGCTCGCCGCGGTCAAGTCGCGCGATTCGAACAACACGGCGATGCACAAGGTTTTCGCCAATGGGTCCGGACACATCACCTTCACTGGCGCAATATCGCCGTCCGGCTTGGCGATGCGTCCGGTTCGATATCTGTTGCTTGATGAAATTGACAGGTACCCCGCGAGCGCAGGCTCGGAGGGCGATCCGGTGTCACTGGCGATGCAGCGAACCGGAGAGTTTGAGCACAACAAGAAAGTAATCATGAGCTCAACCCCGACCATCGACGGGGAGAGCAGGATCCAATCGGCGTGGATCACAAGCGACCAGCGTGAGTACTTCGTGCCGTGCCCAAAGTGCGACCACTTCCAGATCCTGGTATTCAGCGACGGCACTGACAGCGGGTTGGTGTGGCCGGAAGGCGAACCGGAGAAGGCTGCCTACTGTTGCGAGAAATGCCGGGAGCATATTCCGCACAACCTAAAATCCTGGATGGTAGAGCGCGGCGAGTATCGTCCGCAGAATCCAGGCTCTCCAATCCCCGGTTTCCGTGTGTCGCAGTTGATCAGCCCGAAGCGATCCTGGGGGACAATTGCCGCGGAGTTTCTGGTCGCCAAAGAATCGACGGAGACGCTGAAAGCGTTTCTGAACACCGTACTCGCGGAACTCTGGACAGAACGTGGCTCTGCGCCCGATTGGGAAAAGATCTACTTGCGCCGCGAGGAATACGATTTGGGAATAGTGCCGGCGAAGGCATTGCTACTTGTGGCTGGCGTTGACGTGCAGGACGACAGGCTCGAAGTGGAGATCAAAGGGTATGGTCGGGGCAAAGAGTCCTGGTCCGTTGACTACCGAGTGATCCAGTTGCCCGACCAATCCGGGCGGCCTCTCAAAACGTCATCGCCCGAAGTCTGGCAGGAGTTGGAAGAACTCCTGGCCATGGACTGGCCCTGCGCAGCAGGTGGGACCATGCCCATCATGGCCATGACCATCGATACCGGATTCCGGCCTCAAATGGTTTATGAGTTTGCCGCGCGCCATCCGCAACCAGCACATGGTCCAGCAGGTGACCGGATCTCCGCGCCACGCACCGTGGTGCCTACCAAGGGTACGCCGGACTTTCTGAAACTGATCGCGCGGGTGTCGAGCACCGATGCAGCCCGCAAGCGGCAGAACGTCCGCATCTGGCATATTGGCACGCACTGGGCCAAGCAGGAGTTTTACGATTGGTTGCGAATCGTGTTGCCGGACGATGGCACATTCCCAGCGGGCTACCAGCACTACGCATACAAGGATCAGGACTTCTATCGCGGGCTCTGTAGCGAGTCGCGGATCATCCGGTCAAACGGCAAGGTGGAATGGATACCGGATAAATCGGTTCGGAACGAACCTCTCGATCTTGCTGTGCTCTGCCGTGCAGCCGCGGCTGTCTGTGGCATTGATCGCTTCACCGATGAGGACTGGGCGGAACTAGAGGGCAGCATTCCAGTCGCGGTAACGAAGGCACCAACGAACGACGAGATGTGGGGAAACCGCGATGACTACTGGGGCGCGCCTGGCAATCGCGGGAGTTGGTTCAAATGATTCAACCGACGGAACTCGAAACGATGCGCGACGCATTGCAGCGGGCCATTTTCAGTGGTACGCGCCGCGTACAATTTACCGACCGCGCGATTGAATATAACAGCATCGACGATATGCGCAAAGCGCTTGCCGACATCAATACCGCGATTGCCAAGGCTGCCGGGCCAACGCCAGCTTCCTTCAGCCTGGCCATGCATAGCAGAGACTAAATGAACGCCATCGACAAAATGATCGGCTACTTCTCGCCCGAGCGGGCATATCGTCGCGCGCGGTTCCGAAGAGCTGCAGAGATGTTCTCCTATGACGGTGCGAAGTCCGGGCGTCGCACCGATGGTTGGGTGGCGGCGGGCGGCGATGCGAACACTGAAGTTGGCGCTTCACTGATCAGCCTGCGCAATCGATCACGAGACCTGCTGCGAAACAATCCTTACGCGAGCAAAGCCATCGCGGAACTGGTCGGCAACACAGTGGGAACCGGTATTGTTCCACAGGCCAAAACGGGGACACCCGCGCTCGACAAGGTCATTGACGAAGAGTGGCTTCACTTTGCTGAGAACTGCGATCCTGGCGGCCAGTTGGATTTCTACGGAATGCAGGCGCTCATCGTGCGGACAACCGCAGAGAGCGGTGACGGCATCGTGCGCTTCCGGCCGCGGTTGTCTCAGGATAATTTCCGGGTGCCTCTTCAGCTACAGGTGCTTGAAGGCGACTTCCTCGATATCTCAAGAACGATGGGTATTGCGTCGGGGCATATCGTCCAGGGCGTTCAATTCAACCTCTTCGGACAACGCGAATCTTACTGGCTCTACAACTATCACCCAGGCGGAGTGTTCATGCTGAACCCGCGCGGCGGAATATTAAGCCAGCCTGTTCCAGCCGCTCAAGTGATGCACACTTATTGCATCCTGCGACCCGGCCAAGTGCGCGGCGTGCCGTGGTTGGCACCAGTGATGCTTGCGATGCGCGACCTCGATGATTACCGGGATGCGGAACGCATGCGGAAGAAGACTGAGGCTTGCCTGGCGGGGATTGTCACGCGCCCCGAGGGATCAGGTGGCTTGCCAATTGGCGCGAAGTCCACGGACCCGAAAACCGGGAATACACTCGAGCGGATGTATCCCGGGATGATTGAGTATTTGAAGCCGGGCGAGGATATCAAGTTCAACGCTCCGTCACCGGCAGGTGGGTACCGCGATTACCTGATGACTGAACTCCAGGGGATCGGTGCCGGCATCGACGTTCCCTATGAGTTGCTTTCGGGTGATCTGTCAAACGTCAACTATTCCTCCTACCGTGCAGGCATGCTCGGGTTCCGTAACGCCATCGAAGCGTTCCGGTGGTTAACGCTGATTCCGATGTACTGCCGTCCGACTTGGCGCAGGTTCATCGATACGCTGGTGTTCATCGGCAGGATCCCGGAGGCGAACTACGGCGTGCAATGGACCGCGCCCAAGTTTGAGTCGGTAGATCCGCTGAAGGATGCCATGGCTGAGTTGAAGCGCATCCGCACCGGCACGTTGACGTTGTCCGAGGCCATCGCACAGAACGGCTACGACCCGGAGAAGCAGTTGCAGGAAATCAAGCGGATGAACGAACTGCTCGATGAGTTGCAGATCATCCTCGACTGCGATCCGCGCAAGGTGAACGACAAGGGTGTTGAGCAGCAGTCCGTCGGAGGCGAGGCGACGCTTGCTCCTGCAGTGAAGCAGAACAGCACGGTGAAACATTCCGTACGCCAGTGGGATTCGCCAGCGAGAAGCTACACCTCGTAAATCAACTGACCCAGGAAGGAGAATTGTATGCCCGATGAAATCACGGGGACGGAGCCGGAGACCGTTCCGGTGGACGTTATCGCCGCAGCCGAGGAAATTGCTGAGGCAGCGCAGGTCGAGAACCAACCGGATCCACCGGACTCCCAAGTCGAGCGGTTTACCGTGGCAGCAAATTTCGCTCCGCCATCGGCCAATGAGGATGCCCGGACCATTGATGCGGTCTGGTACACGGGAGCCAAGGTTCCCCGGTTTGACTGGCGCAGCGGCGAGGAATACGACCTCACCCTCGAAATGAAAGGTTGCCGGATGGATCGCCTGAACAACGGCGGGCCAGTGCTCGACTCGCACGCCGCCTACGGTGTCGAGAGCCAATTGGGCGTAGTGCGCAAAGCA
>CAIRSA010000298.1 GCA_903881085.1 uncultured Acidobacteriia bacterium
CGAACTCGCGTTGAGCAGCCTCTTCCACCCCAACCTTGATGTGAAGCGTGGCGTAGGCGGTGACCACCAGCCCGGCTACCAGCAGACCCATGGCGCCCCACCTGAACCGGTCAATGCCTTTCAGCCCTGCCCAGCACTTCGGGAAGAGTAACCTATAGGGTTCCCACTTGCCGATGGTTCCTGCTGGCCCGCAGTGTGATTCTCCTGCCGAATGCTTTGCCAAGGGGTTCTTGAGCACTTAGGTCATGTCTCGTCTAAGCATATCGGCGAAGAGCTTACGAATATGACATCGTCGCCAGATTTCAGATCGAGCACACCATCAAAAACCAATCGAAGCTTTTTCACGATTTGCGGCGCGCTGGCGTTAGCAATCCGGTCAACCCGGGCATGCCGGAAATCGTGGCAAAGAAGGCAATCGCGAGCCTCGCCGATAATTTCCTGCGATGTATTGAGTAAACTGGTGCCCGGGGCGGGAATTGAACCCGCACTCCCATTGCTGGAAAACGGATTTTAAGTCCGTTGCGTCTGCCGATTTCGCCACCCGGGCATGTTGAAACTAAAAGACTTGCTGAATTGCTACGTTTACTGAATCACCGACTGTGCCAGATTTTGTGCCTACTTCGTGCAGGCGGGCAAAATTCTGAGCTTCTAAACGGCCAATAGCGCGCTCCACCGATTCCGGTGACGGATGAACGTACCGCTGCGAAACTGTCACGCTGGAATGGCCCATGAGTTTCATTATAGTAAAAACATCTGCGCCGGATTCGCCTAATCTTGTGCCATAGGTATGACGAAGTGAATGCGGAACAAAGTCCTTGGGAAATTTCAATTGTTCCCGCACCGCCCGGTGTTGTTCGTTCAGCCAGGTCTGATACAGCGGTAGGCCTCCATCGCGCTGGAACACATACCCAACTTTCTTCGGCCCAAGAGCTTTCAACATTTCGCTCAATCGTGCGGTGATAGGTACGTTGCGCGATTTGGAGTTCTTGCTCTTTCCGGCCCGCACTGTCAGATAGCCGAAGCTTGCCCCATTAGCGGGATCAAGCCGGACATCGCCCCATTCCAGCGATAGCGCTTCGCTCACCCGGAGTCCGGTGTCCAGCAGAAGCAATGCCACGTCCCCAAATGGCGCAGGTGGCGCTGCCAAGTACAAGGCCTCCAATTGATAGCTGAGCACAAACTCCCTGCACTTCTCACCGCGTAGCAACCGGAGAAGCGGAGAGACCGGCATCCCGTGGCTGCGCACCAACTCGCACATTCGCCCATGTTGAATTTGCCGTTCATAGCTCACCTCGTAGCCTTAAGAAGTGGTCCACTGCATCCTGTGCCGCCTGCCTAAACTTACGGTGCGCGCGCTGTGTCTTGAACTCCAGCATAGGGCGATATTGCACGGAACCATCGGCCATCTGGAAGCGAAGCGCAGGTAAGCCGACCCAGCGACGGGTGCCGACCTCCAGTAGCTGGCAATTGTGGATGATGAGACCGTTTGGTAAAACAAGAGTTAGGACTCCGCGAAGACTGCCTTGGGTCATCGGCTTCCAGTTTGAAACGGTAATTTTTCGATGCCCGCGGCTAGCCACGGCGGGTTTTGCGTTTTCAGGCATTGCTCACCCCAGCGCGCTCGCTGCCGGTTGGACGGGGTTTAATCGAGGCCTCCAGATCTTCCCGTCGATACCTTACGGCGGAATTTATATTCTTGAAAGCGGGCCCTTGTCTCAAGAGGCGGAATCGCCGAATAGACGCGACCGACATAGCCGCAATTCTAGCCACTTCATATTCGTTCAAAATCGTTTTCGGCGTATTATTTGGTGTTGCCATATAGTCTCCCTTGTGGTGGCTGCTTTGCCACACAAGATGAGCCTACGCTGGAATCGGATGAATTAATCCTACCGATAAAATCGGTGATCGGTACCGATAAAATCGATATTTTTCATCCTTTGGCCTTATTGGGTTTCTGAGAGGATCCGTCCATGCTCTGGGCAGGAAAGTGGCTGCTCTCAGACTTTGCGCAATACTGCCGAAGGATGGTAGAGGTGGATTTTACCTGCTGCGTAGAAGGGTACTGGGTATTGTAGATGAGCTTGGCCGCATCTTTAAGCGTCCCCCCAGCAGCCCGGCACTTGACCGCAGAAGCTTTCAATTCATCTGGTATAGGGGGTCTTCCCCTCTTCTTTTTGTTCAACTCGATTCGACCTGGTTCACCACCAGTTGATCCTGCGATACTCCCGCCCGGCTGTTTGTATTTGCCGGTCTCTTCGATTGCAAATGCGCGAGTTTCGCACTTAATGCAATACTCCGCAGACGCTAGGGAAAGATTTCGAATCCAGCCGCCACCGCCGGTATGTCGGGTTTCAACTCCGTCAAATGACGACGTCCCTTCAACTCTTACAAAGTGCGGGCTCTCATTCCGGAGAAGGTTTAGCCACCATTCGAATGCAGAGTCCAGGTTTGGGGCGCCGGACGCGACGCCCGCCCGCTCAGCATGACTTTGGAATACATGCCGAAATTGCGCGTTCTCGATTTCGTTCTCCGGCCCACCATAAAGGATCCATTGCCCGTCTACCAAATCCGCGCGAAATGAAGGCGAATAAGGTAGCGCTCGGAATTCGCCTTGAATATTACGCCAGAACTTGGAATCCATTGCCATCGCTCCCTTTGCGAAACCCTAATTAATGTAGCCGCCACTGGGTAAGGATCACATCGTTCGCCCCATCGAGCTAGGCGGCCATGCCCTCCGATTGCATTTTAGGTGCTACTTAACGCGGCTGGTATAGCCCCAATAGTTGACAAGCGCGGACCTGTTGTTCTTCCTTGACGGTGAGATCGCTTACTTTCTTGTTTGAGGTTCTCTTGTAAACTTGGACGCAAATCGCATGGTCCTTAGCGTAATCTTCGGCCTCCCGCTTTCTCCTCTCTTCCGCTTGGGCAACTTCCCGCTTTCTCCTCTGTTCCTCTTGGGCAGCAAGCACTTCTTTCCGTTCAGCTTCTTGAACCACCATAATGCGGCGCTGCTCCGTAGCTTGCGCCTCTTCTGCATTTCGTCTTGCCACAAGGTCAACTCGCTCGCCTGTTACAACGTCGATCCGGACTTTTGCATTTTCAGCAAGAATTAGAGCGACCTTGAAACGCTCAGTTCGACATCCCTTAACCTTGCCCAATAGGGGAATCGAAAGCTCATCATAATCGCGGCGTCTCTGCCGGTCCGCAAAGTAACCCAAACTCGTCACGATCTTTTGGGACCATTGGCGATGTTCTCCATCGCAGGTCCCGTCAATCTCAAATTTCAACTCAAGAAAACTCCAAGAGTCAGATGTGGCGTTGACCAACGCAAAAGTTAGCCTTGGGATATCCTGATCATGGGCATGTTGGATAAACGCCGGATTCTCGACAATGATTGATCCCCCTTCTAGCGGAAGGGCAAACTCTTCTGAGTACGCAATGCATGTCGTCAGAAGTAGCTGAACCACCAAAACAGCAAGGGGAATGATTTGTTGCATATCAAAAGGTTTACCACGTTTTGCAGCATCGAGCCAAAGTCCAGATCATTGTGCCAGATTTTGTGCCTACCCTGTGCATAGAAGCGCTGTTCAGCCGTGCTAGCGAGTGAATGAATCAAGCAATAAAACAAGGGGTTGGGAAAGGTTAGGAAAGGTGGGTAACATGCCCGGATGTATTTTAAGTCCGTTGCGTCTGCCGATTTCGCCACCCGGGCATGCTCAGACGGAAAAGGAAATTTCTGCCGTCCGTTTCATTATAGTAAACAGCTGCGTCGAACGTGGATTTCTTTGTGCACGCGAGGACAAACGCACCGGGCACTATGAACCGCTTCGCTTCTCAAGCCGCTCAGCTTCGCAGTCCTCTGTTTCCAAGTCCGTCTCGATCTCATCCAGGTTCGCCCGATAGTAGGCAAGCGCCGCATGCACTTGTGCCAATAGCAGATGGGGCACCTTGCGCAAAATCTCTTCGGGAGTTGCCCCCATGATGTACCATTGCGCGATCCGCCGCGCGGATACACCGGTACCGGCAATACACGGCCGGCCGCCGCGAATTTCCGGGGATCGGGATATCAAGCCGCCAATCTCGGTAATCAAACCATCCATCTCCTTGCCTACCTCGTCAGCGGGTCTTCAATCCACGGCGGCGTGGCCTCAATCAACCGCCCCAGCTCCGGCTCCAACTGATCCATCGCCAGCTTCATCTTCCACGCCACATCGCGGTAACTGAAGTGCCCCTTCACGCCGCTGCGCACCCGCGCGATATATTCCGCTTCGGCGAAATCCATCTTGAACAAAAAACGCGACCGCGCGCCGAACGGCAGCAGATACTGCGATGCCGGCTGAGGCAATGCATGGATCGCGTCGATCGCCTGCTGCATGGCCGCATCGTAAACGGCAGTCAAACCGGCCTCGCCAATCACTTTCGGCGTCTCATAGCCAAGATGCGCGGAATACGTTTGGCGATACTGCTGGCAGCGGCGATGGCGGTGCAGGTCGCGATATGCGCCAATGTCCATCACAATGTCGTAGGCATACAGCCCGCCGCGGAATGTGCGTGGCAGATCGTCGCGGCGAGCGCGTCCGCCCAGCGCCAGATCGATCACTTCATTGCGAACCGCCGCCGACGCCGCTGCGGCCCATTCGTAGAGCTCGCGGAATGGCCGGTCTGTCACCGGATACAGAATGGTCGCCACAATGTCGGCCGCAACGTTCGCGGGCTTCATCAGATCGACTGCATCGGGCGTCATGGTCGATTTAGGCAGGTTCCCTGCGGCCCACGCCGTCAGCACGTCGCGCGCGGCGGCGAACTGCGCGTCCGGGTCGGTGTACTTGGCGAGCGTCGGGGCCACGGCTTCCGTCGACCCGCCCCAAACGCAGCCCGGCTCGGCGGCGCACGCCTCGCCCATCTCCACACCCAGCGAGCGCAGCTCTGCATACTCCGACGACTTCAATCGGCGGATCTGTTTTTCCAGGGTGCGAATGCTGGTCACCTGGCCGACGTTCGTCGGAATCCCGAAGAACAGCAGGTAGCGCGCGACATCGAACGCGCGCGCCGCAAGATTGCGCTGATACGCATCCGCCTTCATCGCTTCGGGCCGCGGCAACTGCTCCATCAGGTGGGCCAGTGCCTGCTTGTGAACTTCGCCATACGCGGCCAGCAGCTTCTCGCCCGCGGCCTGATACGCCGCGTTGCCTTCCAATTCAGGCGGAGTGATAAAGCCCGACTTCGAAAAATCCTGATAGCGCGACGACTTGGCCTGGCCGTCCCACAGTTGCTCATCTTCGATCTCTGTCGCCGCCAGCTCTGAGATACCCTCAAAGCACATCGTCACATGGCCAAGGTCAGCGATGGAGGCGTGCCCGTACTGGAAGTAGAAACTCTCCAGAAACTTCTGCGAATCGTGCGTGCGCACCCATTCGATGGACTGCGTGATGGAATCGGCCGACCGGCTATAACGGGCCAGTGCGTACGCGGACTTCTCCGGAGGCATGGGAGAAATCGTGAGAACTCTTCTTTGTGTTGGGGCGGGCATGGTAACTTCTTAGGATACCTACATGCGAGTACTGATTAAAAGACTACATCCTGACGCCGTGATTCCGCGCTATGCCCACGGGCCGCTGGAAGACGCCGGACTCGACCTCTGTTCCGTCGCCGATGCCGAGTTGCTGCCCAATGTGGCGCAAGCCGTGCCGACCGGACTTTCCATAGAATTGCCGCCCGGCTACGAATGCCAGGTGCGCCCGCGTAGCGGTCTGGCGTTCAAGTTTTCCGTGACCGTGGCGAACTCCCCAGGCACCATTGACCCCGGCTACCGCGGCGAAGTGAAGGTGATCATGATCAACCTTGGCCGCGAACCCTACCAGGTGGCGAAAGGCGACCGCATCGCGCAAATGGTGGTGGCGAAATATGAGGCGATTGATTTCGAAGAAACCGAACTCAGCGAAACCGAACGCGGCGCAGGCGGCTTCGGGTCTTCGGGCAGGTAGTAGGGCAGAGTGCCAGAAATGTGGTCAGCCAGTTTGCTAAAAGCCCATTACTATAGCCTGGCGAAAACCATGAGCCGGAGAAAGCAAGTCGCATCCTCGGTTTTATCCGTGTCCACCCGGGTGTAGTATCAGCGCGTCGCATTTGGGGTCTGACACCTATTTTCGGCCGTTTTTGCCGAAAATGGGCTGTCTGACCCCAATTGCCCCCCACCGCAATGCCCCAATGAATCGCTCACCATATCGGAAGCTCGCCTCATCGACGCAATGTAAGCGACATTGGAATGCTATTCTTCCTACGCTACCCGTCACCCAACTTCTTGCTAACCTCGCCGGCCAACCGGCTGGCGAGCGGGCTCGATTGCCCCGCATACTTGTTCCCCGGCTTATCCCGATACGGCACATCCACCGGCGTCGACAACTGCTCAAACGTAAACGAGCAGATCCGCATCCCCGGATACAGCGCCACCGGCATGCGGCTCAGGTTGCTCAGTTCCAGCGTGGCCTTGCCCGTCCAACCCGGATCGAACAGCCCCGCCGTGCCATGCACGATGATGCCGATGCGTCCAAGGCTCGACCGGCCCTCCAGTCGCCCCAGCACGTCGGAATCGAGTTCCAGTTTTTCTTCCGTTATCGCCAGCACAAAATCACGCGGCTGCAGAATGAACGGATCACCCGGCTGAACGATCACGCGGCGCATCATCTCTTCGATGCCTGTCTTGTGGCGCGGATCGACAAACGCGAAGCGGCTGTGTTCGAACACGCTAAACTCGTCGCCCAAACGGAAATCGACAGAGCAGCTTCCAAATTGTTCAGGGGGGAGTTCGGGAGAGATCTTGATCTTCCCTTCGGCAATATACCGTTTGATATCCCGGTCAGATAGGACCATATGGTAGGAGGGTTGGTGGACGGCGGGGGGTTCGAACCCCCGACCCCCGCATTGCGAACGCGGTGCTCTCCCAACTGAGCTAGCCGCCCACTTCAGTTTTATTATAGAACAGCCGCGCAAGGGGTACAATGTAGTTTCGCATGGAAAAAGACATACTAAGCCAAATGCAGCGCGAATGGGACGAACGCGCCAAGGAAAACGCCCGCTACTACGTCAACACCGAGCGTGAAAACTGGGATGACGCGGACTTCTTCGCCAGCGGCGAACGCACCGTCGCCGAAGAGATCCTCACCGACATGATCAACATCTGCCAGGGCAAAAAGCCGGAAGAGATGCGCGTGCTCGAAATTGGTTGCGGCGCCGGGCGCATCACACGCGCACTGGCAGGCTTATTCGGTGAAGTACACGCTGTCGACGTCAGCGGGGAAATGGTGAAGCAGGCGAAGGCCGCGCTGAAAGACCGCCCCAACGCACACGTCTACCAGAACAACGGCATGGACCTCTCCGTCGTCCCCAACCTGGAATTCGACTTTGCCTTTTCCATGATCGTCTTCCAGCACATCCCCAGTCGCGAAGTGATCTGGAACTACGTGCGCGAAGTGAACCGGCTGCTTGGCCCCGGCAGGCTGTTCAAATTTCAAGTGCAGGGCGACACCAGCATCGAACATAAGCCCGGCGACACGTGGCTTGGCATTCCGTTTTCTGACGAAGATGCAGTCGCCATGGGCGAAGGTTGCGGGTTTGAACCTCGCTACCGCCACGGCGCGGGCAAGCAATATTTTTGGCTCTGGTTTTTTAAGAATCCGGCGTAGTTCGCCTGGCTTCCCAATACTTTCGCATCCGCTCGGAGACTTTTGTCCGTTCCGCTGGCGTCATCTCTTTCCGGCCTCGGCGTTGTTTGGGCTTCTTCGCCGGCGCGACCACGCCGGCGGAACCTGAGGCGATCAACTCTTCCAGTGAACTGATTACGCCATCCAGGCGTTTCTTTTCTGTTTCGAGCTCTCTAATGGCTCTGTAGATGTCCATACTCGTCTAACTCCACGATCCGCAAAACTCTATCCTACAACGGATCGATGTAGGATAGAGCACGGATTTCTCGTATTACTTCGACAAGAACGGCCAATACGGTACTAGTTTGTAATGATATTGCGTTACTAGTAGATACACTGCCGTGAAGATGATCAGGATGGCCGAAGCCAACCAGATGAAGAACGCCTTCCACGGGAACTTCTCATTTTCCCGGCGTAACCACAAAATGTAACTGGCGAAGACACCGACAAAGTAGAGCAGTACCATTGGTACCGCGAACAGCATCAGGTTGAAAACGTCAGGCGTGGGAGTCACAATCGCCGCAATAATCGTGATAATCAGGATTGCGTAACGCGAGTGCTCAAGCAGGAATTTCGGCGTGGTTACGCGCAGCAGCGTGAGGAAGAAGATCAGAATCGGCATTTCGAACACCAATCCGACTCCCAACATCACGTTTATAAAAAGATCCACATACTCCACAATGGAGATGGTCGACCTTACACCCATGCCATTTCCGATGCCGAGCAGGAATTCCAGCCCATAACGGAATGCAACAAAATAAGCAAAACAGCCGCCCAGTATGAACAATCCGGCAGTGCAGATGACAAACGGCGCGGCCCACTTCTTTTCCTTCTGGTAGAGGCCTGGCGCGATGAACGCCCACACCTGGTACAGAATCCACGGAGCAGCGATGAACACAGCGGTCAGCAGTGGCACCTTGACCCAAATAATGCTGAAACCGTCGATCGGTGCCAGCATGACCAGATCCCAGGCCTGCGGATTGTTGGGATAAATTCTCTTCAGCGCGGTGATAGCCGGTTCGCTGACAATCATCCAGAGCTTGTCGGAAAACAGCAGACACGCAAAAAACGCCACGCCCATCCCCATCAGCATGCGGATCAAGCGCAGGCGCAGCTCTTCCAGATGCTCCAGGAACGACATGCGCAGCATGCCATCGTCGTCCTCGTCCTCTTCGTCCTTGGGAGCTTCTTTCGGTGGCTTCGGTGGAGGCGCTGCGGGCGGCATTGCCGCTACCGGCGCCGGGGTGACGGCCGTAGTTGTTGCTTCGGTCTGATGAACATCGGAATGGTACGGATCGTCGTAATAGTTATACGGATCGTCCACCGTCTGGCTGTAGCTGGTGTGTGTTTCGCCCGTGACTTGATCCGAGGCAGAAGGGGAGTGCTCCCCATGAGGTTCCTCTGGTTTAGGAGTCTGTTCAGGCGTAGCACCAGACTCCGGGGGATTCGGCCCCTTCGGCTCTTCGGATGACGGCATCGGTTATTTGCTCTTTAGCTTTTGACCGCCTGCGAATCGGAAGCTGTGTGATTACTGTGATCCGCCGTATGCGGTACAGTTCCTTCAGCCGGGGTAATCTGCGGAGTGGTTGCCGCAGCGTGTTCCACCGGGGTACTTCCTGCTTCGGTCGCGGTCGTTGATTCGGCGCCCTGAGTTGCGGATGCGCTTACATGTGTGCTGCTATTATCGGCGGTATTGGAGTCATACGAGTCATGGCCGTAGGCGCCATGGTCGTAATAGGAAGAATCTTCGTGATTGTAAATCTGGTCCTGATAATGCTGACTTGCTTCCTTCAGTGAATCCGTTTCCCGTTCAATGGCATTCATTTCGCGCTCGAACGTAGATTTCAGTTCGGTCGAAGCGCGACGAAATTCTCCCAGGGCTTTGGCCAAGGTCTTCCCTAACTCCGGCAACTTCTTGGGGCCGAAGAGAAGAAGGGCCAGGACAAAGATGACAATCATCTCTTGTGTGCCCAGCGAACCCATCGAGTACGTTCCTCCCTTGAGGTGAAAAGATCGTCTTTAGGATATCACAATGGGGGCGGCCAAGGCTGTTTTCTGACGATACCCTTATTGCCCGAACACTTCGTGCAAAGTTGCCAGAGTCGCGGCGAGCGTCTTTGGCGCGACCGCTCCGACTCTCCCAACCAGCCGGATCCTGTCAATCGCTCGTATTTGGTCCAACAAAATCAAACCCTTCTTGCCCGCATGGCTTGCGGCAATCCGGTAAGGCGCAGGTTGGCCCTTGGTCGTCATCGGCGCCACCAGTACCGTTCGAAGGTGATCATGCATTTCAGCCGGAGATATAATGACGCAGGGGCGGGTCTTCCTGATCTCAGTCCCAATCGTGGGATCCAGATTAACAAGCCAGATTTCGCCGCGAGTTACCAAGCAAGCTCCTCGTCGCCGGCGTTTGCAAATTCGCCCATTACCAACGCATCGTCACCACTTTGGGCAATCCTCTTGGAAGCCTCGGCCCAACCCGCGCGTAGCGGCTTGGCAGGTTTCCGCAAGACGAGAGTTTCGCCCTCTACCGTCATCTCTGCTTCGGTAGCGCCATTCAATCCCAGCTGGAGCAAGAGCGGTTTTGGAATCACGATTCCCTTAGAGTTCCCAATCTGCCGTATGCTCACCTGAATGGCTTTCATGATAACAATGTTATTCCTAAGGACGGCTGCGAGTCAAAAGCCCTTGTGAATCCTCACCAAATTGTGATCTACTGACCTTGAATGAAACACGCACTACTCTCCGCACTTCTCTTCGCCGTGCCGCTGGCCGCGCAGGTGAAAATCACCCAGGGCACTGACCGCATCTCGGTCGACATCGACGGCAAACCCTTCACCGCTTTTTTCATCGGCGCCGATAACGCCAAGCCTTACATGGCCCCGCTTCGTGCGGCCACCGGCAAGATTGTCACCCGCGGCTATCCGATGGAAACCATCGAAGGCGAATCGAAGGATCACCCGCATCATCGCGGCCTGTGGTTCACCCACGGCGACGTCAACAAGGTGGACTTCTGGGCCAACGAGAAATCACAAAAAGGCGCGGTCGGCGGCGGCAAAGGCTTCGTCGTTACCAAGAAGGTTGTCGCCCTCAAAAGCGGTAAGAAGTCCGGCAGTCTCTCCGTCAACTTCGATTGGAATGACGAAAAGGGCAAGAAGTTGCTCACCGAAGCCCGCACCGTCACCTTCTATTCGAGCCCCACGCAGCGCGTGATGGACTTCGATATTAAGATGACCGCCGTGGAAGCCGTTTCCTTCGGCGACACCAAGGAAGGCACCTTCGCCATCCGCCTCGCGACAAACCTGCAGGAAAACAAATCCGGCAAAATGACCAACGCCGAAGGCAAGCAGGGCGAAAAGCAGGTATGGGGCAAGCGTTCACCGTGGGTCGATTACGCCGGCAATATCGAAGGCGAAGCGGTCGGCATCGCGATTCTCGATCATCCGGCGAACCCGCGCTTCCCCACCTATTGGCACTCGCGTTCCTACGGCCTGTTCGCCGCCAACATCTTTGGCGTGCGCGATTTTGAGAACGACAAAACAAAAGACGGCAAATTTGAGATGACTCCGGGCCAGACCGCGCGGTTCCGCTATCGCGTGATCATTCACGCCGGCGACAACGCCTCGGCCGACATCGCCAGCGAGTTCAAGAAGTGGTCCGCCGTTAAGTAATCTCCACCGCCCGCTTCCTCGCGGTCGCGACGGCTTACCGAGCCGCGACCGTAAGGGAGCGGTCCCCCCGTGTCCCCCCGCGCGCTCGGCTCTACAATTTTGATAGAATTCGAGCCATGTTTCAGAGACTCGCATTTTCCCTCGTTTTCCTAAGCGGTATCGTTTACTCCCAGACCAACACAGGCACCATCACCGGCATCGTTAAAGATTCCGCAGGTGCCGTCGTACCCAATGTCAAAGTAACCATCCGCGAACTCACCACCAACGCCAAAGTCAACACCGCCACCACCGCCGCAGGCAGCTACACAGTCCCCTCCCTCCCCATCGGCGAATACGAAGTCTCCGTCACCGCCACCGGTTTCAAGCGCGAAGTCGCCACAGGCCTGGAAGTGCGCACCACACAAACCACCACTCAAAACTTCGCGCTGCAAGTCGGCGACGTAAGTGAAAGTGTCACCGTCTCCGCCGACGCCACAATGGTCAACCCCAACTCCTCCGCCGTCACCACCAGCGTCGGCGAAAAATTCCTCGAAGACCTGCCCTTCATGGACCGCTCCACCCTATCGGTCATTCTTCTCACCCCAGGCGCGCAAGGCGATCCGCAATATAACGGCGGCGTGCAGAGCGAACTCCCCGGCATCTTTACGCAGGCTACTGCACCTGGCTCGGCTGTCTCCATCGGCGGCGGAATCCCCGGCGGCGGCTCCACGCTGGTCGATGGCTCCGATATCTCCGCCCCCGGCACCGGCCGCATGGTGATGACGTTTTCGCGCGACCAGGTCTCCGAAGTCTCCGTGCAGGCCAATGGCATTCCCGCCCAATACGGACGCACCACCAGCGCCATCATCAATCAGGCCACGCGCTCCGGCTCAAACCAATTCCACGGCAACGCATCGTGGTCGCATCTTGATCCCTCCATGCAGACGCAGGCCCTCGGCGCCGCCTTCCCTCCCACGCAACACTACGATCAGGCAGCCATCGCCATAGGCGGCCCCGTCATCATTCCCAAAATTTACGACGGCCGCAACAAGACCTTCATCTGGGCCACCGGCGAACCACAGCGCCTGAAGATGTTCTTCGGCGCAACACGCTCGCAACTGCCCACCGCCGATGAGCTGGCAGGCAAGTTCAACAACTCCTACGACCTGCTCGATCCCACGCTGCGCCAGCAGAGCATCACAAACGCCATCGCCTCCCCGTTACGTGGAAACAGCCTGCGCTATCATTACAACCTCAACGACCAGGGCTTCCCCATCGGCGAGTTGTTGGCCACCGCAGCACGGCCTGTAATCGCCAACAACGACCTGAGCGGCCTGCTGGCCAAGAATCCCCAGGCGCAAAAAATCCTGAAGGCGCTCTTTCCCTTCACGCCCGGCAAAGACACCGCCTTCATCCACTGGCTGCGCCCCGATGGCCTTCCAGAAACCGATGGCAACAACTCCATCTGGGCCCGCGGCGCATACACCGAGGACAACCGCTGGAGCTTCAAGGTCGATCAACTCATCGGCAATACCGATCGCATCTCCTTCCGCCACGCCTACTCGCCGGTCACCGGCACGCGCTTCGATTGGGCAGGCTATACTGATCCGGGCGATTCCATCCCGCAGGATCAGATCAACTCGCGCAACATGTCGTTGATCGAAACCCACACCTTCTCGGCCAGCCTGTTCAACGAATTCCGCGCCAGCTATTCGCGCGGCGATGCCTTACGCTCATCGAACGAAGCCTCCCTTTCGCAGGATTGGGGCGCAGCCATGGGCCTGGTGCCGGCAATCCAAGGCAACGGCTTCCCATCCATCATCTCGCGCGGCTTTAACGCCCAGGGCAGCTTCAACGGCCGCTCGCTCGACATCAACGCCGGCGTCGGCGACGACCTTTCGTGGATCAAAGGACGCCACACTCTGAAGTTCGGTTTTGAGCACCGGCGGGTGCAACTCAACCGCTTCGACTTCGGCGGCCAGACCGGCGGGACATACTCTTTCTCCGGACAGATCTCGCCCAACACAGGCAGCGTCAACACGTTCGTCGACCAGATCGGCGGACTCATCACCGGCTCACTGAACAGCTACGTCTATCGCACCGTCGGCTCCACAGCGTACTATCGCTGGCGCTACTTTGCCACCTATCTGCAGGACGACTACAAGCTCACCAACCGCCTCACGCTCAACGTTGGTTTGCGTTGGGATGCGGAAACACCCCGCTCAGAAAAGTACGACCGCCAAGGCACGTTTATCCCCGACCTGCAGGGCACGGTCAACGGCAAGGCCGTCACCGGCGGCTACGCCTTCGCCAACACTGCCGGCTACGGCCACAACTTGTGGCCCACAAACTACAGGGGCTTCCAACCGCGCTTCGGTCTGGCCTATGCCGCGCGCAGCTGGTGGACCTGGCGCGCTTCCTACAACCTGCTGAAGACCCCCCTCACCGGACTCGGCGCGGAGATCGATCCCGACTTCAACATCTCAACCGATTCCGTCTCCTCTTCCGGCCGCACAGGCGGCCTGGTTCCCGGCCCGGTGAACCTGATCACCAACCCCATCGGCAAGCTCTCCGGCCCGAAGACGATCAGCCGCGATCCCATCTTCTACATGAACAACGTGAACGCCTTTACGTTCTACTCCATTCCGCAGACCGACATCGTTCCCACCGTCCAGAAATGGCATCTCGGAACGCAGATCATGGTCGGCCGCAACAGCCTGATCAGCATCGGCTACGACGGCACGAAAGGCACGCACCTGTTCACCCGCGGCTACCGGTTGAATTATGTGGATCCCTCGGCAACAGCCAAACTGGCCGGCGCAGGCGCCGACTTCCAAACCAGCGCAACCAAGAACAATTTGCTTGGCATTCAGAACTCCGACGGCAGCCTGATCCAAGGCACGCTGCTCGATTCGATGCGGCCCTTCCCGCAGTGGTTCAACCGCAACATCTCTACGCGCTATGACCGCTCCGGCAACTCGATTTATCACGGCCTGGGCGTTGGCTTCCAGAAGCGCTTCACCGCGGGACTGACGTTCCAGGGCGCATACACATGGTCGAAATCGATCGACGACCAGGCCTCGAATTACCAGGGCGCAGGCGCAGGCGACATCTTCGGCGCTGTTCCTTACCAAACGGTGAACCGCCGCTCCGAACGCAGCCTTTCTGTCTTCGACATCCCGCACAAATTCAACACCGCCATCAGCTATCAAGTGCCCTTCGCCAAGAAGAAATTCTACGGCAACTGGAACATCTCGGCGCTGTTCATGCGCTCCGCCGGCTACCCGGCCAGCGCCATCCTGGGCAACAACGGATGGTTCGCTTCCAAGGGCGGCGGCAACGCGCTCGATGGCTTCACGCTGCGGCCCGACCGCGTGCTGGGCGTGCCGGTCATCAATCCCGACTGGCGCCTTTCCCCCTTCACTCAGCCGTATTTGAACCCGGCCGCGTTTTCCATTCCCGGCACCGAAACAGCCCCGGCTATCGGCAATGCGCCGCGCACGCTGCCCGATGCGCGCAGCCCGTCTACCACGTCGCTGGATGCTTCCGTGTTCAAGAACATCAATCTTTCGCACGACGGCAAGCGCTACCTGCAGCTCCGCGTGGACGTGATCAACGTGCCGAACCACCCGAATTTCTTCATCAATCCGAATTCGAGCCGGTCATTTGGCGCGTACAACTTCAACGCCACCACGCGCACCTTCACGCCGAATGTGAACTTCCAGAAGTTGGATCCGAACAACACGGGACAGTTCGGAAATTATGCGGGCCGTTCATTCCGCCTGGCATTGCGAGTGTATTTTTAGAGGGCGCCCAACCAGATGGAGCCGGATTTCGAGGCCAGCCGAGGTAGCGGTCTGGCAGGCGGAGCCCTTAGAAATCCGGTTCTATTATTTTCAATGACTTGCATGAGGAAACCTGAGAAATTAAGATTGCACAAAAGCCTTTATGAGCGATTTTTTCCACAGCGTATCTATAACGTTGAAAATGAGTTGATGCACTCTCAGCCTTTGCTCAGGTTTTGCCGTTTTTGATCGTGGATTGTTGTGAACTTCAGCATCGCAATTTCTCCTCATTTGCTGTCACGCCGTTGAGCGCGGACAGGCGGCGTGTTCGCTTCGCCTGTACGATTTGTAACAGGGCGGTTTGGGGAAGTTCCGGACGATTCCGCTAAAAGGCTGTGGGGACGCAAGAAATAAATACCGAAGAAGGACTGAAGAAGG
Organism: uncultured Acidobacteriia bacterium; assembly: GCA_903881085.1. Lineage (GTDB taxonomy): Bacteria > Acidobacteriota > Terriglobia > Bryobacterales > Bryobacteraceae > CAIRSA01. The sequence goes on from CAIRSA010000298.1 coordinate 15,574, forward strand.
TTTACTTGGTTTCGCAGCGAGAGGAGGCGCGGGAATACGCGTGAGCCACATCCCCGCGAATACCGAGTAAACCGTGCGGTGATCTAAGCCGCTAACCGAGGGCCACTCTTTACTGGGTTTTGTTCAATAGTTCAGAGGCCGGCAAAACCCTACGGCAAATCGATTGCCCGACAGTTTGCGGTGCTTTATGGCTGGCGAAGCAGCATCAGATTGTGAGAGTTCCTCTCACTCGTGTCGAATTGCGCGCCGACTGGCTGGGCGCAGTCCTAGGATGTTGATGGATTGTCAGCCCACGGTAGGGCAAGTCAAGAAACGCTTGGAGTCTTGAACGTCTCCGCCATCCTTGTTATTCCCAATGCCAACAACCGTGTTCTTTATAATTCAAGGAGTAAATACGCTCTGATGCACGATCACCAACGCGATGACCGTAAAGAATGCGTGTATTTTTCCGGCGTTGGGCACGAGTAGGGGACTTGCATTTGTGTATAATAGCCCATTAACGGTTTAGTATGCCGCAAGAGTTGAAAACATTAGATATCGGCCAGCGTCTACGCGCGTATGCAGCCTCGGTCGGCGCAGAACGTGCGGAGCTCTTCCGGTGGGCAGGGGCTGACAGTGGGTTCGAGTTTTTGTCTCAATTTCCCGAAGCGGCCATGGCCCCACGGATCCCGGCAGCCACTCTGCTACATGCGCAGATGAACTCTCAAAGTGACGGCGATCCTATCTGGGAACAAACCGCTGACGGTAAGTACAGGGTCGTAATGCCTATTCCCGGCCGGTCCCGCCGGCTTGGGCTACTCCTCACCTACTTCGATTCGATTGAGAAAGTGAACTTACTGCACCAACCTATTCATCTAGCTCGCCTGGTAACGGCGGTGCAAGAGCTAGATCAACTGGAAGCTTCACTTTATCTGCTCACGACGGATGTTGCTACCAGCGATAGCACCCAGTTCCTCATTCGATTTGCGGAGTTAACCTTGCCGCTTGTCGGGGCCGAAAGAATTGTTGTCTGGCTTGCGAACAAGACGACTGGGAGATATGAGGCTCTAAATGCTCCGGCGCAGTTTAGGCAACCTCAGCACAATTTAGAGGAGCGGAACGCAAAGGAGTTGGGCAACGGTCAGGTGCTCGTTCCTCTGTACAATTTGCCTTGGACGGATTCGTCCATACCGCGACTGGCCGCGGCGATCTACACCTTTGAGCACTTGTCTGGCATCATCGAATTTCAGTTTCCTCGCGGAGCGGGTGCGACGGACAGTCACATTCGAAGTCTAGCTACTGAAGTGGTTAAGAAATGCGGGCGCGCACTCGAAGGCATTGAGAGGTATCGCAAAATAGACAAACTCAACACCGCACTCTCTCGTGTTGCGCAGGCAGAAACGATTGACGGGCTATTGACCGAATTGAATAATGGCGCCATCGATATCACGGACTGTGGGATTGGATCTGTTCTGTTGCTGAACAAAGACACAGGGCGCTTGGAAGTTGCGAAGTGCCACCCAATTATCGAGTCTTCCACGCAACTTTCCATGGATGAGGGCGTCACGGGCCGCTGTTTGCGAACCCTAAGGCCAATCAATCTTGCCGACGTTGGCAATCACAAGTATTTCATAACATATTGGCCCGGTATCCGGTCAGAGTTAGCAATACCGCTTTTTCTGCCGAACTCCAGTGCTCGTGTTCCAAATTTGGATGGCACGGGGACCAAACTGGCAATGCTGCAGAAGAGGATCGGTGTCTTGAATGTGGAGAGTCCGCTTTCGAATGCTTTTTCAAAATTCGATTTGGAATGCCTCACGCAATTGGCTGCTGCTGCATCGGTCATGTATGATCGCCTCAATTTTGGACAGGTGCTTCGCGGTCTGCATGATGCCGAGTCGGAATTGGCTCAGTATTTAGCGGGAGGCGAGGACTGGCTGGACGTAATCAAGAAGGTTGGCGAGCACATCATTGATGCGCTTGCGTACACGCATTTGAACATTTCAATCGTTTCCATCGATGGGAAACGTATCAAGTCGGAATACATCTGGTGGGATCGCCCGGACCAAGACAAGGCTCAATTCAAGAAGCTCTCCGATCACGACATCTTGACAAGCACCGACATTCAGGCATATGTAGTCAAGAACAAGCAGATTGAGGTGCCCAAGGATAAGGATCCTCGCTTCCACCCTGAAATTCACTCTCTTTTGGGTCTTGAGAAACTCATTCGCGTTTACATTCCTCTTATGATGGGGGATGTTGTCGTGGGCACATTGGAGGCTGGATACCGGCGCAAGTTTATGCAGCACATCTTTGAGCGCGATATACAGATTCTGAAGACACTGAGCGACTATGCCGCCGCAGCCATATGGAAAAAGAGGCGCGGTCAATTGGACATTCTCCGCCATGAGATCGCCGCCCCGCGTAAGGCTATTATGGACGATGCGCTCTTTCTCCAGCGACACTGGAATTTGTTGAGTCCCGAAAAGATCATCTGGAAGTTGGAAGACATCTTTCTCGATGGCTCGACCATCGAATACCTGCTCGACAAGATCGAGTATTACATTACAGGTCGTGCGAAGGAGACCAAACCAGAGTTTTGCAACGTTGGCGCCACGATTATTACCAAAACGATTCTCCAACAGAACAGGTTTTTGCGTTCTCTGAATCTCAATTTGCAGCGTATCAAATACTCCAGGGAAGAATTGACAAAGATCCGCACTGTTGTAGACAAAGTTAAGGCTGGGGAAGTGTTCAATAATCTGATTGGGAATGCGATTAAATATCGCAAGTCAAACGAAACACTGCAGATCCGCGTTGCAGTTGAGTCTCTGTCGGACCGATTTCTGATCCTCCTCTCGGATGATGGGATCGGTGTGGATCACGGGTACGAGAGCCAGATATTCGATGAGGGTGTTCGAGCACCAACTGCCGTTGCAATCGCTCAAGGATCGGGGCTCGGATTATGGTTAGCGCGGCAGTACATGCTAGATATGGGCGGCGACATCCGCCTTGAAAACCTGTAACGGGTCACGATCTTTCCCCCTTCAATTCTCAGATTGTTTCCCTTCGAACATAGTGTCTGGATTGAGGACGATTAGGAGCGCCCTTCGGGCGGTCTTCGCGTTTAAGTGCCCAAGGCCGTGCTCCAGAGCTTCACC
>CAIRSA010000299.1 GCA_903881085.1 uncultured Acidobacteriia bacterium
ACAGCCCATTTTCGGCATCCACCTTCGCTAAAGCTACGGCGGACAAGAAAACGGCCGAAGAAAGGTGTCAGACCCCAAATGCGACGTGTCGTTCTAGTCAATATAAGTGGCATTAGAGTGAGACTCTGCGCCACGACGATGGTTGCTGTGCGGTGGCATAGAGAAAGCGTTTAACAATTTCGGAAGGTAAAAGGAGAAACAACATGAAACAGAGTACATCGGATCAGATCGAAGGAAGTGTCCACTCGCTGAAGGGCCACGCCAAACAGAAAGTGGGCGAAGTCATCGGCAATCCAAAATTGGAAGCCGAAGGCCAGAAGGAGCGCCTTGCGGGCGAGATCCAGAAGAAGGCCGGCCAGATTGAAAAAGTGTTCGAGAAATAGTTTCCAAAGCGATGGTGGAGAGCTAAGAACGCCCACCTGGATTCACGGAATGAACGGGAGCAAATAATGAATATGAAATGGTTGGCCGTAATGTTATTGGGCGCGACAGCGATGTTTGCGCAGATCTCGATTGGCATCCGGATTGGAGCCCCGCCACCTCCGCGAGTGGTCAGAGTTCAACCCAGAAGCCCTGGCGCAGGCTACGTCTGGTTGGGCGGATATTGGTTTCCGAACGGTAATAAGTACAAATGGCACGACGGATATTGGACCCGCCCGCCCTATGAAGGCGCTCACTGGGTGGAACCAAACCACGATGGGGAACGCTTTCACGAAGGCCGCTGGGCCGGGGACAAGGGCGATGTGAACCATGACCATAAATGGGACAAAGGCCGAGACCGCAACCGTGATTACAACCGCCAAAACGATCGTCGTTAACAGTAAATAGAGCAGGGCCGCACCCATGAGGGAGCGGCTCCTTTATTAATGCACTCTCGAATTTCAAGAAAAGGAAGAGCACTCACATGCGTCCACGTTTAGCTTCATTGCTCCTATTATGCTCGCTCGGCTCGGCAGGTCTTTCAGCCCAAGGGTTGAACACCACCGCATCCAAGGACGACTGGGAAGAAATCAATTTTGAAACTGGCTCCACCGTCCTCTCCGACGGCTATCCCAGTTTGTTGCGGCTTGCTGAATTGCTCAGCAAAAACGCTACCTACAGGGTGAAGGTAGAGGGCCACGCCGACTCTTCCGCCGCCGACCGGCCCGGCGAAAAACTGGCGATGGCCCGCGCCAACATGGTCAAATCATTCCTGGAAAAATACGGAGCTAAGCCGAGCCAGATTGAAGTCTCCGGCATGGGCAGCAAGCAACCCAAAGTCGAGAACACAACCAGGGAAGGCCGGTTCATGAACCGGCGCGTGGAGCTTTCGGTCAGCGACGGTTCAGGCAAGCGAATCTCCGCCGGCAGCGTCGGGGATGCGATCCGCAACCTGAACTCCGCCCAAGGCGGACCCGCTGGTGCGGCCGACCCGAAATGCTGCGACGAGATTCTGAAGCGCCTCGATAAGCTGGATGACATCCTCGCGCTACTCAAAGACGTAAAGACTGAAAATGCGCGCATTCGCAGCGATGTGGATCTGTTGAAGCGCGGACAGGACACGCTCAAGAAGTCGCAAACAGAAGTGGCCAAGAGCGTGGAAGATTCGAATAGCAAACAGCTCACCAAGCCTCAGACGGAAGACATCGTGAAATCGGCAATTGCCGCGTCACGCACTCCCAAATTCTCAGTCATTGGGGCCAATGCAGGCGTCGATGGCGACAGGCACCTCACCTTCACCGGCAAGGGTCGCTTCTTCGACCCGCTCAGCAGCACGTTCGCGATTCAGTCGGAAGCAGAATTCCTGTACTTCCATGAACGCAAGGAAGCACAGTTCGATTTAGGCATGGTGGAGCGCTACAAGAGCTTCCAGGCCGGACTGTTCGGCAGCTTCAAGCATGTCGATATCAATACATACCAACGCGGCGGCAATCTGGGACAGGCCTCGCTCACCTTTGACTATCTATTCAAATACGGTAGAGTCGGAATCTTCGGCACCAAGGGTTTCCTTGATAATTCCGAGGTGAACAAACAGTTCATCACACGCAATATCTACGAAATCAGCTACCTGAAAATCGTTGACCAGGCCGGTGTCAGCGCCTCCATCGGTTTGTGGAAGAACGCCTACGCCGAAGGGAACCTCGGCTATCTGAAGAGCCGCCTGGGCGACGATAAGCCGGGCGGTACCATCCGTCTCATCAACCCCATCAACAAATTCTTCGCCGTCACGTTGGAAGGCGGTTTCAATGAAACCATGTTGACCAAGGATGCCAACGGCCGCGTTGCCGTCGGCCTGCAATTTGGCAGCTTCCTGCGTCCCAAGGAGTTCCTCGCCGCCGATCATCCGGTCCCTGTCGACATCCCGCGCATCCGCTACGAAGTGTTGACCAAGCGCATCCGCACCGGCAACGATGTGCCAATAGCAGACGCAGGCCCCGACCAGATCGGCGTTCCTGCCGGCACAATGACTCTCGATGGTTCCGCATCCTACGATCCAGATGGCGACGCCATCACGTATCAATGGACGCAAATCGCCGGTCCAAGTGTCTCCATCATCGGAGCAACCGGCGCCAAGGCAACCTTCACATCGGTCGATTCGCAGTCATATGCGTTCCGCTTGACGGTAAAAGATACGTTCGGCGCACAGAGCATGGCCAAGGTGACCATTACCACTTCCGCACCAATCAATGTGAAGATCGTCAGCTTCACCGCTACCCCTTCCAGCATTCAGGCTGGACAGACATCCGTGCTGGCATGGGAAGTTCTCAATGCCGATACCGTGACTATCGATGCGATCGGCAAAGTGGATTCGGTCCACGGCACGTCGCAAGTGGCGCCCACTGTAACAACCATCTACAAAATCACGGCGAGCAATAAGACCAGTACAGCCAACGCTACGGTTGCTGTAACGGTCGCCCAGCCGCAGGTGCGCATCATCAGCTTTACGGCGATTCCGGCAACCATCCAGACGGGCGAGAGCTCCACCCTGCAATGGGTCACTGAAAACGCCGACACTGTCACACTTGTTGGAGTCGGCACAGTAGCGGCCAATGGCTCCGCTCCGATCACACCCAAGGACACCACCACTTACACGTTGATGGCAAAGAATAAGTACGGCGATGTTTCCGCCACAACAATCATAAAGGTAACGGTGGTTCCAGTGGTTCCGCCGGCTGGCACCGCGCCGCGCATCATTCGCTTTAATGCGACTCCTCCGGACATTCTCAATACCGAAAAATCCACGCTTAACTGGGTGGTGGAAAACGCGGATGTCGTCAACATTGTTGGCATCGGCGCGGTTCCGCTGACCGGTTCGCAGCAGGTAGGACCGCAAACGACAACCAACTACACAATCACCGCGAAGAATCAATATGGCGAAACGAGCGCCAGTCTGGTGATCACGGTTTCACAAGCCACCTCCATCAACAGTTGCATGGCAACGCCGGCCACTATCAACGTAGGCGACAGCTCGGTACTGACCTACACCGCCTTCAATGCGACGACAATCACGGTCTCCGGTATCGGAAATGTGACTGGCGGCGTATCGGTGAAGCCCATCGTTACTACTTCATACACCATCACGGCGATTGGCCCACGCAGCCAGGCCTCCTGCCTGGTGACGGTTAACGTCAATCCTCCGGTGGTTACCCCCCCGGCGGGAAAGACCCCGACGGCCAACGCTGGCCAGGACTTCGACACCATCTATCGCACAAACACCCTGGATGCCTCGAAGTCGACCGATCCCGACGGACTCCCGCTGACGTATAGCTGGAGGATCATCAACGCAACCGCCGTCATACTCAACCCGAATGCACAAGTTACCACCGTACAGTTGGGCGAGCAGTTTGGCAGTTACATCTTTGAAGTCACCGTGACCAATACCAAGGGAGTTTCCTCCAAGGCGCAAGTTCAGGTGAATTTCCTAAAGACTACAGTGCGATAACCATACAGTCCGAGCCGCCGCGGAAGGGTAGAGGCACCTGGTTAAGAGGGGCCTCCACCCGCCGCGGTGAAGTTGGCAATTTGATTGCAAGCTTAACAGCGGGTTCCACCACGCAAAATGAGAGTCCTGGGTTTCTAACTCGGACTATTACAGCTTGTGAGGAACCCAAATTGAAGGCACCCGCGAGGCTTCCCGGAGGGCAAAGAAGTCTCGCGGTTTTTTGTGGAATTCGCCAGAGCGCCCCCCCGTTTTTGACGAACCATTTAATGAGGGTCCTCGTTTTTGCACCAGCCCGCGCCCTTTCGATCGCGGCCCGGTAGCAGCAGACCTTTACTTAGCGGCAACCGCAGGGGAGCGGTTTCTGCATCAGTCCAGAACACAGACCACTCCACCGCGTTGGAGGCGGTGGCCCAAAGACAAGCACAAGGAGCATTAAAATGAACAGGATCTTAATAATTGCCGCAGTCGCATTCGGCTCATCGAAGTTGGGCGCCACGGTTGTTGTGAACCTGGGGAGCGCAGATTCTTTTGCGGTTCTTGGATCGACCACGGTCACCAATACCGGCAACACCACCATTTTTGGAAATCTGGGCCTTTCGCCAGGCACCTCGATCACCGGCTTTCCTCCAGGGCAAGTCGCAGGAGGGGCGACCAATATCCATATCGCAGACGCTACCGCGATATTGGCGCAAAATGATCTTGTTACGGCATACAATTACGCCGCCGGCCAAGCCTGTGCCAACACCCTAAGCCAGGACCTTGGCGGGCTCACGCTAACGCCCGGTGTCTATTGCTTTTTATCCTCGGCACAACTGACTGGAGTACTGACTCTAAATGCATTGGGTGATCCGAACGCAGTCTTTCTCTTTCAGATCGGCAGCACCTTAACCACTGCAACCAATTCTTCTGTCGTCTTTACCAACGGCGGCCAAGGCGATAGCCTGTTCTGGCAGGTGGCGAGTTCCGCCACTCTTGGGACCAGCACGGCCTTCCAAGGCAATATTCTCGCCCTGACCAGCATCACGATGAACACTAGCGCAACGATTCCGTGCGGCCGGGCGTTAGCTCTTAATGGCGCCGTAACGATGGACACAAACATGGTCTCCATCGATACGATAGGTTGCGAGACTACTCAAACTGGCGGCAGCGTTCCGGAACCTTCCTCTGCTTCGTTGATTCTTCTGACTGCTGCAGCAGGAATGACCTTTCGACGCTGGGCAAACAAAATATCAAAATGACCGCTGGAGGTCATTTGACCAAATATCGGCAGACGACCTTCAGTCCCACCCTTTCCGTCACCCTATGAATCAGCCGTTTGGGCAAGCCACGCGCCATCTGGCGGATGGCCCCGCAACTGCACTCCGTAACACTACTGAACGCTCCACCCGGCCGTCATGACGGAATGGCGAGCCACAATTGTTTGCATACCAACCCGCACACTTCCATCGGTGTAAGGGTGAGGCGTCGCTGCCATTCCATGCTTCCTGCGAAGCGGAAACTACAGGCAGGAATGGAAGATATCTTGCAAGCGGCACTGAGCTGCCTGTTTCGTTGGAAGAAAAAGAGCACTCCATGCAGTCGTCGAACCCGCACACAGCACTCGCCCGGTCAACGGAGGGGTGGCTGGCCGAGAATGGTCCGAAAGAACTTGAACTGCTATTCCGCGCGATCGTATTTCACCCGTCCATCCCCATTTTTCTAGCCGACGACGATCGCGAATATCAGGAGGCCAACACAGGCGCCGGCAAATTACTCGGAATTCCTCGCGAACGGATCATAGGCAAACGCATGGATGACCTGGCCGCGCCCGAAGTCAAGCCCGCAATTTCGAAGCGATGGGAGGAATTCCTGAAGACTGGGGAGCAAAATGGAACGCTCCGGCTGCTGGACGCCGGCGGAACTCCTCGCGAGGTCGAATACGTAGCCAAGAGCAACGTCCTGCCAGTTCGCCATCTTTTGGTGTTGCGAGAACAGACAGCCTCCAGCGGCGTCAAGCTGGACTCCCCTGCCGCGGCGATCCCATCGTGGATGCGCGACTATGCGCTCTATCTGCTGGATGTCGATGGGAAAATCGCCGCCTGGTACGCGGGCGCGGAGCGCATCTTCGGCTATATGAGCGGTGAGGTGATAGGACGCAATGCATCGTTCCTCATCTGCGAGGGGAAGGAAGCCGCTCACGAGGCCCGCATGCAATCCGGGGAGGATCTGAAGCGGGCATCTGACGAAGGTCATTTCGGCAGTGAAGGCTGGCGCCTGCGCAAGAACGCTTCCAGGTTTTGGGCCAACATCATTACCATGGGGCTGAAAGACGAGGCGGGAGAGTTGCAGGGATTTGCCAGCGTCGTGCGCGACTTTACCGACCGTCATGAACGGGACGAGAAGTTTCGCCGCAGCCGCACCAGGGTTCGCCCGGCTGTCATCGGGTCGACTGTAGTGGGCGTGGTTTCCGGTGAATACGACCGCAGCCCCGATGCGAGCGATGCGTTTCTGCAACTGGTGGGATACAGCCGCGAAGATCTGATGGGCGGCCGGCTGAACTGGCCTGACCTCACTCCGCCTGAGTATGAGACGCTCGATGAACTGGCCCACGAGGAAGGGCTTCACTTCGGGGCTTGCACGCCCTACGAGAAAGAACTGATCCGCAAGGATGGCACCCGGGTGCCCGTGCTGGTGACGACAGCCGTGCTGAAGCTATCGCCCTTTCGCTGGCTGACGTTTGTCACCGACCTGCGCGAACGGAACCGCGAGGAGAGCATTGAATTCGCGGCCACCGACGTGACGCAGGACTTCGGTGAGATCGTGGGCACCAGTGCCCCCATGAAGCGCATGATGGGCCAGGTGGAGTTGGTGGCACCGACCGATGCGACAGCGCTGATCCTGGGCGAAACCGGCACCGGCAAAGAGCTGGTAGCGCGAGCCATTCACCGCCTCAGTCCGCGGCGCAACCTTCCGTTCATCAGTTTGAACTGTGCGGCCATCCCCACCGGGCTGCTGGAAAGCGAACTGTTCGGCTACGAACGCGGGGCCTTCACTGGCGCGCTGGGCCAAAAAATCGGCCGCTTTGAAATGGCGCATCGTGGCACGCTCTTTCTGGACGAAGTTGGCGACATTCCATTGGATCTGCAACCGAAGCTCTTGCGCGCGCTGCAAGAAAAATCATTTGAACGCCTGGGTGGAACCAAAACGATCCCCATTGACGTTCGGCTGGTGGCCGCCACCAACCGCAACCTGGCGCAGATGATGGGCGACAAGCTCTTCCGTCCCGATCTGTACTACCGACTGAAGGTGTTCCCCATCAACACGCCTGCCTTGCGCGATCATCCGGAAGACATCCCCATTCTGGCGCGCCACTTCACCAGAAAATACGCCGAAAAAATGGACCGGCATATTGAAAAGATTCCCGCCGAGACGATGAAGGCCCTGGCCAGTTGGTCCTGGCCCGGAAATGTGCGCGAGCTGGAGAATTTCATCGAGCGTTCCGTGATTCTGTCGCGCGGATCAGAGCTTCGAGCGCCGCTGGAAGAGTTACGCTCGGAGGCCGTGGAAACAGGCGGCAGTTCGAATTTGGAGGACGTGGAGCGGGAACACATCCTGCGTATCTTGCGCGAGACCAACGGCGTGATCAGCACGGCCGCCAACCGGCTTGGCATTCCGCGCACAACGTTAAACGCGATGATGAAGAAGTTAGGCGTCTCGCGAGGCGATATTTAATCCAATAAACGCACAAAGGGAGCAGCGCTGTTTCCGGCCGGTAGCGGAAAGACGAAGGCGGAACCGATTGGCAATCCAATGCCACTCGTTTTTCCATTCGGCTGTTGTTTGAGTTAGATTTTGCACAGGCGATTCGTCTGCGCCACCCATGAACATCCGATGTGGCGAAGGGTGAGACGGGCGATTCGCCAACTCCTCCGTGTCAATCTTCGACCGATGTGGGGCAGTTTGGTAATCCCATATCACAGCGCCGAAGAATTCTATGCTCATCCTCAGTTCAATCCGTGTCCATCCGTGTGGATCCGTGGCGAATTTTTGGTGAAGTCTATCCCACCTGTAATGCTTAAAAGATTTGGCCACGGATGCTCTCGGATGGACACGGATAAGCCACTGAGCGCATATTCAAGGGAGGCAATTCCATTCCCGGCGTGTCGAACCGTTGCGGCTAGTCCAGTTTTAAGAAAAGGCCGATTGCCAATCCACCTTCGCCAAGGCTACGGCGGACAGGTCGGTGAGCAGAATGCCATTCTGCCTATATACCCAGCGGCAGGCGGTGTCGCCTGCCGCTCTTCTGCTGCCCACTGCGAACGAACCAATTCGACTACGCTGCGAAGCGCTTGCGGCCTAATACGGCCAAACCGAACAACGCTCCACCGAGCATGCCAAACGTTGCCGGCTCAGGAGTTGGTCCAACGGTGCCCTGAACCGTGGTGCTGCCGATCTGTGCACCAGACGTGGGATTCACGATCCTGGTTGTCCCTGTTGTGATGAAAGTGGTGCCGCCGAAGTTGCCGGATGAGGCGCCGCTCGTGCCAGGGCCGAGTTGCAAAGGCAGCCAGTTGAGGGTGATCGTGCTGCTAATCAGGGTCAAGGTACCTGCTGATGCGGTGCCCACAAACACACCCTTGGCGTTGTCAGTGATGTCATTTATTTCCAGGTTAAAAGTGAACGCGTTGAAAGTTGAGCCAACCGAGTTCGTGCACAATGCGCATGCCAGAGTGAAGTTACCGTAGTTGACATTACCAACGCCAACGGTCATGGCGGGGTCCGGAACGAAGGCCAGCGTTGCTGCAACTCCAGATGAGCTGTTCAACGTAAGAAGGGAGGTTCCGTTGAACCCAGTACCCGAGCCATCGGTTGCGAATGTAATGTTGGCAGCGCTGGCGCCTGCAGCCAGCATCAGGCCAATGACGCCAGTGCTCATGGCGGATTTCATAAAATTGTTGATTTTCAATTTGGTTTCCTTTTTGTACGATTTATCCGCTGAATTGCCAATAACACGGCAAGCAGATGCAGAGGTACCTGCACAATGGGCACCTTAGCTTCAGAGGTCAACAATGGTGATACATGGTATTGAAAACAGGTAGGATGGAAGAGGTTTGCAACCGGGAGTGGAAGATGCGCCGGGGCCGGATTCCGACCTCAGGCGGTCACTCGCCAATGGACGGTCAGGGACAAGATACGCCTGCTGCCGGTTCAAGCAAATTGCCCAATGTCATTTACTTTTTCGCGAAGTGCAGAAAAATACCCTTGTTTTCCGCCCAATACCGGACCATCGAGAAACCGCGACCTTACGGCTCGGTGGGCGGACGTTCACTTCTCACCGAGCCGCACCCGTGAGAAGCTGTGAAAAATTAGAAATTGGACAGGCGGATCCACCTTCGCCAAGGCTTCCGCCTTCGCTAAAGCTATGGCGGACAAGTCGGCGGACAGGTCGCCTGTCCAATTTGCGGTCAAAGCGATTCCTTCACACCTTAGGAGGTAGAGCAATCACTTAGGAAAAGTAAGCGACATTGGATTACCAATCTGCCCCACATCTTTACCGGCCGTTCTTTATGTAATTCGCAGCGGCGTTGAACATGTCCGTCGCGAAGGTCTTGCCGTTGTTGAGCAGGTTTTCCTTCGTCATGTAGTCGGCCTGGATATCGGGCCGGACGCCAATGTTTTCCACATACGGAGCAGTTGGGTTATCGGCAGTAACGATGGGGTTCTTGCGGTTCATCAACGACTGGGTCACCGTAACGAACGCTTCGGAAAACGTGGTTGCCCCTACCGGATTACTGGTAACTGTACCGCCTGCCCCCATGGTGCGCATCCCGTAGACGATGCCGCGTTGATTGTCCTGGAAGACCGCAGCAAACATCTCCGCCGCGGAAACGGAGAGTTCATCGGTCACCAGCATGACCGGCTTGGAGTAGGCCGCGATTTTGCCTGTACGATCCACGGCTGGCGATCTGTCGAGACTAACAGCGCAGATCGGAATGGGTCCGGTGCGGCCACGATTCTCCGAATACGCCTCCTTGATCCCGGTGAGCAGTGCCTGATAAGTATTGATGATCCAAGGCTCGGCTCCGACGGATTTGTAGTATTCCAACTCCTGGGAGTAAGCATCCACCCAGTAGGCCGTCGCCCGGATCTCATATCCAACGGTGCGAAACTTGGTTGGAATGACGTATGTCAACAGGGTTTCGGCGTAGCAGGCGCTGCCGCCGAAGTTGCGCATCACGTCAATCACCAGGCCATCGGTATTGGCCTGCATGTAAGTAATCTCACTGATAAAGGAGTTGGTAGCGGAGCTTGTCGAAAAAGGTTCAAAATCAGGAATGCGGATATAACCGATGCGCGTTCCGCTGATGGTAATCGTTCCCGAGGCAAAATAATCGAACCCGCCTCGTCCCAACCGCTGCGTGAAGCCGGTGGGAAAGGTGAACACAGGCGGAACTTCATTCACTCCTAGATATGCCTTCACTTCCGCGCGGAGCTTTGAACCAGGGAGGCGTGCGTTGGTTAGTCCGTGATCGAGTATCGTGGGCAGATCAACGCCAGTGTCCGCCGTTAAGTCCGTCACGTCGTCAGCGGGACGCACCTTCACCGGGTTCGGCGGCGCCTTCCTGTTTGCATTGAAATTCAAACCTGGAACGGGACCCACCGCAAAAAGCGGCGTGCCACTGGTCGTCCAGGGGATGGTATACGTTTCCACCGCGCCGCTTTGCCGTTTGATCACCAACGTTGAGCGGGTTGGCAGGTTCACCGCGCCGGGAATCACGGACTGCGGCCGGAATCCAATGTAGGACGCGGTAAGCCGAGCCGTGCTGCGCGGATTGGCGCCAGTGTTGTACTTGGAATTTGCCTTTACCCAATCGGCCGTGGCGACACCGTCGATCGAGACTAATTCGTCACCCACCTGGAACGGATAGGCGGTAGCGCGCAGCTTCGAGCGGTCGACATAGTCCAGCAGATATACTCCATCGAACAGATCCACATCAATGCCAAGATAGGCCTGATAGTCCGACGTGAACGAAATGTAATCATGCGCGTCATTCAAAGCCGCCACATAGTCCGCGCAGATATCCATGAACTCCAGGTCGTCCTTAGACGCCTTAACACGGTCGAGCCACGTTTTGACCTTGAGCAGGTCGAAGTTCTGCGACTGCACCTTCCATTCGTAGGGGGCGTAGTTTTTGGCGTAGGTCGCCGCCAGCTGCGTAAAGTCGCTGACCTTCTGGTCAACGGTCAGTTGCGCAGACGCAGTTCCGCTGAAAGCGGCCGCCGCACAAAGCAGCATCAAAATTCGAATCATCCTGTCTCCTTTGGAAAGCACGCGCGGCTCGTAGGCAACTGGGGCCCGCCTACGGCTTCGGCTCCTCCACCTCGCCCTTGCGGCGCAGAGTGGGAGCTTTTCTTTCTTTTTTGACTTCTTCAGCCTTCTTGGCTTCCCGCTGTTTTTGGGATGCGAGATCTTCGGGGCTCATCAGCGCTTCGCGCTGTTCCTTTTCTTTTTGCAGCTTATCGGCGAGCTTTGAACCACGCTTTTTCAGGTCTTCCGCGGCGATGTCGAGCGAATCCTGCACCGTCTCAATGGCTTGATCGAGTGCGAATTGATAACGCGCCACATCTTTCAGGGGCGATTCGGCGATCTTGCGCAGATGCCCTGCCATCTCGGATTCGCCGTTGGCCACGGCCACCATCCCCGTGGCAAGGTCGACGCGTTTTTTGAGGGCGTTTTCCGATACCGTGTCAATGGCCTCGATGATCTGCGTGAACTCCTCCAGCGTGTCGTGTATCAGCACGCTGCGGCCGGGCTTTTCCTTGGCCACCAGTTGCTTCACCAGGTCGATGCGCAAGCGGGCGAACTTCAGATACAACTTCAGTCTTTCGTTCGGCTCCTGCACTTCGCGAACCTGATCGGCCTCGTCGGCGGTGAGAAAATCCTTCTGCGCCGCCAGCGGCAGAGACATCAGCAAAGCGAGAATCAGGTATCTCATTTCTTCCCCATCATGTCGTCAAGCAGCCCTTCGTGAACTTTGCGAACATGATCTACGGCCTTCTGCGCGATAGGCTGGTCCATTGCGCCCATATCGGTCTGAAACCGCTCCAGCCGCCGCTCAAAATCATGGGTGCGCATCTCCGCTTTCTTGAAATACTTGGGCGAACGGCGCGCGTTCTTGCCGCTGGCTTCGAGCGATTTGCGGCATAACTCGATCGAGGCCGTGATCTCATCCAGCAGACTCTCAAGCTTCTTCACTTCACCGGAATTGTAGGTATCGCGCAGCGTGCCGAGCAGTTCCGCCGCATGGTCCAGCGCTTTGTCGGCGCGCTTTTCCAGGTTGGGCTCGGCCATTACGGCTGAAAGATCAAGTGCCAATAGCAGAATGAGCGGGCTCATTTCTTACTCAGTTCCTTTTTCAATATGCGTGAGCGCTGCCGCGCTTTAAACTCTTCGTCGGGATGAACGTTCTGGCTCATTTCAAGAAATCTATCATAACTTTCCACGGCTTGCTTCTGGAGCTTGAGATGATCGTAGCAGAGTGCGCGGAAATATACCTGACCAGGCGTTTCTTCTCCCAGTTTTTTGATGTTGTCGAGCGCAGCAATGGCCTGCTGGTAATTATCGGTCACCATCAGCATTCCCGTTAGCTCACGCCAGGATTCGAGGGAGTCGGGCTTGGTTTTCACCGCGGCGATAAACTCATTGGCGGCGGCGATGAATTTCGCCTTGTTCTGCAAGCCCTGATCGCGCAACAAGCGGCCATAGGTCAGGCGAAGCTCCAGATTGGCGGGCTCCAGTTTCAAGGCTGCTTGCAGTTGCTGTTCGGCTTTATCGGGCTGCTTGCTACGAATATAGGCTGCGGCGAGAGCGTAGTGGTTGGCGGCGGTCGGCGATTTTGCCACGGCCTGTTCCAGGCTGGGAATCGCATCGGCTGCGCGGCCGTTGGCCAGCATCAGGCTGCCCAGGCGCTCGCGCACAGCGGGGTTTTCAGGGAATTTCTCATAGATGGCGATGGCTTCGTCAATGCGCTTGGCCTGTTCGTACAAAGAGGCCAGTTCGAGAAGCTGGTCGCGAAAGCTTGGATCCGTTTCGGCCGCCTTGCGAAACCGTGGGGCCGCTTCGTCGAGCTTGCCCTGCTTGGCCAGCGTGCGGGCCAGCCCGGACATGGTTGAGGCTGAAGCTGGGTCGGCGCCGCGATAGGCGGCTTCTGCCTTCGCGAATTCGCCCGTGGCAAACAATGCCTCAGCCAGATAATAGTTGGGGCGAAACTCCTTGGGCTTTTTCTCGACTGCGGCGGTGAGGTAGGGCAGCGCTGCCGCGGGGTCTTGCTGGCGCAGCAACAGAATCCCCAGATTCAGTTCGGCCTGGTAGAGCCCCGGCTGCAATTCGAGCGTCTTCTTGTAGACGGGGATCGCTTCGGCGTCTTTGTTGAGCAGGCTAAGCGACAACGCGAGATGGAAACGGACGCCGTAGTCGGCCGGAAACTCTTCCACGGCCTTGGCGAAGTTGCGCGCGGCGGCTTCATACTTCTGCGCTTCCAGGGCCTTCAGACCCTCGGCCTGGTAGTCTGTCGATTGCAGCAGAAGTGCGGCGAGCACCAACTTCGTCATAGATTTATTCTAGCCCGTGAATGACTGGAATAAGTCCCAGGCTGTCAGAAGAGAAGATGAATACCGGAGTGGACTACAATATGATCATGGCAAGTGCAATCCCAAACGCGCCCGCGAAACGCAATGACCACCGATCACGACCTGCGGTCTCCGAGGTTGGAAAAGAGCTTACCCGTATCAGGAAACTCATCGAAAAATCGGGACAAAAACTGCTCACGCGACGGGAAGTTGAACGCGAAGTGGCCGAACGGCGTGGTGCACGGTAGCACTTAGGCGATGATCAGGACCTTCTTCGATAGCGGCGTCCTCATCGGCGCCGCCAAGGGCGTTTCAGAGGAAACGGCCCTGGCGTTCGAACTGCTACGGGATCCGGAGCGCAAGTTCCTCACAAGTCCGTTCCTGCACCTGGAAGTAGTCCCCAAAGCGGAATTCAACAAGAACCACTTGGAGACGCGTTTTTATAGCACTTACTTTAGCAACGCGGAATGGTTGAACGATGTTTCGGCCATCGTTGAGCTTGCCCGCAAAGAGTGCTCGAAATCTGGCTTGAACGCCATGGATGCCCTTCACGTAGCAGCCGCACACCTACTCGGCGCCGACGAATTCATCACGACGGAGAAGCCTTCCAAGTCCATCCACCGCACATCTCTCGTCAAGGTCGTCTACCTGTACGGCTAGAAACCATAAGCGGGCTAAACCCAACTCAAAGCACGTCTTTCAAAAACCGCCCCGTATGTGTCGCCGTTTTCGCCACTTGCTCAGGCGTGCCCTCGGCCACAACTCGCCCGCCGCCGGCGCCGCCTTCGGGGCCGAGATCGATGATCCAATCGGCGCAGCGGATCACTTCCAAATTATGTTCAATGATCACGATGCTGCCGCCGTTCTCGATCAGCCGCTGGAAGGCATCCAAGAGTTTCGCGATGTCGTCGAAGTGCAAGCCAGTGGTCGGCTCGTCGAAGATGAACAAAGTCCCGCTACTCGATTGCGTTGCCAGATGGGCGGCCAGTTTCACGCGCTGGGCTTCGCCGCCTGAAAGCGTGGTGGCCGATTGGCCCAGCCGCAGATAGCCGAGTCCGACATCGTTCAACACCTTCAACTTCGTCATCAGGCGCGGCGTGTCGTTAAAGAAGGTCAGCGCCTCTTTCACCGTCAGTTGCAGCACCTCATGGATGCTCAGCATCTTGTAGCGAACTTCCAAAATGCTCGACTTGAAGCGCGTGCCCTTGCACTCTTCGCAGATCAATTCCACGTCGGCCAGGAACTGCATCTCCACCGTAACCGTGCCATCGCCCTGGCAAACCTCGCAGCGCCCGCCGGGGATGTTGAATGAGAAATGGCCGGCCGTATAACCACGCCGGTCCGCCTCGGGCGTGGAGGCGAACAACTCGCGGATTATGTCGAAGGCTTTAATATAGGTCACCGGATTCGACCGCGGCGTGCGGCCGATGGGCGATTGGTCAACCAAAATCACTTCCGAAACCAGATTCGCGCGGTCCACTCCGCGCCACGTTTTCTTGTCAGGCGTGCCCAGGAAGTCGCTTTCGTCCTCCTTCGATCCACCACCGGCAGACAGCGCCTTGTAGATCACGTCATGCACCAGGCTCGACTTGCCGGAACCGGAAACGCCGGTAATCGCCACCATCATGTTCAATGGGACGGTCACATCGAGGTTCTTCAGATTGTTGGCCCTTGCGCCGCGGAACGTGACGGTTTTCTTGGCATTCACCTTGCGCCGCTGGCCGATGCGCGCCGTTTCCAACGCGCCGCTCAGATAACGGCCGGTCAACGACTGTGCGCCATCGGTCAGCAGTTTCGACATCGGCCCTTCGAAGATCACCTGTCCGCCCGTCTCGCCCGCGCCAGGCCCCATATCGACGATGTGGTCAGCCGCGCGCATCACATCCGGGTCGTGCTCAACCACAATGATGGTGTTGCCCAATTCACGCAGTTCATGAAGAATGCCGATAAGCCGGCCGGTATCGCGGCTGTGCAACCCAATGGACGGCTCGTCGAGCACATAGCAGGCGCCAACCAGTCGCGAGCCCAGACACGTCGCCAGAACGATGCGCTGCGCTTCCCCACCCGAGAGCGTGGCCGAGAGGCGATCAAGAGTCAGGTATTCCAGTCCCACATCGTAAAGGAACTTCAGCCGCTGGCGCACCTCGACTAAAACCTTCTGCGCGATGGCCGCTTCCTCTGGCTCGAGCGTCAGCGACTCGAAGAAGGCCAGCGACTCGGCGATGTTCATCTTCACCACCTGCGACATGGTCTTCTCGCCGACGCGAATATTCAACGCCTCTTTACGCAGCCGCGAGCCTTTGCAATCGCTGCATTCGGCGTAGCCGCGGTACCGGCTGAGGAACACGCGAACGTGCACCTTGTATTTCTTCTTTTCCACCTGGGCGAAGAAGTCGCGGATGTGGCGGGCGAGAAACTCCAATTCCTCTTCGTTCAGGTCGCACACCGGCAGCGTGACGCGAACCTTTTTCGAGTACAGCTTGCGGAATTCGCGCAGCCAGTCGCGGTAGGCCGGCTTGTCCCACGGAGCGATGGCGCCATCGTCGATCGACAGCGAGCGGTCCGGAATCACCAGATCCATGTCGTAGTCGATGGTGTTGCCGAAGCCCTGGCAGCGCGGGCAAGCGCCGAACGGACTGTTAAAGCTGAACAGGCGCGGCTCGGGCACTTCGAGCGCAATGTCGCATTTTTTGCAGGCAAACTTCTCGCTGAAACGCACGTGCTTGGGTTCAGGCACCTGCGCCTGTTCGAAGATCACCTCGCCCGCTTCGCGGTAGCAGATTTCCACCGTGTCGACCAGACGCGCATGCAGTTCGTTATTGATCGCCACGCGGTCGACCAGCACGAACAGCGGCTTGGAGAAGTTCAGTTCGAGCAATGATTCGGGCGTGGAGAATTCGTAGGTCTTGTCGCCCTGATAGAGGCGCGTGAAGCCACGGCTGCGCAGATCGAAGAGATGATCGCGCACGGCCTGGGCATCTTTGGGATTGGCGATGCGCACGGGAAACAGCGCGTACCAGCGCGAACCAGCGGGCTCCATGATCATGGTGCGGGCGATCTGGTCCACGGTGTCTTTCTGCACGAGGTCGCCGCAATTGGGGCAGTAGGTACGGCCGGCGCGGGCGAACAGCAGGCGCAGGAAGTCGTAGATTTCGGTGGACGTGGCTACTGTCGAACGCGGATTGCGCGTGGTATTTTTCTGGCGGATGGCGATGGGCGGGGCGAGGCCCAGAATCTCATCGATATCGGGCTTTTCCATGCGGTCGAGGAACTGCCGCGCGTAGGCAGACAGCGATTCCACGTAGCGTCGCTGGCCTTCGGCGTAGATCGTATCGAAGACGAGCGAACTCTTGCCGGAACCGGAGACCCCGGTGACGACCGTCAGTTTGTTATGCGGAATGGCGAGCGAGACGTTTTTTAAGTTGTGAACTCGCGCGCCACGGATGAAAATGGAGTCTTCCACCGGGAATTAGATGACTTCATTATACCGGCTTCGAAAGCCACTTCTGAAATGGTACGAATCGGCAGCGCGCGAACTGCCGTGGCGGCAGACGCGAGAGCCTTATCGAATCTGGGTTTCGGAGATCATGCTGCAGCAGACGCGCGTGGCTGCGGTGATCCCATATTACGAACGGTTCCTGGCCCGATTCCCTGATGCGGCGGCGCTGGCTGCCGCGCCGGAAGCCGAGTTGCTGGCCATGTGGAGCGGCCTGGGGTACTATTCACGGGCTCGAAATCTACAAAAGGCGGCGCAATCTTTTGAGAAGTTTCCATCAGACTATGAGGCCATTCTGAAACTGCCCGGAGTGGGCCCCTACACCGCGGCGGCCGTGGCCAGCATCGCGTTCGGACTGCCGCATGCCGTGCTCGATGGCAACGTGATGCGGGTGATTGCGCGGCTAACCTGTGACTCAGGCGATATCCAATCGTCGAAAACCCGGGACCGCATGCAGCAGGTTGCGGCGGAACTGCTGGACCCGGCTCAGCCCGGAGTGTTCAACCAGGCGATGATGGAGCTTGGAGCAACCATCTGCTTGCCGCGCGAACCGAAATGTGGCGAATGTCCGGTGGCCAAATTTTGCCAAGGGCGGCAGGCCGGAAAAGAGAAGGAACTGCCGGTGAAGCTGCGCAAGATGAAGATGCAGCAGATTGACCGGCAGGTTTTGATTATTGAGTGCGATGGCAAGGTCCTGATGTGGAAGCGAACCGATGCGGCAGAAAAACTGGTGGGGTTCTGGGAACTGCCTGAGCCACATCACTTGCCACGGGCGCGCATCGGTGAGCGGACTGGGACGTTCCGCCATGCCATCACCAACCACAACTACACCTTCGATGTATTCCGCGCAAATGTAACGAATGTGCCTAAGGGTTTCGTGTATATTAACATTAGCGATTCCGGCGGGATTCCAATCAGCACAACGGCAAGAAAAGCCCTTCAGACGCTCGCCAGCGAATGAATGGGATTTAACTTTTGTGCCAGAAACTCGCAATGTTCGCAGGGGTTAACCCTTGCAAGCAGAATTGTTCAGATTCGTGGGAATCCTGCCGATACTAGTGAAGGTGCCGAGGAAGGGATATAGATGACAAGACAGAAAGCGATTTATGCCGGTAAGGCTGCCACCATATTGTTTGCAGTTCCGCTGCTAATTTACGCATACGCCAGCGGTCCGGATGCGCGCAAAACGGGGGCCCCTGGCGATACCAACTGTATGGAGGCGGGGTGCCATACCGGGTCTGGTGCTACCTTGAATCCCGCGGGAGCAAGCGTATCGATTGCCTTTCCAGGCGACCTGACCTATACCCCGGGAGTGAAGCAAACACTGACGGTTACGGTGGCCCAAACTACGGGCGCCAAGCTCTACGGCTTTCAGGCCACGGCACGTGCAGCAGGCAAGGATAACTACGCTTCGACGCAGGCGGGGACGTTTACGTTCACCGACAAGCGCCTGATTGTACTCTGTGGCGACAACGCCCTTCGCGGTACGGCCTGCAAGACGGCAGCACCATTGGAATTCATCGAACATGGCCAGGCTGACTCCAAGAATACCTGGACCTTCGACTGGACTCCGCCCGCCACCGATGTGGGCGATGTAAAGATCTACATTGCCGGCAATGCAGGCAACGGCAACGGCCTGGCAGACGCCGGAGACAAGATCTCGACAAATGTTTACACTTTGAAAGTGGCTGCCAGCGGCCCGCCTTCCAATGTTCCGGCTATCAGTTCGGGCGGTGTAGTTTCGGCTGCGGCATTCGGCGGCGCGCCAGCCATGGGCCCTGGTTCCTGGATCGAAATTTATGGTTCGAATCTGGCCCAGTCTACAAGGCCGTGGGGCGGCGCAGATTTCGCTGGCACTACTGCGCCAACGGTTTTAGACGGCGTGAAGGTCACCATCAATAACGTGCCGGCCTTCGTCAGCTACATCAGCCCGGGCCAGGTTAACGTTCAGGTGCCTTCCAGCATAGGTCCCGGCCAGCAAAATATTGTGGTCACAAACACCAACGGCACCAGTGCGGCATACAGCGCCAAGGTCAACGTGACACAACCTGGTCTGCTTGCGCCGTCCTCCTTTATCGTCGGTGGAAAGCAGTTCGTGGCCGCGCTGTTCCCCGATAACTCGTTTGTATTGCCTCCGGGCGCAATCGCCGGACTTGGCACGCGGCAGGCGAAACCGGGCGAGACGATCATCATCTACGGCATCGGGTTTGGCGCAACCAGCCCGAACATCGTTGCCGGACAGATCGTGGGCCAGGCAAACCAGGTGGCGACGCCCGTAACGGCAACGATTGGGGGCTCGGCAGCAACCATCAGCTATGGCGGCCTTGCTCCGAACTTCGTCGGCCTCTGCCAGTTCAATGTAGTGGTGCCCGCTATTGCCGATAATGACGCTGCGCCGCTGGTCTTCTCGCAGGGTGGAACCCCCATCGGGCAGACTCTGGTGACGGCCGTAAAGAAGTAGAAATCCAGGCTACAAATCGAACGGGCAGGTCGCAAGATCTGCCCGTTTTTTATTCCTTCACAAAACTTTTACAAACCGCGTACAAACCAGATCTACCTCCGCCCGAAAAACAGTTGCATCTTATTGGAAGCACACGCAATTAAACACTTGTTAACTCTTCTCCCCAGTTACACAGCCTTAACACATTCAGAAGCGCTTTTCGTTAGCATAGAGAGTAATTGAAGACGTACGGGGATCCGCTTCCGGTGGAAAGTCCAAGCCGATTCATTGATCAAATAGCAGCAAATTCAATTCCAGAGTATCCAAATCAAAGGAGAGACATGAGACAAAAAGTTGTGAGACTATTTACCACCGCAATCGCGGCCGCGGCGACGACGGTCGTTGTGATGGCATTTAGCACCGGCCCACCGATTAAACGCACTGGTGCCGCTATCGATGGAGGGACCGATTGCAGCGCGTGCCACCGCACGTTTGCGCCAGCCAATTCCGACACTCGCGGGAAGGTCACAATTATCTCTTCAGGATCTTACACTCCTGGCGTGAAACAGAATATCGACATCAAAATCGAACACCCGGAAGCGCTGCGTTGGGGCTTCCAATTAACGGCTCGACCGGTCAGTGACCTGACGAAAATGGCCGGAACGTTCACATCGACTCCAGTAATTCGCGTCCAGTGCAACCCCTCCGGCGATTCCCCCTGCAACGGCGACCTCGAATTCGCCAGCCATCGCTCGGCAGTCGTCACAGCGGCGACTGGATCTTACACGTACACTGTGGAGTGGACCCCGCCGGTCAATGAAGTGGGCGACATCATGTTCTACGCTGGGGGCAATGCCGCCAACAATAACGGGGCGAATTCGGGTGACTACATCTTCACTACAAGCGCTAGGATTTCGGCTGGCGGGGCCTGCAACCAAACAGTGAAACCCACGGTCCGCACTCTAGTAAATGGTGCCGCATTCAACAACACCATGGCGCCAAACGCGATGGCCAGCGTTCTGGGCTTGAATTTCGCGGTTCCTGGCCGTAGCAGGCTGGCATCTTCCGGTGATTTCGTCAATGGCGGATTCCCCAAGGAACTGGCTTGCATTGCGCTGGAGATCAATGGCAAGCGCGCGCCTATCACTTACGTGCAGAACGACCAGATCAACTTCCAGGTGCCAACAACGGTGGGATCAGGCCCAATGCAGGCCGTGGTGATCGCCAACCCGGGCCGGCCGAATGAGCTGCGCTCGGACGTTGCCACCGTGACTCTGACAAATTACGCTCCTGCATTCTTCACCTTCACCGGCGGCAAGAGCATCGCCGCGCTGACCTCGGATTTCAAGATCCTTGCCGACCCGGCATTGGTTCCTGGTGGCGTGAAGGCGAAACCCGGCGATGTCGTGCTGCTCTACGGTACCGGCTTCGGAGTTACAGAACCTGTTTATCAGGCAGGGGAAATCCCGGATGGGGTAACAAAGATGCGGGATGCGTTCACGATCAGCATCGGGGGGGACGACGCTGGCCGCTTCCGACATTCTGTACGCCGGAATCGCTCCGCAATCCATCTCCGGCCTGTTCCAGTTCAACGTCCGAATTCCCGCCAGCGCGGCGAACGGTGATCTTCCTGTCTCCGTCACCATCGGAGGCATCACCACACAGGCTGGGACAACCATTCCTGTTCAGAAGTAAGCCTGCCTGTCTACGGTGGCGGACCATCCTGTCCGCCACCCCATTTCCAACGCTTGCAACCGGGTGTATCATATAAGTTGTAAGTTAGGGACCTGACTATGCCTACAGCCTTCTGGCTGCTGGCTGGAATTCTCTCCGGCCCCGCCGTTTGGGCCGCTGAGCCACAGAAGAGTGCGGCGCCGACCTACTCTGCCGCCAGCATCGTCAATGCCGCGACCAATCTGCCTGGACCGCTCGCGCCCAATATGATCGCGTCGGTTTACGGGAAGGATCTGTGCTATGTCACACGTGCTCTTGGGCCGGACGACGTTCGCAACAAGGTTCTGCCAACGTCGCTCATCGGCACAGGACTGCGGGTTTTCGTCAGCGGCCTGGCTGCAGTCGTGTACTATGCCTCCCCTACCCAAGTCAATTTTCTGGTGCCAAGCAACCTTCGAGCCGGCCCAACAACCGTGCAATTGATTCGCGACGGACTGGCGGGTCCGGAACTGCCCGTGACACTTGTGGATTCCGCACCCGGCTTTTTTCAACTGGACCCTTTCACTGTGGTGGCAGCCTTCGCCGACGGCTCGGTCGTTACCAAGGACAATCCGGCCCAAGCCGGTCAGGTGGTTGTGCTTTATGCTGGCGGCATGGGCCAAACCACGCCCAAGACAGACTATGGGACAATACCCACCATCCCAGCGCTCATCTCGCATTTCGCTGACCTGCAGGTAACGCTGAACGGTAACCCCGTGGATCCGCCATTGGTCTTCTATGCAGGCATCACGCCTGGTTTCGCCGGACTTTATCAGATCAATGTCATATTGCCCCCAGACTCACCTGAAAACCCCGAAATTCGAGTGAGGGTTGGTCCACAATCGAGCCCCGAAGGGATACACCTCCCGATTTCGCCACTTCCGCCGCAACCTGTTTCGGCCGTCACGCGTTAGTATTAATAGAGGAGATTCAGGCCTTATGCTAAACCGGATCGCAATGTTGGCTATTACGGGCGGCGTGATTTTGGCGCAGAACGAAACGCCGCAGCGCACGGATATCGTCACACCGGCGCCCAAAGTGTATACGGTGCAGCCTGGTACTCGAATCCCCTTAAGTCTGATCAACAGCGTCTCCACCAAGAATGCCGCCGAAGGCGACCGGGTTTATCTGGAAAGCGCGTTCCCCATCACCGCCAGCGGACGCATCGTCATTCCGCCGGGCAGCTATGTGACCGGAACAGTGACACAGGTGAAGCGTCCGGGCCGAGTGAAGGGCCGCGCAGAGTTGTATTTGCGATTCGACTCCCTGATGCTGCCCAACGGCGTTACACGTGAATTCAAGTCGCGACTGGGAGGCGTGGATGGGCGCGCAGGGGAAGAGTTCGACCGCCGCGAAGGGAAGATCAAAGGCGAAGGGGATAAGGCCGGCGATGCGCAGAAGGTTGGCGAAACGGCTGCGGCCGGTGCCTCCATCGGAGCCATCGCGGCCAGAACAGCCGGCGGTGCCGGCATCGGGGCGGCAGCGGGGGCCGCGGCCGGGCTTGCCGGCGTTTTGCTCACGCGCGGACCCGAGGCGGTTTTGCCACGTGGTACTACGGTCGAGATGGTTCTAGATCGAACACTGGAATATACCGATTCCGATTTGGAGTTCGCTCCTCAGAGCCGGCGCCAGATCATGGAGGCCGGGTCATCCACGCCGAAGAAGGAGCGGGGCGTACCGTTGGGGCGGCGGGCGCCATTGAGCGGAAAAGAGCAATAGACTGTTTGTTTGCAACGAGCTGTAGCAGTGCCCTCCTTATCCAGAGGTAAGTGTAGATACCTAGAACTAACCCTAAGTAGCCTTGGTAGCACTTCAGCACTAGTACCAAATCACCCCTAGGTAGCAGCAAAAGTACCGACCTTATTTGTGTCTTAAGATCTATTCAATCCGGGCTAATAGGCCGATAAGATCGTTGTGACACTATATGGATCTCGGCGCATTTGAACTTCAAATATTCGTGAGTCTGATCGTCGTACTGGGCGCTGCGTTTGTGGCTCTTGTTTGTGATTACCTGAAAGGGAACAATGAGCAGCTACGCGAGCACAACATCGAACTCAGAGTCCGCAAAGACGAGCAGGAGAGGCGGGGGATTCTGGATCCCGCGCGTTGGCTGGAGCAACTGGTAAGCCTTACCCAGAGCAAGGCTGAGGCGAAGGCTGCGGCTCAGGGGCCGCAGCCAAGAACCACGCCAGTGGAGCCGCACGAGATGATGAACTCGTGGGCCAGCCGGCAGGAGCTTGACCGGACCGCGCAACGGGCAGCATCCATGGGCGGGCGCAGGAACCGCGAACAGCGAGGAAATGTTGAGGACTGGGTAACCCCGGAAACATTGGCCCGTATTGCGGCCAAGATGGGAAGCCAACCCTCAGACGCCACTGCGGAAGGCCCCGAATTGGATAAAGACGAGACGGTTACGGCGCCCCAGGCTGAAGTGCGGCGTGCAGCTTCCGAAGCCAAAACGGAAGCAAGACATGTGACCTCCGATGCGAAAGCCGACATTCGCGATCAGATTCAAAAGATTGTGGAATCCTCACCGCGTCCAAGAAGATGGAAAGGCGACAACAAGTCAGGCGATAGCCAACCGGCACGCAAAACCAACACGGGAGTAACGCAGGCAGCGGAAGAGCCGAGACCAGCAACTGTAGCCGTCGCAGAACCGGAGCGAGTTCTCGCTGTCGCTGAAGTAGCACGGGAACAGGAAGTAGCGGACCAGGCAGAAATTAAGAAATTCCCGGTTCTTGCTGAAAAGCAGGAATCCGCGCCGCAGCCAATCACATTGGCAGCCGAGTTGGAACGGCTGTCACAAGGCCAAATACGCCCGGCGCAGAGTAGCGGAGTAGCCAGTAACGTGGCGCAATTCCCAATACGGCAAATCGCTCCGCTCAAGTTGAACGAGGAACTGCAACGAGTAGCCGAAGCCGGAAAGCCAGACGTGAAAAATGCTCACTCGAAGCTGGTTCCGCCGGCCGCTAGCGGGGCGGGACCAAGTGGTTTGCTGGACGACGTGATCGAAGCCAGTTCCCATCCCGGCCGCCGCGCAGCCGAAACGATACGGCAGCATGTTGAACCTGAAATTGCATCGGGCAGCTGGCCTCTTGCTCCTGTAGCGGAATCAAAACCTGGGCAATCGATTGCACCGCAAGCGCTGACTAAAGACCTCCAGAAGACCCCGGTTGCGCCGGAATTACCCGCACCGATAGAGCCGGTTGCCCTTTCGGAATTCGTTCCGCCTTTATCCTCTGAGCTGGCAATGGATGTTCACCATTCGAACCTGGTAAACGAACCGGCTGCCGCTCACGTTGAAACCTCCACAGGCGCTGTGGAATTACAGGCCGCAGCGGCGCCGAACGAAACGATTCTGGCTGAACAGCCGAAGGAAGAGGTTTCAGCAGTTCAAAAGCAGGTTTTTGAAGAACCGTTTTTTGAAGAACCAGCATTTGAAGAGCCTGCATTTGAAGAAATGGGCTCGCCGCTCGAGATGGCGACTGTTGAGGTTGTAGCTTCTGTCGAAAGAGAAGAAGAAGTTCCGGCCGGCTTAGCGCTTGAACCTGTGGTTTCGAACCAACGTATCCAGACCGAACAGCCCCTGGCTGCGTTTGAGCCTGAACAGATGGCTGAGCCGAAACTGGAACCTGTAATGGACCTGGTCCCGAGTTGGAGTGCGGCTCCTGTGGCTGAAGCAACGTCCACCACTGCGGAAGTCAGCATGATAGTGACGCCTGAAGTGGCGAAAGCGCCTCAGTTGGAAGCACCACGCCATGCCGCTGAGATCATTGCTGAGCCCGAACCGCAGTTGCCGGCATCTGTGGAAACAGCGTTCTCGTGGCCACCGGCACGCTCGTTCCACACCAACCGGCCGGCGTCGAAACACGTTTCGATGCCCGCAATTTCAGAACCGTGGTTCCAGCCAAGCGAACCGGTTCAAGAGAAGCCGCGTGAAGCGGCAGTTACTCCAGTCGTTACGCCGCCTTCTATTGAAGACCCAAGGAACCTTACCTGCCTGGAGGACAATTCGATCGTCGCGGTGCCTCAACCGCCTGAACCCGCCATGTTCCAGGCGATGATTGAAAGCATCTCCCTGCTTCCTGTGGAAGAACGCGACTCCGAACCGGCGCTGCATCAGGTGCCCGATACACTTGCACCGCTCTTAGCGGGGTCGCGCCCTGTGGCCATGATCAGCGGCGGTTTTGATTCAGACGAACAGGAATCGAATGCGAACTCCGCCGAAGGACAGGCTCTGCTGTTGCCGGCAGGAATGCATGACCGGCTGACCTTCTCACGCCTGATGGATGCACCTGGCACCTTGAGTGGCGTGGTTGTGTCGATCAGCCTCAACGATCATAAGAAGATTCAGGACTCCCTGACACATCAGGCGTTCGAGGATCTGATGCGCAGCATTAACAAGTTAATGAACAGCCTGATCCGCGATCAGGATTTTGGAGTTCGCCTGGAAGATAGCGAATGGGTCTTCGTCTACGGCAATGAAGTTGGCGCGGCAGCACAGAAGCGAATCCTGCAAATCTCCGAAAGATTGTGGGACTTCCAACTTCGTTCCATGGGCTCCATCTCCATCCTGTTTGGGTGGGGGGCAGTTGAAGTGGAAAACGAACGTCTCTCTGGCGCCTACAACGCCTCCATTGAGAGAATGGAACAGTCACGCCGCGGACGCAAGACCGTAGGTATGGATTCAAGAGAAAAACGCCGGGTAGCTAACGGCTAGAATTTTCCTGACTAGCAGTGGTCAGGATCATGAGGACGGACGATCCCTCCCGCCCGTCCTCATTTCCTTAACCGCAAGGAATTTCCAACCACGCTGACGCTGCTAAGGGCCATTGCCAAGGCCGCAATCATCGGCGATAGCTCCCAACCGGTCCATCGGTACAATACCCCGGCGGCCAGCGGAATCCCCAGCACATTGTACACAAACGCCCAAAACAGGTTCTGACGGATTACTCGCATCGCAGTTCTGGCCAGTTCCAGTGCTTCGGCAACCAGTCGCAGATCACTGCGGATGAGCGTCACGTCCGAAGTCTCAATCGCGATGTCGGTCCCTCCGCCCATCGCAATTCCCAGGTCGGCCTGGGCCAAGGCGGGGGCATCGTTGATCCCGTCTCCCACCATGGCGACTTTCGCGCCACCCGCTTGCAGCCGTTCCACTTCGGCAGATTTGTCGCCAGGCATCACTTCCGCCATCACTGTCTTGATTCCGGCTTGACGGGCAATCGCCTCCGCGGTGGAGCGCCGGTCTCCTGAGATCATCGCTACGGAGATTCCGGCCACACTCAATCGCCGGACCGCTTCCGCCGACTCCTTTCTCAAAGCGTCAGATACAACGATTGAGCCCAATCTCGATCCACCGCGAAGCACCGCCAATGCCGATTCGCCCGCTGCCAGTCCGGCCGCCGCATCGTCGGCCATCAACTCCACCAGCACGCCGTTTACTGTGCCGCGAACACCGCGCCCGGCTAACGCCACAAATGAAGACACTGGCGGCAACGCGAGCCCCGCAGCCCGCGCCACAATGGCCTTTCCGTAGGGATGTTCACTGTGCTGCTCCACCGCCGCGGCAGCGGTCAGAAGTTCCTCCTCGTTGATACCAGCCGCAGTCTCAAGCCGCAACACCGCTGGCTTTCCCTCAGTCAGAGTACCGGTCTTATCGAAGAGCACCGCATTGATCGCCGCAGCCTTCTCCAGCGCTTCCCCGCCCTTGAAAAGGATTCCGGCCTGGGCCGCCCGGCCGGTAGCCACAATCACTGCCGTAGGCGTCGCCAGGCCCAACGCACAGGGACAAGAGATGATCAGCACGGCAACAAAGTGCAGCAAGGCCTGCTGCGGAGTCCCAACGGCCAGCCACACGGCCAAAGTCAGCACGGCCACCCCAATCACCGCCGGCGTAAACCAGGCACTGATACGGTCAGCCATACGCGCCACGGGAGCTTTCGATCCCTGTGCGCGGCTCACCAGTTCGATGATCCGCGCCAGCATCGTATCGGCGCCAACCTTTTTCGCTTCGAAGCGGAACGCACCTGCGGCATTCATGGTTCCGGCGAACACCCCCGCGCCAGCACGCTTCACGACGGCAGCGCTTTCGCCGGTGAGGCTCGACTCATCTACTTCGCTTTCGCCCTCAGTGACAACGCCATCCACCGGAATGCGCTCGCCCGGACGCACGGCCAGGACATCGCCCGGCACCACGTCCTCCACCGGAATGGAGATTTCACGGCCGCCGCGCACGATCCGTGCCTCTTTCGGCTCCAGCGCGCCGAGCAGCCGCAAGGCATCGCCGGTCCTGGCGCGAGCTCGTGCCTCAAGCATGCGCCCCATCAGGATGAGCGTGACGATGACCGCAGCCGACTCGAAGTAAACCGGCTCATGGTGCGAAGCAACCACGGCCCAGCAGGAATACAAAAATGCCGAGCCGGTGCCCATGGCGATCAACGTATTCATGTCGCTCGTCCGCCGCAGCAGAGCTTTCCAGGCGCTTTGAAAGAACGGCAGGCCGCAATACAAGACCACGGGCGCGGTAAGTGCCAGCTGAATCCAACGGCTACCCGGGAAGTCGAACGCCATGTGCCCCATCGCCAGCACCACCACCGGCGCGCTCAATGCGGCCGCAATCAAAAATCCGCGGCGGTAGCCGGCGTACTCGCGCTTCTCGGCCTCAGCCGCATCGCGCGATTGATCCACCTGGTAGCCGGCCTTTTCCACCGCGGCGTTCAGATCGGAGACACGCACCTTGCCCGGCTGATACAGCACTGTCGCCTTGCGCGTAGCAAAGTTCACGCCCGCGCCGGAAACGCCAGGCACGCCTTGCAGCGCCTTGGTCAACGATTGCGCACAGGCCACGCAGGTCATGCCCGCGATACGAAGTTCGATCGATTGTTGTGGTTCTGCCGGAGGTTTAGGAGGAGCGGCGGGGCCGAGCCCCCCTAGCTGGACGAATCCGCCGGGCTTATTGGGAGACATACCCCCATTCTAACGCCGCTCTGCCTTATTTCTTCACTTCTGTTTCGAGCACTTCCAGTTCGCGGCCGGCGTCGGCGAACTTGCCTTGCGACATCAACTCACGATATCGCGCTAAATGCCGCCGGACGGACTCGATCCTGGCGGCACCATCAACTGTCACAACCGGCATCGCCTTGGAAACATCAGCGGCCTTCACGGCCGCAGCCAGCGCGGGTTTCAAGCCCGCCAGTTCGGCAATCGCCTCTTCATAGGTGTCGCGATAGATCAGAGTGTTCCCCATCGCCACGGCCACTTTCTTCAACTGCGGCATGCGCCCTTCGGAGGCCTGGATGTAGATCGGCGACATATAGAGGAACGTGTCCTCAATCGGCAACACCAGCATCTGGCCGCGCAGCACCTGCGACCCCTGCTGATTCCACAGCGTCAGATCTTTGGAGATATTCTGGTCCTGATTGATCCGCGCTTCGATCTGCATCGGGCCGAACACCAGTTCCTGTTTCTGCAGTTGCAGGAACTGCAATTCGCCCAGGTACTCGCCATCGCAACGCGCCACCATCAGCCCGATCAGGTTATCCTTGCCGCGCGGCGTGAACGGAATAATCAACAGAAACTCCGGCTCCTCGCTGCCTGGCACTGTCGCCACTACGTAAGAGGGTTTCATAGCTTCAGGCCGTGCGGCTTGGCCGCTGGTGCCGCGCGCTACATCCCAAACGTCCACTTTGTTGTAGAAAGCCTGCGGGTCCTTCATGTGGAAGGTGAGGTACAGTTGCGCCTGGATCTGGAACATCATTTCCGGATAACGGGCATGCGCGCGCAACTCGGCAGGCATCGCTGACGCCGGCTTCAACAAACCCGGAAACAGGCGGCTGTAGGCCTGAATGATCGGGTCCGACTCATCGAAGATGTACAGGTTCACCGTGCCATCGTAGGCATCCACTGTGGCCTTAACGGCATTGCGAATATAGTTCAATCGCCCCAGCGCATCGGACTGCACCATACGTGAATAGGGATGGCTGGCCGAAGTGGTATAGCCGTCCACCATCCAAACCAGCCGGCCTTCGGGAGTCATCACCATGTACGGATCGGTATCCCACTTCAAGAAGCCCGCCAGTTGTTCCAGGCGATCAGCCACACGGCGATGGATCATCATGCGGCTATCGCCGGTGAAGTAACTGGTCAGCAGAATATTCCAATCGCCTCCAGACACCGCTGCCGCAATGCGCATACCCAGCGAGGAAATCGAAAATCCGCCGCGACCTTCGTACTTCGTGTACACATTCTCGGAGCCCGAGGGGTAGTTGAATTCCGGCTGAGCGGTGTTCACGAAGACGGGTTCATGGGCGAGTTCGCTGAAATAGATCTCCGGACGCGTCAGCTTCAGACTCGGTGTCTTCACTCGCGGCGGAGCATCTTGCACAAACAGCATTGGCAAGCCGTCGGCCGTGATTCGATTCGCCTCCGCCACCACCAGGCCGTAGCCATGTGTATAGATGAAATGCGGATTGATCCAGTTGCCGCGCGCTTCGCCCAACTGCTTGATGTCGAGTTCGCGCGCCGTCAGCAACACCTGCCGCAGAGCGCCATCGATTTTGTAGCGGTCGACATCCGTATCGGAAAAAATGTAAGGCCGCAACGGTTGAATCTGCGTGACAGTGTCGTGAAAAGCCCGCCAATCCCACAGCCGCACATTATCGAGCAGCGGTTTGTGTTTCGCCGGATCGATGCGCGTTTCACTGCGTGCGGCAAAGTCGATCTCCTTGGCGTTCTTGCCCAACCCGTAGGCATCGCGGGTGGCTTCGATATGACGGCCGACGAACTCCTTCTGCAAACTGATCTCATTGGGCCGAACGTAAACAGCATTCACAATGCTTGGCACAAACGAGCGGATGGGAATCACAATGAGTAGCAGCAGCACCAGCCTCATGCGTCCCGCCACGATCAATAAGGCAGCCAGCACGAAGGCCCCAACCTCAAGCATGTTGAGCGGCAGCAGAATATTCTGCCCCACATAGTCGATGCCAGTCATGAAGGAATGTTCGCTGAACAGAAAATCGTAGCGGTCAAAGTACGTGCCCACGGCCCAGCCCAACAGGAACAGGGCAGCCATGCCGCGCAGGAAGCCCGACTTGAGCGCTTCGCCCAACGCCAGATCTTCGATCGTAATCTGCACCGATTGCGGACCCGCGGCGAAGGCATCGCGCAAGCGCCATAGCCGCGACGGGATCCAGTACAATAACGCTGTCAGGAACGAAGTGGCCATCACCACATGCAAAAGCATCGAATAAAACGGCAGCTCAAAGAAATAGAACGATAGAGGCTTGGCGAATACCGGATCACGCCAGGCATTCGCCGCTTCGGCCAGTCCCCGCCCGCCGAAGTAGCGGATCACGGTCCAGTTGTCGACCGTCGCCGAAGCGAGCATCCAGGCGAGGACAAAAAGTACGAGCGTCGAAAGCTTGGCATACGTGGGATGGGCTGAGAGCCCGGTGCCCGCGGCTTTCAAGGCACGTGCATGAGCGATCCAGAAACAGAAAAACGCCAACAGCGTTGCAGCCGCCTGAGGTGCAAACCCGTAGGTCAGCATGGAAATCCAGGTTGGAACCTGACCTAACTCTTTCCACCATTCATATTCGATGACCCAGGAAGCGGCGCTGCGGGCGCCAATCAAAACGATGACGAAGGCGGCAATCAGTAAGGGAAGACTAAGTCGCGAACGGGGCTGAACAATTTTCAGGGCCATAGTGGTAGAAAGGAACCTATCGGCTCCACACTACCACGCCGCTGACAATAGTGGTTACGGGTCCCCCGCGGAACTCGTGACCGTTGAAGGGAGAATTGCGGCTCTTTGAGAACGATTTATTCACGTCGTAGGTCCACTTTTGCTCGGGATCGAAGATGGTTACATCGGCCACGCCGCCGGCCACGAGCCGGCCTTTATCGAGCTTCATTACGCGCGCCGGGTTGATAGTGTACAACTCAACCAGCCGCATCATGGAAATTTTGCCCGTGTGCACCAGTGTCTGCAAGGAGATTCCGATGGCCGTCTCCAGGCCCGTAATGCCGAACGGACATTTTTCGAATTCCTGCATCTTATCGCTACCCGCGTGCGGCGCGTGATCGGTGGCCAGCACATCGATGGAGCCGTTCACGATGCCCTCGGTCACTGCGCCCACATCCGCCGCCGAACGCAGTGGAGGTTTCATCTTGTAGTTGCTGTCGTAAGGCAGAATGTCTTCGTCGCACAGCGCGATGTGATGCGGCGTCGCCTCGCACGTGACAGGCAAGCCACGCATCTTCGCGTAGGCGGTCATTGCCACGGCATTGCGCGATGAGATGTGGGCCACGTGAAATTGCGCGCCGGTCACTTCGGCCAGCAGAATGTCGCGCGCCACGATCACATCTTCCGAGCACGACGGAATGCCGCGCAGGCCCATGCGGACCGACTGCAATCCTTCATGCATGTCGCCGCCGGCGCTCAGATTCAAATCCTCGCAGTGGTCGATCACCGGCAACCCGAAGGAACGCGCGGTCTCCATCGCCCGCCGCATTACACGCGAGTTCATCACCGGACGCCCGTCGTCTGAGATCGCCACAATGCCGGCGGCCTTCATCCCGCCAATGGAGGCCAACTCTTCGCCATTACTACCCTTGGTGATGGCGCCAATCGGAAAAACGTTGACGATGGCGAACTTCTTCGCGCGGTCGACAATGTAGCCTGTCACGCTGGCGCTATCGTTCACGGGCGAAGTGTTCGGCATGCAGCAGATGGACGTGAAGCCCCCGGCTGCGGCGGCTCGCGATCCGGTTTCGATCGTTTCCGCGTGCTCAAATCCAGGCTCGCGTAGGTGTACGTGAATATCCAGGAAGCCGGGCGCCACAACCATTCCGGTTGCGTCAATCACCGTGCCTCCAGCAGCGGAAAGATTGCCGCCGATGCCTGCGATGCGGTCGCCCTGTATCAACACATCGGCGATTTCGTCGCGTTTGGTGGCGGGATCGATAACCCGGCCGTTCTTAATTAAAATCGTATCCATCAATAAATTCCGTGTAACGCCCCGTGTAACGCAGGCGAAGCCGCCTGCGCCACCATCGAATCCCAATCACTTACAGCCTCTGGTGGGGCAGGCGGTTTCGCCTGCCGGACTTTTGCCGCAGGCTGCTAAGCCAGAATGCGTTCCAGCACTGCCATGCGCACGGCAACTCCATTTTCCACTTGATTCAAAATTGCCGATTTCTGCGAATCCGCCACTTCCGATGTGATCTCGCGGCCGCGATTGATGGGCCCCGGATGCATCACCATCGCGTCCGGTTTGGCCAGCGACATGTGCTCCAACCGCAGGCCGTAGAAGCGGAAGTATTCGCCCGAAGGAATTGGCGCTTCATGCTGCCGTTCCAACTGCACGCGCAACATCATGATAACGTCAGCATCTTTGATCGCTTCGCGAATATCGTAGGTGAGCGATACGCCGGGCGCGATGTCGGCCAGTTCGCGCGGCAGCAGAGACGCCGGCCCGCACAGCACAATATCGGCGCCAAATTTCGAAAGCAGATGAATGTTCGACCGTGCCACGCGGCTATGCGCAATGTCGCCGATGATGGCTACTCGCAACGACTCCAGCTTTTCGCGCCGGTCCAAAATCGTGCGTGCGTCTAGCAGCGCCTGGGTGGGATGCTCATGCGCCCCATCGCCGGCGTTGATGATCGGCGTTGGCAAATAGCGCGAAAGAAAATGAGGCGCGCCGGAAGCAGCATGGCGCATCACGATCGCATCCGGGTGCATCGCCCCCAGCGTGTTCAGCGTGTCAACCAGCGACTCGCCTTTTGAAATGCTCGACCCGCTCGCTGTGATGGAGATCGTATCGGCGCCCAGCCGCTTGGCCGCAATCTCAAAACTGGTACGCGTGCGCGTTGAGTTTTCGAAAAACAGATTGACTACGGTTTGCCCGCGCAGCGTATCCAGCTTGGTGTGCCTATTCGTGGCGGGCTGGAAAACCTTGGCGCGCTCAAGGATCGCTTCGATCTCTGAGCGCTCGATTCCTTCAATACCTAAAAGGCCTTTGGCCATACGTTAGCTTGCCACTTTTTCTACGAGTAGTACCTTTTCGGTGGCGTCAATCTCCTGGAATTTCACTTCGATAATTTCGTTCGCCGTGGTCTGCACCATGCGCCCCACGTACTTCGCTTCGATGGGAAGTTCGCGATGTCCGCGATCAATCAGCACCAGCAGATTCACATGCGCCGGGCGTCCCTTATCGAACAGTGCATCGAGCGCGGCACGAATCGTGCGGCCCGTGTAGAGCACATCGTCCATCAGCACGATGTCTTTTCCGGTCACCGGAAAATTGATCTCGGTGGCGTTCAGCACCGGGGCCGCGCCCACCGTGGAAAGATCGTCGCGATAGAGATTAATGTCCAGAATACCAACCGGAATCGTGCGATTCTCCAACGCCTGAATCTTCGCGGCCAGCCGTTGCGCCAGCGGCACGCCGCGGCGACGGATGCCGATGAAGGCCAGCGTGTCCAGATTCTCGCTCTTTTCCAGAATTTCATGTGCCAACCGGACCAGCGTCCGGTCGATTTCGGAGGCGCTCATCAACTGAGCTTTTTCTTTTGTGGCAGACATAGCGGTGAAATCTCAGCCTAGCATACCCAGTTGCCGAACGGCGCTCGCCACCAGCTTTGGCGCCGCCTGCTTTTCCATATAGCTCGACTTTGCGCGCCAGGTTTCGTAGCCGCCCAGTTCGTGGCCTTCCACGGTAGGCAGATAACCCCTGTAATCATTGGCCAATTCCACCATCATGGTGGTCTTGAATGGACTCTTCGATTTTGTTTCCAGCCCAAGCTCCACAAACGCTTCGCCCGGGAAAGTAGCCATTCCCAGTGCCCCGATGCGCATCGCCTGCACAAAAGTTTTGACGCGCTTGGGAAAGTCCGCCGCCAGGATGACGGTTTCGCGGGCGTAGATATCCATGCGATCGGCATATGGACCAGCCCGGAGCCCGAGCCGCTGTTTCGCCGCATCCAGGTCATCGCTCGATGGCAGGCGCGTTTCCAAAGTCAGTTCTTCGATCGATGCATTCAGTTCCACATCGCTGCTGTATTCCAGCGTCCGCCATACGCGAAATGCTTCCGCCGCAAGAATGTCGGCGTATTTGCGCATCTGGAAATAGGGCGGCACACCCGGCCCTGGTTTCAGAAAATTCACGCCGTTGATGTTGCCGGAACATGCGTTGGCCAGGATCGGCACGAACTGCTTGCCGGCCAACCGCAGCATCGAGTCAGCCCATGCGCCGTAATAGTCCGCACTCATGTGTCCTGCGCCGACGCCGCCAACGTAATGCAGCGCGTAGCTGGCATACACAGCGATGGGCGTTCCATCCATGGCCTCCACCGCCAGCACCGCCACTTCCGGATCCGTTGGTCCGGCGGCCCTATCGATATTGGGGCTGCCTGCCGGAGGATTCATCAGAACGCGGTCTGTTGTACGTCCGAATGGATCTGCGGGAATCGTGCCTGGCTTCATGTAAAACCGGCGATTGAACACAAGACGCTCTTCGCGTCCGGTGCCGTATCCTAACCGCGCAGGCTGCAGCCGCGTCACGCAGAGGCGAATGCAATCGGCGATTTTGACGGCCAGCAGATCGGTGTATTTCGGATCGGCCTGACTCTGAAACAGGTGCGCCGCCGCCGGGGCGCTGTGCGTGTGCGTGGCGGAAAGCAGTACATTACTTGCCGGAATGGAAGTGTGTTGGGCGATCAGCGCCTTCGCGCGATCGAGAATCGTCCGCGGCACAACACAGGAATCGATGGTCGCCATGGCGATGCGCGCCTTGCCGTTATCGAGGACAAGGCCGCGCACGTGCAACTCATCATGGATCTCCGTGGCGATGTTGTCGCGCATGCCGCCCGCCAGCGAGCAGCCGAGCGTCGGCGTGATGTTCACCACCGCCGCCCCGGCCTTCAATCCCGCCATTCCACGTGCTACTTGCGCCGCCGCAACGCCGCCTAGAAATCCTCTACGACTAATCCGCATTCAGGCATCTTACCAAACGCCGCAGGCTCGTTATCTTTTTAGACGACGGCGCAACTCGAAAGCACCAAGACTTGCCAGGCCGACCAGTCCGAGCAGGCCGGTAGTTGGAATCGGGGTTACCGGAGTTGGTGTTGGAGTGGGAGTGGGAGTGGGTGTTGGCGTCGGAGTCGGTGTTGGCGTCGGCGTGGGGGTCGGGGTCGGTGTGGGCGTGGGAGTCGGTGTGGGCGTGGGCGTGGGCGTGGGCGTAGGTGTTGGAGTTGGCGTGGGAGTCGGAGTGGGTGTAGGCGTTGGGGTCGGTGTTGGCGTTGGGGTCGGAGTAGGCGTGGGGGTTGGAGTTGGGGTCGGGAGGAGCACCTCGTTGAGAATCAGGTTGATTCCGCCCTGAAACAGATCGCCAGTCGTGGCTTCTGAAATAGAGATGTCCACACTCGCGGCACTGGCCGGGAAGGTAACGGCAGTCGCGGATGGGAAGGTAGGGTTACCGCCTACAAGAGAGTTGGTATAGGAAGGGATGTTGACTCTGGTCGCGGGACAGGCTCCAGCAGGGACTGTTGCAAACGTGCCGCCAACGCATAACGCGCCGGTAACAGTCTCCGAGGTATTGGTTCCACTCAATATCGAGACTCCGTATACCGTGGCGCCGCCATACCCATAACCGCCGGGAGGCGCCGTAACCGTGAAGGCGAGGTTAAAGGTCAAAGTTCCAGCGCCTGGCGCGGTGAAGCCTTGAAAGACAAAAGCTTGGGTGTAGGTTCCGCCGAAGATGACATTTCCAGTGGGATTTGAGCCAGAGGAGACACTGAAGCGGACGTTTGAGATGGTGGAGTTGTCGAACATGGTGCAACTGCCCGAGCCGATAGCGATAAACGCTGTCAAACTGCCCGTACCATTCGGACAAGTTGCCGCAAATGAATCGCTGGAGGCAGCAAAGGCCACCGCAGACAGGAAGGCGAGCTTTTGCAATACCGGAAGCACGCAGCCATGTGCGCGTGATTGATGAATCCTTGTAGAGACCATTGATAACCCCTTATGAAGCCGAACCACTGCATTCCGCAACAGGCCCTGGACGTTTGTGTTAACAGCTCTCTATCGAAAGCGTAAAGGCGGTTTCATTTTTATCAGCAGTTGAAAAATATCTTGCCCAGAAAGTCGCTAACGGAATTGAACAAACTGTCAATGCTGCTCAAATCCCATTCATCACCGATAATGGTTAGATGGACTTAGTGATCTTCGACCTCGACGGCACCCTGGTCGATTCCAAACGCGACCTCATCAACTCCGTCAATGCCAGCCGCGAACACATGGGACTGGAACATCTGGACGACGATCTGGTGGCCAGTTATGTGGGCCGCGGTTCGCACGCGCTCATCCGCAGTTCTCTCGGCGAAGCAGCCAGCGAAGCCGATGTCGCACGTGCACATGAATTCTTTCTCGGCTACTACCGCGAACACATGCTCGACTTCACAACGCTTTATCCTGGCGTTCGCGAATCGCTGGATACGCTGAAAGACGCCGGACGCCGCATGGCGATTCTCACGAACAAGCCGGTCCGCTTCAGCGAACTTATGATCGAGCGGCTAGGCCTGTCCAGCCATTTCTTCCGCATTTACGGCGGCAACAGCTTCGAGCAAAAGAAGCCGCATCCCATCGGCATCCATCAGCTTTGTGTAGAATCTGGCGCCAGCAAGGTGGGGACCATCATGATCGGCGATAGCTCGGTGGACATCCGCACGGCGCGAAACGCAAACGTGCTCTCCTGTGGGGTGACCTACGGCTTCCAGCCTGAATCGTTCCAACAGGAGCCGCCCGATATCGTGGTGGACCGCATGGAAGAGATCACCGGCATGCTGCTGGACGGTTCAGTCCTTGCGAACGTAGGGGCTTGATAGGTACTTTTTTGATTCTTTGCCGGCATCCGAGTCCGGCGCGTCGCTGATCGCCTGGCGATAGGCGATGACGGCTTGCGAATGCTGGCCCTTCATATCGAGGCACTGGCCTGTGCGCAGCCATGCGTTCACGGTTGTGTTTAGGTCCAGGTCTTTCGTATTCGCAGTGGCGCGATTCAGATTTGTCAACGCAGTATCGTACTCGCGATACCAGAACAGCAGATTGCCCCGTGCATAGAAGATCTTCTCCACCGGCATGGTCTTCAACAGTCCTTCGCGCTTCATCTCATCCAACTGTGCCAGTGCTTTCAATGCATCGTCTTTGCGGCCCAGATCAGCAAACATCTGTACCTGTTCCAGATACAAGAGGTAATTGCGAGGCATGCGCTTTACCAGCTCTTCGAGTAAAGGCACAGCCTCTTGCGCACGCCGCTCGCGCCGGTACAGTGCGGCCATCAGAACCTTGGCGTCCAGTTTATTGATGTTTCCTTTCTCCGAGACCAGCTGGACCGTCTTCATGCCCTTGTCGCGATCGCCATGAAATCCCGCCAAAAACCCAAGTAATTTGTAGTGAAACGGCAGACTGCCCACAACGTAATCATGCAAGCCCTGCACCAGCCGGGCATCGATATTGGAAGGGTCCAGTTCGGAAACACGGTTGTGCAATTTGCGCGCTGCCGTCGCATCG
The DNA here is from genome assembly GCA_903881085.1 of uncultured Acidobacteriia bacterium. Classification (GTDB taxonomy): domain Bacteria; phylum Acidobacteriota; class Terriglobia; order Bryobacterales; family Bryobacteraceae; genus CAIRSA01. Next base: position 37,754 of record CAIRSA010000299.1, read on the forward strand.
CGCAGCGAATCCGTCCAATATTTGCGAACCAGAAAATTGATGTTCGACCGCAGGCCGATGGCGATGCCCAGCACGTAGAGAGCCTTGGTGTCGTTCGGATTCCTATTCACCATCGCCTGGGCAAGGTCAACCGCCTTGGCGATACACTCGTCAAAACGCGACAGGTCTTTGGCCGATGGCTTGATCTTCGGCAGATGCAAAAAGGGATTGTTGCCCGTTACTAACTCACTTTCGAGCGCCCCCGCATGCAGCATTTCGCGATAGAGAATCGCCTGCGCCAGATGATTGTAAGTCTCGGGGTTTTGCGGGTCAGCAACGATCGCCTTTTCAAATTCGATCTTTGCTTCCTCGTATTCCAGATTGTAGAAGTGCTCAAACCCACGGGCAGTGGCGGAATCAGCCGCAAACAAGGGCACGGCAAGCATAGCGAGGCAAAGAAGCATTCTACTCATCTTAGTTGGCCCAGAGCCCACGCCGCATGTTCCGCGACGATAGCATCGCCGCAGGCGGCCATCTTTTCCAGCGGTGCATGGAACTTCTTGCTGCCGCTGTTGCCCATCGCCACCGCCACATTGCGAAGAAATCCTGAGTATTTCGCTCGGTGCACGGGGCTGGATCGAAACATCTCATCAAATTCGGTCTTAGTCAATGAAGCCAGCGTTTCCAGCGGCGGGTTCATAGTGCGCGGCGCGAACGCAGCCTCTTCGGTCACCGCCGCCCGCCGGTTCCACGGGCATACATCCTGGCAGATATCGCAGCCGAAGACATGATTCCCAACTCCTGCCCGCGCAGCTTCGGGTACGGCGCCGCGTAGTTCAATCGTGAAATACGAAATGCACAAGCGCGCGTCCAGTTCGAATGGAGCAACAATCGCATCCGTGGGGCACGCATCGATGCAGCGGGTACATGTGCCGCACCGGTCCGGCGGCGGCGCATCCGGTTCCAGGTCGAAGGGCAGCAGCACCTCGCCCAGAAAGAACCATGAGCCCTGACCTTGATTGATCAGGCAAGTATTCTTGCCGATCCAACCCAGTCCCGCCAGCCGCGCATAGCTGCGCTCCAACAAAGGTGCGGTATCGACGCAGATTTTATACTCGGAAACACCCAATCGCGCAACCACGCGCTCCAGGCCGGCGCGCAGCACATCGTGGTAGTCATCGCCCCAAGCGTAGCGCGAAATCCATCCTAGCTCCGCATCGGAAAAGGCCGTGGAATAAGGCCGCGGCGAGTTATACAGCTTGCCCACGCAAAGAATCGAACGAGCAGATGCCATCAGCGATCGCGGGTCCTTGCGCCGTTCGGCACGGTAATCCGCAAGGTATCCCATCGCACCCGCATAGCCCTTGCCGACCCACGCCTGATATCGCTCTGCACCGGCGGTAGGCAAAGCCGGGGACACGCCCGCCAGTTCAAAGCCGCATTCCAGCGCGGCCTGCTTCACCGCGGGTGCCGTTAGTGAAACCATTTCAGGTAATCGGCGAGAGAGTGCAACTGGTCGACATGATCGGGTGCGGAATTGCCCGCGAACCCCACCAGCAGGAATTTGCCCTTTTCCACTTCGCTCAACTGCTGCGAGCCCATCGGTCCCCACTTCAAAACCGGTTTGCGCTTCAGGCCCAGTTGCGCCACAAGATAATCGGCAGTTTCCGTTGTGCTGACAAACGTTCCGGGAAAGATCTCCGAATGCGTGATGATCGCCTGCTTGCGGCCGGTCATCGCATCCCTGGCGAGCTTCAAAAAGATCTGCAAATTATCGGCGACTATCTCTGATTCGAGCGGCCCCGGCTTGCCGTTGACATAGGAGGCGTGAATGCCGTCGATCATCAGCACCCGCTGCACGCGGGCATAAGAATCGGCCGACTTTAGAATCTCGCGCACCGCTCCATTGCCTGCACTCCAGCCACCAATCGTCACTTGCTTGAACTTCAGGCCCGACTTCTGCTCGGCCTCGGCCAGTAGCTCTTCGAACTTCGCGTTGCCTTCAAACTGCCTTGCATACACGCCAGAGCCGGAGCCGATTTGGATGGCGATAGAAGCGATGTGCCCATTTTTCGCTGCCACCACTTCTGGCACCCACTTGCCGCCATGGAAAAATACGAGCAACGGCAGAGTTTTTTTCTTTATCAGTTTTTGGGGAATAAACAAGGTGCCCAATGCCAGCGGCTCTCTGCGCCCCGCCGGTTCTGCCTGCGTCAACCGCGGATGCGTGCGAGTATGCTCCACCATCGGCGACGGGTTCTGCGCTTGCTGCGCCATCGCCGCAGTAAGCAATAGCACTGGCAAGAACATCAGATTGCCTCCAGTTCTTCTTCCAACAACTGCTTGCTGTGCAGCCCGGCGTAATAGCCGCCGTCCGCCAGCAACTCATCGTGATTTCCCTGCTCCACAATGCGTCCATGATCCAGCACGTAAATGCGGCCGGCATGGCGTACTGTCGAAACGCGATGCGAAATCAAAATCGTTGTCCGCCCACGCATCACCAGGCCCAATTCCTGCAGGATGCGTTCTTCGGTCAAGGTATCCACACTTGCCAGAGCGTCATCCAAGATTAAAATCTTGGGATCGCGCAACAGGGCCCGCGCAATCGCCGTGCGCTGCTTTTGACCGCCGGAAAGCGTAATGCCCCGCTCACCCGAGACTGTATCGAGCCCCAAGGGGAACGACTGAATATCCGGCCCCAGGCCCGCCATCTCCGCAGCGCGCAAAATCTCTTCACGTGTGGCCGATTGCACGCCGAACGCAATATTTTCTGCGATGGTGGCGCTGAACAAAAACGTCTCCTGCGGCACCATGCCGATGTGCCGCCTCACATCCGCCGGATGGAACTCGCGCAGGTCAAGGCCATCCAGCAACACTTGACCACTTGTTGGATCCTGCAATCGCGGAATCAACTGCATCAGGCTGCTCTTGCCGCACCCGGTGTGCCCCACAATCGCAATGGTGGATCCGGCTGGGATCTTTAGACTCACCTCATGCAGAGCGTCCATTTCTCCATAGCGCACCGTGACATTGCGGAACTCAATCTCTCCGCGCACTTCGTTCAGCGGACGCGGCGAAGCCGGCGCGGCAATGCCAGGCTTCTCATCGAGAATCTCGCTGATACGCGACAACGACGCCGTGCCACGCTGCATCAGGTTCACCACCCAGCCCATGGCGATCATCGGCCAGATCAACATGCCCATGTAGGTATTGAACATGACGAAACTGCCGAGCGAAATCTTGCCCGCCAGCAGCCGCGCGCCACCTGCCCACAATACGATCAAAAATGTGACGGCGATCAGCGCCTGCAACAGCGGCATGAACAGTCCGGTAGTCTTCACCAGCCGCAGGTTCTGTCCAATGTATTCCAGATTCAGCTTGCGGAACTGCTCCATCTCCGCATCTTCCTGCACATAGGCGCGGATCAGCCGCGCGCCTGCAAAGTTTTCCTGCACGCGGCTGCTGATATCGGAAAACATTTTTTGAATCTGTTCAAAGCGGCTGTGGATCTTTCCGCCGAAGTAGACGACGGCAAAGCTCACCAGCGGCGCCGGCAGCAGCGCCAGCAGCGTCAGTTGCCAGTCCACGCTCAACATGACCGCAACTGACAGTACAAACATCAGCGAAGTCTCGGTCCAGTACATGATGCCCGGACCCAGCATCATGCGGACGGCATTCAGATCGTTGGTGGAGCGGGCCATAATGTCGCCGGTGCGGAATCGGGCGTAAAAGTTAGACGAGAGGGAAATCAGCCGCGTGAACAGATCGTTGCGCAACTCGTATTCGATGTCGCGTGAAATGCCGATGATGATGACACGCATCCAATATTGGAACAGGCCCTTTAGCGCCGAAATCAAAACCAGCGCCGCCGCCAGCCACCACACCGTCTCAATACGGAAGCCTTGCGTCAAGGAGTCGATGCCGCTTCGCATAACGATTGGCAGCGTTGCGGCCAGAAGGTCCTTCAATGCCAGCGCCCCAAGTCCCAACCCCATGCCGCGCCAGTACCGCCGCATGTAAGGCCAAAGAGTAAGCGCAGACTGCTTCATGTTAGAGCCCAAATATCCGGCCTATGGTCTTTTGCCATTCGAAGGCGAATATTTTCTTTCCACGGCGCGAAAGCCACCAATGCTCGGGGTCGAAATCCTTGCAGGGCGCGGCCACAACGTGAATTTCCAGGTCAGGCGCATGCTCGCGCCAGATGGCGCCGGCACGGCGCGTGTGGTAGTTGCTGGTAACCAGATCGATTCGCTTGATGTTACGATCCCGCAGCCATCTAACCAAAACCGCCGCCTCTTCTGCTGTCGAATCCGCCGTCATGCGGCGCGGCACAAACCATTCCCTAGTTTTGCCTTGGCGCACTGCCCATTCAATCGCCAGGTCTGACTCCCAAGTGCCATAGGGACCCGATGGACCGCTGACAAGAACCTGCGGCACCAGGTTCGACTCAACCAGCCTGGCTGCCGTAGTCATGCGTTCGCCAAGTTCATCGCCTGCCAGCAGCACAGCGATATCCGCGGCAACCGGCGCATCGGCCACCACCAAAAACCGCCCCAGTCCCGCCATCCAAATCGGCGATGAGGCATAGAGAATCACGCCAACCAGCAAAAGCGGGCACAAATAGACAGCAACTCGCCTAAATTTCGATTGTTTGTTTTTCATCGAAGCCGGGTCTTGAGAATTTTAGCTCTCATCCGAAGTTGCTTTGGGATCGATGTGCCCAACTGTCTTCAATTGGCGGAACAGGCGTTCCACTTCCTCTTCGTCTTCTTTGTTCAGCAATTGATATTTGGGCGCGGGCAAGGCCTTGCGCTCCGAAGCCGGAGGCGGAATTGCGGCCTCTCCCCAAAACTGGCGATGAGACATGCCGTCGATCAGCGATTGGCGCGCCATGCGGCGAATCTGCTGTAGCAGGCGCGTGGCATTGTCCAAATTGCCGGGATAAATGATCAACACGCGCTGATCGTCGGTCAGCGTCAGATTCAGCGCCAGCGGAGAAACCCAGCCGGTGCGGTCGACACGCAGGATGGAATTCCACGGGATCAGGCGCTTGCCTACTTTCAAATGAGTATCGGTGATTTCCAGTACAGGACGGAAGGCAAGCCAGAAGACGAATGCGGCACTGAGAAAAAACAGCACCGAGGCGACAGCTACCAATGGCCATTGCAGCCCCAGGCCGGCGGTGAGCAGCGCCAGCGCCAATGCAAACAACCCGGCCTGCATGTAATGGCGGGATGGTGTGAATTGTCTCATATGCGCTCCTACATCTCTAGACTACCCTGACTGGTTCACCACGTCAATCCAGGGGTAGCACTTCAAAGGAACTCGCTTTCTTCACCGCCAGGCGGATGGGACGCGGTGGACCCTTTACTGGAACGCTGACTTCAACCCAAAGTTCTTCGCCGGCAGCACGCCGCGAGGGGTCTCGCACGTGCTCAGGAATGAAGAACGCTACCGGCGCAGCGAGCCGCGTCGTGTCGCCCTCCGGCCGTCCCCAAACCGAGTTGCCCGTGTTTTCCGAAGTTGGAGCCCCGTGCAACTGCCCGTTTTTTACCGATAAGTTTACAGAGCCGCCTTGCGGTCCATCCAGCACTATCCCGACGCCCAGACGCACGTACCGTCCCCTGATTGGCAGATTCGGATCGAAAGGTTGAACCGGCGCCCAGGCTCGCGGCAAGTTGGCCCGGTCCTTTAAATATTTCGCGCCGGTAGTCAGCACAATTCCAGTCTGCAATGCCATCAACAAAAGCCCGCGTTTCATTTGGCCTCCTTGGCGATACGCGCGATCAATCCGCGCCGCAAACGTTCCATCGCCCACCCGCCGGCCAGGAACACAATGCCTAACCCGATGAGGCTGAACGACCGACCCAGTTTGTCAAAGACATTGGAAAAATAATAGGTGATCACCGTCAACAGAAACGCCAGGATGCCCATATTAATGCGCTCGACCCGCGCTTCGAAAACGCCCCATGCGGTCATCCCCACCGCGCCCAGGGCCCACACCAGGATCGTCCACAAGTTGTCGTAGTGATGCGTGGTGAAGGCGAGCAGCAGCACCCATGCGCCAGCAGCAACGTTATAGATCGCCGCTTCACGCCGAAGCAGCCAGGCCACCGCCAACGGAACTAGGCTGGCAACCAGCCATGCAGGCACGACCTCGCCATGCTCATTCCAACCAATTCTGGGGATGATCCCCGCCAGCGGCAACAGAAACAGTCCGCCAATCCAGCAAAGGGCCACGCGCAAAGGGTCGTCCGATTTCTGGGTCCGTGCCGAAAAGTAGGTGAGTGCCAATGCCAGGACGCCAGCGGCAGAAACCATTTCACCGGCGTCGCGAAAGTGATTCGACGCAACTTCCCACTCGCCAAGCACCCAGAACGGCGCAAGCACGGCAAAGATGGCCCCCTGCGTCCAATGCCTCAAGATCGCCCAGCCCACCGCCGCGGCCAGCGCCCACAACATCACGCCGCTAGGCCAATGCTCGTCAAGATTGAAGATCTGTCCGGACAGCTGAATGCCCGCCCCACAGGCCAAGGTGCCTATCGTATGCAGGGTGAGCGAAAGCCCGTGAAACTTTTCCGACACCAGCGCGCCACCGAAATGGAAAACCATAACCATCGAAACCACTATGGTGAAGCGGAACGACGGCGAAATATTTTCCCAATGCGCTGACACGAACAGCAGCACGCCCGCCGCCAACAGAAGCCCGCCAAACGCCAGGGCAACACTCATCGGCCATCGCAATCCGCCCCCCGCGCCGGCCACCTCTTCGTATGCACGAATGCGCTGCGCGACTTCCGCATCGAGTAAACCGTGGCTCACCCATTCGTCTAATTTAGAATTCCATGCAACCGCCATCGATGCATCACCGTCCTCCTGTATAATATTTCATTCAAGGCGATATCCTTTCAGCCATTCGAAAGTCCCTCTCGGAGGAGATGGAGTCTGACGACTGATGAAGATGATTTTGGCGCTGGTTCTGGCGCCTATGGCATTTGCCGGAGCGGTTGAGTTTGGCGTGGCCGAACTCGAAAAAGCAGCCGCCGCGCGTGGACTCACGCTGCGTCTGATTAGAGAGATCACTGACGATCCGCCGGAATCGTTCCGCATAACGCCTTTCCGCGTCACGGGCGGTGACCGCCGTGGCCTGATGTACGGTTTGCTCGAAGCCGCGGAGCAGATCCGCACTGCAGGCAAACTCACGCCCATGCATGTAATCCCCACCGTACGTATGCGCGGCGTGCGCATCTTTCTGCACAACCAGGCGATGGAGGAAGACTGGTATTACTCGCGCGACTACTGGCAGCAATACCTGCAGATGCTTGCCCGCAACCGCTTCAACCGCTTGAATCTGGTGTTCGCGCACCAGACCGATTATCTTGCCCCGCCTTATCCCTTTCTGATTTCGTTGCCCGAATTTCCGATGATTCGCGCTAAGAACCTCACCGCCGCGCAGCAGGCCCGCAACCTGGAAATGCTGCAGTACATCTCGCAGACTGCCGCCGATTACGGCATCGATTTCACTCTCGGCATCTGGGAACACAACATTCAAACCGGCATGAAGCCATCGGTGGAAGGCCTGACCGCGCAGAACATCGGCCCGTACAGCAATCAGGCACTGAAAGAGATTTTACGCCGCTGCCCCGCCATCCGCAGTGTGCAGATGCGCACGAACTCCGAATCGGGAATCCCCAACGCCTCACAGGTTTCGTTTTTATCGCGATTTCATTTATCCCGCATTGAAAGATGTTGGGCGTTTGGTTACGCTCGATCTGCGCGGCTGGACCATGCGGCCTGAAATGCTGCAGGCCGCAACCGGCTCGGGTGTGCCAGTGCGCCTTTCCACCAAGTATTGGGCCGAAGATCTGGGCCGCCCCTATCAGCCAGCCGAAACATTTGCGGGTTATAGCTATCACAACTTTTTAGAACGCCCGAAGAGCAGCGAAGCGCCTGCGCCATTGCGCGAAGAACTCGCTGACTGGACGCGCGTGGGCGAACCTACACATGCAGCAACCCAAACACCTCGACCATATTCTTTTTACTGGGAACTGTGGGGCCTCGGCTCACACCGCCTACTGCGCTGGGGCGATCCCGACTATGTCCGGCGCGCCACCGGCACCTTCACGCTTTCCGGCTCCATCGGTTTTGAAATCGATCCGCCGCTGGCGCAGAAAGGCTTCGGGAACCAGCCCGGCAAGTGGACACTGCCTTCGCCGGGCAAGTACGAATTTGAGCGCTATTGGATGTTCTATACACTATGGGGGCGCCTTAGCTATGACCCCAAGACGAGCGACCGCATCTGGATGCACGAGCTCGAAACGCGCTTCGGTAAAGCCGCCGCCCCGCATGTGATGGAGGCCTACCGCAATGCCAGCGGCGTGCTGAATGAAATCGTCGCCGTGCATTTGGCCGACCCCAACATGTATATCTGGCCTGAGATCAATCCAGGCGGGCTGATCGACTCCTATCGCGAAGTGCTGCCCAGCGACCCGCGCTTCATCGCCTCGATTCCTGAGGCCGTCAACAACCGCCTGAACCATATAGCTTCGGCCAAGCAGACCCCAGTGCAGACTGCTACGGAACTGCACCGAATGTCGCTGCGAACAGAGCAAGAGGTCGAACTCGCGGGGAAGACCATCCCGGCGGAAAATCAGGAGTGGAAATCGACCCAAACCGATCTGCGGATTCTTGCGTTGCTGGCGCGCTACCATGGCCGCAAGCAACTGGCTGCAGATCAGTTGGAGGCTTACTATCGCGATCCGCGTGACGGGCCACTGTTCACCGCGCAGCGCGAACTGCGCGGCGCAGCAGCTGTGTGGGAACAACTGGGGAAGCTCACGGCGGATGCTTATCCGCCGCACATGGCGGTCGGCCCGCAGGACACCGGCCACTGGGCGGACAAGCTGGCATGGGTTAAGCACGACCAGAAAACGCTCGATGAGCGCATCGCCATCTTCGAACAATTCGGCCGCTTTTTGTTTGGTTTCGATTTCGGCCCGCGCATAAACCCCTTCGGCGGCCCCGACTATAAGCGCACACCTTATTTGTGGACGAACCGCGTGGAGCCGCGATTCACGGCAGTCGACGAAGCATCCCTGTTTGACGAGGCGAAAGGCTTCGGTTGGGCCACCGCCGGAGAACGCACGCCCAATGGTCCGCCGCCGGCCTCTTACCGCGATATCCGCGCCGCCGAAGAAAAGCCCGAGGCGCTTCCTGAAAATGCCCTCTACAGCGGCAACATCGCAGGACGCGGCGCGCAGACCTTCCGCGTTCGCACAGGGCCGGGCGAATTTGAAATCAAGCTGATCAAACCCGACCGCACGGTGTTAACTTCGAAGCTCACCGCGAACAACGGCTATGTGGACGTCGTGTTCCCTGAGGGCGATTGGGCCTTCTCCGGCCTTGTCATCTCCGCACCCTCTACCGAAGAATTGCCTCCTCCGTTCTGGCCGCTAAGTCTTCCCCGCCCCGTGTTCAAACATGTTCCGGTGAAGACCGCGCCGCCTGACAAGAGCATCTCGCTTACGCTCACCATCCCGCCGCAGAGCGCGGCCACCACGGTTCGTCTGCACTATCGGGCGGTCAACCAACTGGCCAAATTCAAGACCATGGAAGCCCCCGCCAATAAGGCGGTTTTCACCATCCCTGCCGAGGACGTGAAAGAACAGTGGGATTTGATGTACTATTTTGAAGTCTTGAATAGCGAACTATCCGGATGGTTTGAGCCCGACCCAAAGACCACCACGCCCTACTATGTGGTCTCGATCGTCAAGCCGCCGGCCGAAGAAAAGGACCCTGATGATCACACGGCGAAGCCTTCTACAAACAAGCCTGCTGCTCCCGGCAAAGGCCGCTAGCGGCCGCAAACCGAATTTCCTGTATCTGATTGCCGATGATCACGCCGGCTACGTGCTTGGCGCGGATGGCAACAAGCGCGCGCAAACGCCGAACCTGGACCGCCTGGCCAGCCAGGGCATGCGCTTTGCGAAGCATCATTGCAACTCGCCAGTGTGCACGCCCTCGCGCCAGTCGTTCTTCACAGGACAGATGCCGCACATGGCTGGGGTCACTGTATTGAAGACCCCGCTCGACGATACGAAGCCCACGCTTGCCAAGCAACTCAAGTCGGCAGGCTACCAGACCGCGGTGTTCGGCAAGATGCACTTCAATCGCGCATCAAAGCCGGGGCTTCACGGCTTCGACACGATGATGACAGAGCAGGACATCCAGCGCGCCTGGAACGCCAACCCCAGCCCCAAGCCTCCACCGCCTGGCATGAAGACCAAGCCCGCCTGGCGGCCGTTCAAAGACCCGGCGCGCATCTGGCTCAATGCGGAAAAGCTTCCCTATCCGCGCTACTACGAGGAGATGCGTGGCACCTTCACCGCGCGCCGCGCCATTGATTTCCTGAAGCAGCACAAAGACTCGCAATTCGCGGTGTGGTGCAGTTTCCCTGATCCGCACTCGCCATACGATTTCGCCATCGATGACGTGAATCGTTTCGATGCCAAGAGCTTCCCGGTGCCGCGTGTGGGCCCGGAGGACAACTGGCAGATCCCCAACATTTTTCGCGACCTCAGCGATGACGAAAAGCGCGGCATCATCGCGTCCTATTACACGTCCGTCTCACAGGTGGACCGTAACGTAGGCGAAGTGCTCACCGCCCTGAAGTCACTTGGGCTCGAAGAAGACACCTATGTGGTTTACATGGCCGACCACGGCTACTCGCTTGGCCAGCACGGCCGCTTTGAAAAGCACTGCTGCTATGACCCGGCGCTGCGTGTGCCCCTCATTATGCGCCTACCGGGCCGCATCAAGACTGGCGTGGTAAATGACTTCACGGAATCGATCGACGTGTCCGCAACGATCCTCGATATGCTCGGCGTCGATGCGTTGCCGGTCACGCACGGCCAGAGCCTCAAGCCATATCTCGAAGGCAAACGCGTAGCGAAACCTCGACAATATATCTTCAGCGAATATCTGGAAAATGAAGAGGCCTGCGTGCGCACCGAACAATGGAAGTTCATCTTCTGCACGGGCAAGCGCAAGCGCACGGACGGCTACGAAATCGACAACCCCACGCCCGGCCGGTACATCCGTCTGTACGATCTAAAGAAAGATCCAGGCGAATTTACTGATGTCGCCAAGGGCAATCCTTCCGTCGTGGCGAAGCTGCAGGCGACCATGCTGGAACGCTTCCGCACCACGCACCCGGAAGCCGCGCAGGAACCGAAGGGTCTGGCGGCGGAGGACGCCATCGAATTCTACCTGCGCCCCCGCGACGCCTAACCGGGGACGGAGGGGACGGACCGCATTGTCCCC
>CAIRSA010000300.1 GCA_903881085.1 uncultured Acidobacteriia bacterium
AGCTGCTCACCATTTTCGACCGCAGCCTCGCCCGTGGACGATCCTATGAGACATCGGTCAAGCTGACGCTTACGGCCGTCCTGGCCTCGCCCAACTTCCTTTTTCACGTAACGGACGAACGCAATGTGCGCGAGCCCTACGCCGTGAACGATTTTGATTTGGCGAGCCGCCTTTCCTATTTTTTGTGGGCCTCCATGCCTGACGAAGAGCTCTTCCGGTTGGCTGGCCAGAATCGGCTCCATGAGCCAGCGGTTCTGTACGCGCAGACCACTCGCATGCTGAAGGACGCTCGATCGAAGTCGCTTGCGGAAAAGTTTGCGCCGCAGTGGCTGGGTCTGGGCAGCCTGTTCGCGGTGCATCGGGATGAACCGTTCCACGAGAACAACGTCGATATGCGCCAGATGCTGCTTGATGAAGTGGTCCTGTTTTTCGACAGTGTGGTGCGCGAAGACCGCAACGTCTTCGACCTGCTTGACGCCAACTACACCTTTGTCAATGAGCGACTGGCGCGGCACTATGGGATTCCTGGCATCGTGGGGAAGGAGATGCGGCGCGTTGAACTCGCTGGCCCCGTGCGCGATCAGCGCGGCGGCGTGATCACCATGGCTGGCGTTCTCCTTTCCATGTCGCACCCGGCTGAAACCAACCTCTCAGGCCGCGGCAGGTGGCTGCTTGACGCGGTTCTAGGCACGCCGCCCCCGCCGCATCCTGCTTCGGTGAAGCCGCTGCCGGTTCCCAAGAAGGGAGAGGTAGTGGACTCCCTGCGCGACCGCCTCGCACTTCACCGCAGCGATCCGTCTTGCGCCGGTTGTCACGCCAAAATCGACCCTCTTGGTTTTGCGCTGGAAAACTACGATCAGGTTGGCGCGTGGCGGACCAAAGACCGTGACAAACCGGTGAATGCCGCTGGCCAACTTCCGGGCGGCGAGACGTTTGAAGGTCCGGTGCAGCTCAAAACGCTTCTCGCTTCCAAACATGACTTGTTTGTCCGTAACCTGGCGCGCAGAATGTTCACCTATGGATTGCGGCGGCGCTTGGAGTTTTATGACGAGAAGCCGCTGCGCGATGCGGAGGCGGCTCTCGCGGCCGGAAATTACCGCATCAGCCTGCTGATCCACAGCATTGTCCAAAGCTATCCGTTTCAATACAGGAATCCAATCGGCGAGGGAGGAAAATAATGAGAGAGAATTGGCGGATTTCGCGGCGCACGCTGCTGCGTGGAGCTGGGGTCGCGGTAGGCTTGCCGCTGCTCGATGTCATGACGCCGGTTGCCGTCGCTGCCGGCAAAGCCCTGGCCCCAGTTAGAATGGCCTGCTTCATGGTTCCGAACGGCGTGTGGGGCAAAACATTCTTTCCCGCTGAGGCCGGGCCTCTTGGCGTACTCCCGGAAGCACTGGTTCCGCTGGAACCGGTGAAGACGGAAACGATGGTCATCTCAGGGCTGTCGAATAATCTTTGCAAAGAGGCGCCACACCATCGCGCCATTGCCGGCTTTCTTACCGGCGCCTATCCGAAGGAAGGTGCAGTGCGCGTCGGAATCTCCGCCGATCAGGTGGTTGCACAACGGCTGGCACGCTTCACCCGATTGCCGTCTCTCGAACTCGGTTTGCCGGAAGTGCTGCAGCAGCAGGCAAGCTGCGATGGTTACTCTTGCGTGTACACGCGGAATATCGCCTGGAGTTCTCCCACAACGCCGGTTCCCAAGGAGACCAACCCGCGAAATGCGTTCGACCGGCTCTTCGCGCGTATGGTTCCGAAGCCGCGTGCCGGGGCGGACGAACTCCCGGCCGCAACCGATTCCCAGGATGACCGCAGCGTACTCGATCATGTAATGGAAGAAGCAAAGGCGCTTCGAAAAAACGTAGGTGTGGAAGACCGGCATCGCGTGGACCAGTATTTCGAATCGTTGCGCGAGGTGGAGCGGCGGATCAACCGCGTGATCGAACCGGAGAAGCATCGCGGGTCATGGAAGCCGCAGGTTCCTCGTACGCTGGCGCCGCCGGCTGCTCCCGAGACAATGCACGAACACATTCACGCCATGCTGGACCTGATGGCATTGGCGTTCATGACCGACACCACCCGGGTAAGTACGATGATGTTCGGGTATGGCGCATCGTGGAATTCCTATCCGGAGTCAGGCGTGCGAGATCAGCATCATACGATCTCGCACTATAACGAAAAATCCGAGCGCCTGCACGACTATACGCTGTTGAACCGGTATCACGTGAGTTGCTTCGCGTACCTGGTTGAAAAGCTGCGCTCGATTGCGGAAGGCGAGGGCACCCTGCTCGACAACTGCATGCTCCTTTACGGCTCCGAATTGGGGCAAGGCGGAATCCATAACGTCAACAACCTGCCGGTGTTGCTGGCAGGCCGGGGCGGGCGAACGTTGAACTCCGGCAGGCACCTGAAACTGGCGTCAGGAACGCCTATGGCGAATCTGCTGCTGGATATGATGAATCGTATGCAAATCGGGGCCCCTATTGAGAGGTTTGGTGAAAGCACCGGCGGAATTCCCGGGTTGGCATGACAGCCTGCGCCGATGGTGCAAGGCCGGCGGCAAGGTACTGGAGCGTGCCGCCGGCGAGATGTGAGTTGATGGCCGTTAGAAATACAACTTCAGACCCAACTGAATCGTCCGATTACCGCCAATATTCGCCCCGATGTCGGCATAGGCTGGATTAATATTCGCCGGAGTCACCACGGGGTTAATTGACTTTGAATAATCGAGGTTCTGGTAGATATTGAAGTTGTTGCCGTTGGTTCCAAAATAAACGTGGTTCAAGGCGCCGTAAAGTTCTGCACGGAAAGCGATCTTGATTTGCTCATGGATGGGGAACTCCTTCAGGATCGCCATGTTGTACTTGGTCTGATGCGGCATGCGCAGATAGTCCATCACCCGCGGAGCGTTACCGATCGTCATGAACGATGGCGGCGAAAACAATGCCAGGGAATTCACATACGGGCAGCGTTGCGTCGCCGCATTGTTGCAGCCATTCTTCCAGTTGTCCACCAGCAGTGGGACGCCTGAGTTGATGTTTGCGCGGATGTGGCCAACGCCAACCTCGGGGTACCCGGCATTGTTGCCGAGCCATGCCTGCAACGGGCTCCCGCTCTGCACGCTTCCGGTGCCACTCCACTTCCAATTGCCAACTATCTGATTCATCCAGCCCGGCGCGTTACCCAGGAACTGCTTGCCTTTGCCGACCGGCACATCGTAGTTGTAACTGAAGCGGAAGGTGTGCGGAATGGAGAATACTGAGATGGAGTGTTCCAGATGGCGGTCGCCATTGGGCAATTGCGAGGCGCCGGTTCCCCAATTCTGAATGTTGTC
>CAIRSA010000301.1 GCA_903881085.1 uncultured Acidobacteriia bacterium
CGTAAAGCTGGTAATCTTCAAAACGCGTATCAATTGTCAAATGGGGAGTTCATTCTACTTTTCGATGCGGACTTCCGGCCTCGACCTGATTTTTTGGACGAAGTTCTCCCTTGCTTCTACCGGAACTCACGGCTCGGCATCGTCCAAACTCCGCAATTTTTCGACGTTAGCGAGAATCAGAATTGGATCGAACGCTCTGCAGGAGCGGTCCAGGAATACTTCTACAGATCCATTCAACAGAATCGGGACAAGAACGGCGAGTCAATCTGCGTAGGCAGTAACTCAATATATCGAAGAGCGGCGCTCGATGAAAATGGCGGCTTTAGCCTTATGATGCACTCTGAAGACGTTCATACTGGGTTTGATGTGCGCCTCAGAGGCTGGGATATTGAATATTTGCCCTTGAATCTTGCTAAAGGTATTTGCCCGGATCGACTTCTCGCGTATTATCGCCAACAGCACAGGTGGTGTCGAGGCTCCATGAGCCTATGTGGCTCTAGAAAATTCTGGAAAAGGAAGATGGGTTGGAGGGTCAGGCTTTCTTATCTCTCAGGCTTTCTGTACTATATGAACACGGCAGCCTTATCCATCGCCCTCCCACTGATCCCACTCGCCCTGCTCTTTATTGACCCAAAGGTGGCGCAAATCCGAAACTATGTCTTCCTGTTACCTGCGATTGTTTACGCTTATATAGTTCTGCCGCTTTGGCACCGCTGTAGATACTTCCGAATGGAAATCTACAGCTTGAAAATTGTGTATGGATGGTCACATCTATTCGCGATTTGGGGCGAATTACGAGGCAAGCAACTGACATGGCAAGCGACAGGTACTGTCGAATCTACAAGGTCCGATTTTAGCCCGTTTCGAATCGCGATGTATGCCTACACTCTGCCAACTGCGTTTCTGTGGACTTTTGGTTCTGTTTGGCACATGATCAATTGGAATTTCTGGAACTTCCTGCCGACAACGGCTTCTGGCGTTGTGTATCTCGTAGCCTCAATGAGAATTGCTGCGCTACTGCTTTTTGGTGCTCGGGAATCGGCTGATTCTGAGTCTCAAGGGAGCGACGGGTGGCTCTTCACTTCCTTGAGTCGGATAATCGGGAAGTAGCTGTAATACGTGATGTCACGCGATGCGACTCGGCTAGCTCAGAGCGTCGATCCAATTTGTCAGCGGCTGTGATCATGGATTTTGTATTACAGGTATCATTATTGTGTCTCGCGGGTCTCCCTAAGGTTGCCCATCTGATCAGGGAGGAGAGCGCCGTCACCCTAGCGATGCGCGGTGAGGCGTTGGGTGTAAGTTTGGAAGATTTGGAGATATGCTGATTCGATCCATAAGGCTCATTATTGTTCTAATGGGCTTTGCTCTCCCACTCTCACTGGTTCAAGCAAGTGGTATTGATCCAAGTTCGGCCGCAATCAGGTCCAATTGGGCGGTCAAGCCACAGCCTGCTGCGCTCACAGACGGTACCCTCGAGCCTTCAATTGTCAGTATTAGTTGCGCACCGGAGGGTTTCTGCGGCGCTGTGACCAGCGACGGCCGGTTCATCCGTTTCGAGCAGGGAGTCGGCCGCCATGTAATTTTTGGTTCAATTGTTATTGATTCATCTGGTTCCCTCACCGGCGTATCGTGTCCCACGAGTAACTTCTGTGCGGCAGTCGATAACACCGGCAATTTGTTGCAGGGAAATCCGAGACGGTCGGATTCATGGTCGATTGTGAATGTAGGGGGAAGCAACTCGCTGCTTTCTGTTTCGTGTCCCAGTGTCAGTTTCTGCGCTGCACTTGATGCCTCGGGAGTCTTTCTTAGCTCTGATAATGTCTCCGACCCTAATTCGTGGGAACGAACGCAGATTCCAGTTCGCTCGATCTATTCAACTTTGAGGTGCCCGACAGCAGTTCTCTGCCTCGTGGGTGACGTTCGAGGCAACCTGTGGAGCATGGAATTGAGGAATTCAAGTTGGGTCTGGTTGTGGTTAATGAACGATTTGAATGCCTCCATATCCTCAATCGACTGCCACGGCGATTCCCTGTGTTCCTTCTCAGATACGGAGGGTGGTATCGGCGTGTGGGCTGGGGGGCCACTTTCTACTTGGGTTCGCACCCGTGTCGCACGAAGCGCCCTAGCGGCCGTTACGTGCGGCTCGGATACGTCATGCGTATCCGTAGGAGTGAATGGTGTGGTCTGGTCGACTCAGAATCCGAAGGCGCCCGAGACATGGAGACGAGTCGCTCGACTTTCCAATCCGCACAGCAATAGTGGCCCTTGGGCAAGCTTGAGTGCCGCGAGCTGTTGGGCCGATGGAGGTTGTATTCTCGGGGACCGAATGGGCGATACGGCTACGGAGGGCGCGTCGGTGAATTTCTGGAAAATTCGCAAAACGGCGGATCTCGCTACAAGTCGACGAGTCAATTGCCTCTCGGTTCAGGAGTGCATATCGATCAATGGTAGGCAAAAGGTTGTCTCATCGACGACTCCATTTTCAACCAACACATCATGGAGTCCAGTTCGTGTCGAGGGAACCAGGGGGGCATTCCTGGTAGATTCGAACTGCGAAACAAGTTCTACGTGCATTGCTGTCGACAGTTTCGGTTCGATTTTTCAATCAAACGACTACTTCATGTCATGGTCCAAGGATGCGGTGGACCCAGGAGTTGCCTTCACTTCGGCAACTTGCTCAGTGGGAGCTTTCTGTGTTGCCACCTCAGAAGACGGATCTGTTTTCGTGGGGGACCCATCAAGAAATTCATCGTGGATGCAAACTCAGGTTGAACCACTCAACTCCGGAGCTCAACTCACTTCCGTCAGCTGTACTCCGAGTAGGTTCTGTGCAGCAGTCGACGACGCCGGCAACATTTTTACGGTGATTGATCCAACGTTAAATGGTGGGAAGTGGAATTCTGGGGGTGTTTTGGGCCTCACAGCGCTGCAGTCCATTTCTTGCTCTGCAACATTGGACTTCTGTGCAGCCATAGGACCTTCCCATGTGATCGTGTGGTCGTATTCGCCAGAAGCTGCAGGAAGCTGGTTTACGACGCCCGTAGTCGGGTTGCCCTTCTCCTCTTCTGCAGCGCTGAGCTGTTCCGGAACCACATCGGACATTAGCTGCGCGGTCATAAGCGGCAGTGTGGTCAAAAATGCAATTTTCGATCAAAGTCTACCGCCAAAGTGGAGTCGTTCTGTAAGTCCCGATGGAGTAGTTTCCGGCGTGAGTTGCTTCGCCACTAGTGCATGCGTAGCTGCCAGTCAGCACGGATTCATCCTCAAAGCAGCCGCCTCCGATTTACGTTCCCCGGATGCCACGTGGACTTACAAACCTAACCATATCCAGATAAATTTAACTCCACCATTGGCTTCTGCGGACCTAATTTTGCTGACCGCAATATTTCCTAACGGCAAAATTACTCGAATCGTTGTTCCTGGCAATCAAACTGTAATCACAATATCGAATCGCGACAACATTGATGCGCAACTTCCTAATATAAGCGTCAGCGAGCAGTGGATAGTGGGAACCTGTACCACCCAAGCAATATTTCAAAGTTCCTCTTAGGAAATTCCAGTACCAGCGACAGCAACAATAAAGATTGACTCAATACTTCGGGACTCTGCCGATTGAAAATACCACGTCACACAACATCACCTGATTATAGAAAGTGTAAGCAATGGGAAGAGAATGGGCTATGTTTAGAGAGCTTTTTGCTGTCAACCAAATTAGACTCAAAATTGCTGTAACGATAGTAGTGTTCCTACCACTGACATCCTTGATCGAGAACGTC
>CAIRSA010000302.1 GCA_903881085.1 uncultured Acidobacteriia bacterium
GGTGAAGCTCTGGAGCACGGCCTTGGGCACTTAAACGCGAAGACCGCCCGAAGGGCGCTCCTAATCGTCCTCAATCCAGACACTATGTTCGAAGGGAAACAATCTGAGAATTGAAGGGGGAAAGATCGTGACCCGTTACAGCAAGGCGCTTTCAGCGCTTATAGATCAAGCATTGCTCAGTGCCACAGTCTTCGCAACTGGATTTCTGCTGGCACGATCAACGGAACCGCAGGAATTTGGGACATACGTCCTGGTTTTCCAGACACTTCTGTTCTCGGGCGGGTTTCAAAGCGCTCTCGTCAGCCAACCCATGGTGGTACTCGGGCAGCGTTCTGATACGGAGTTCCGCTCATACGCATCGAGCCTTGCATCTGCCAGTGTGGTGGCTTCTACTGGAATGGCAGCTGTCATTTTCGCTTCATCGAGATGGGCACCGGCTCATTTTGCGGCAAGCCTCCATGTGCTCGCCATCTCCATTATTTTTGTTCAGGGACAAGAATTTTGCCGCCAAGTGCTCTTCGCCCAACGCCTTCCCGCGCATGTACTAGCCAACGATCTGGTTTGCTGCGCCGCAAGGATGGCCGCTCTTGCCTGGATGTGGCGCACCTCAACGCTTTCGGCCCCCATGGTGTTGCTGGCTATTGGCGCCTCCTCTGGCTTAGGTCTCGCTATCGGCCTCATCCAGATTCGGCGTTGGGTGCGTCCAGTAAGTCCGCGCGCGTGTCACCTCCTAGAGAATTGGCAGTTCGGGCGATGGGTCCTTGGCACCTACCTCGCGGGTTCGCTGCTCCTATTCGGAAACACCGCGGTGGTGGCCGCAATGGCCGGGGCCGCTGCTGCGGGAACGCTGGAAGCGCATCGACTAATCTTAGCTCCGATACAGGTGCTGGCTACAGGTGCCGTAAGCGTTCTCGCTCCTGAGTTGGCGCGGGTCTACTCCCAGGCCGGGCGTGAGGCTCTTGTCCGCATGGTGCGGCTCATTTCGGGGCCATTGGCTTTGGCGTTTATTTCTTACGCAACCGCGGTAGGGGTAGCGCCGAATCTTTGGCTTTCAGTGCTATACCCAGGAAAGTACGCAGGAACTGCTACGGTGCTGGTTCTCTCCACGCTGGCCTACGCCGTGGCGGGGTTGAGGGTGCTACCTTGGGCTGCGCTGAGTGCGCAACGTAGACCTGATTTGGGAATGTGGGCAGGTCTTGTGGCGGGTGTCTTGTCACTCTTCCTAACCGGCTTACTTACCCACACATCGGGCTTGGCCGGTGCCGCCAGCGCGCGCTTAATAGGCGAAATTATTTTGTTCGGTTCTGGAATCGAACTTACGCGGAGACTGATGAGGCCAACAAGAATAGAAGGGGGCTGCAATGAACAGATGCCGCATGTGCGGGTGCTCTGATGCACGAAACATATTTCAAGTAGGTCCCTATTCGATCCTGAGATGCCCGGCCTGCGGCTTTGGTTGGCCGATGCCATTTCCGACAGTTGAGGAACTGTCCGCGTTCTACACCGGGTGCCAACACGCTGCGGCCGTGGAGGATAGCGTGAATACTGCGGAGCGCCAGCGTGTCGCCGCCCGAATGCGGGAACTTGCACCAGAAGCGTGCTCCGTGCTTGATGTTGGTTGTGGTTTTGGCCATTATTTGGACATCGCGAGGGAAATAGGCTTTGAAACTTATGGAGTTGACATAGATGAGGGGCGCGCGTCGTATGCGTCGGCCCGAGGCCACAAGATCCACTGCGGTGAAGTTACGACAAGTATTTTCGATGGCCGCCGATTTGACTGCATAATACTGAATCACGTAATCGAACATGTGCCGGATCCAATCGTGCTCCTTCATTGCCTGCGAGACTTACTTGCTCCTGGGGGGCTTCTCTTTATTGCTTGCCCTAACTTCGCAGGGCTTCATGCTAGGATCACAAAGGGGCACTTCCATCATATTTGCCCACCCGAGCACATTTGCTATTTCACGTCCACTTCCCTTCGGCGGGCGGTGGGGACTACGGGTTTTTCGGAGATCGCTCTTGAAACCACCACTCATCCTCTCCAAGTTAAGCATCTACTGGCATTCCTCTCTTACCTGCGTTTTATTAAACCTCGCGAGTACCATGTGCCCGGGAATGAAGCCATCGTTCAGCGTTTCGTTGACAGGCGCTTTTCTTCGCTGCGTTCACCAGCCTACGCGGCAGTTCTCCTACTTAGCCGCTGGCTAGCCCCGATTGTAACCGTGCTCGGTGGGGACCATATTGAGTCGTATTGGAGACGCGTTTAACGTGGCGCGGATCTCGGTCGTGATTAACACATGCAATGAGGCACATGTGCTTGAAGCTTGCATATACTCAGTTCGCGCGCTCGCGGACGAGTTTGTAGTCTGTGACATGGAAAGCTCGGACGGCTCTGCTGAATTGGCGCGCCGACTCGGCTGCAAGGTCGTTCTGCACCCTAGGATGGAAGCACCTGAACCGGAAGCCCGAACGAAAGCAATCACGGCAGCTTCTGGTGATTGGATTCTTGTGATGGACCCCGACATGCGTCTCAAGCCTGAGACGTGCTCCCGATTGCGAGCGATCGCTGAACAGGGAACCATCGATATGGTAGATTTTTTCTGCCGCAATCGCTTTCTCGGCCGTTGGTGCCCGCACGGACATGGGTCTCAAGGAGTCTTCCGAAAATTCTTCCGTAAATCGGCATTCCGAGCACGTTCCGTCAACATCCAATCTTTTTGGCACGATTCGTTGGAGGGTCGTGCCTTGCGCTTGAGCAGGGCTGACTCCATTGATCACCTTAGTTACGATAGCACAGCGCAACTGACAGATACATTAGGGCGTTACGCAAAGTGTGAAGCCCGGCAGGCCTGGGAACAAGGCATCCAACCTTCCGTGATCCGGATGATTTGGCGACCGATCAAACGGTTTCTTGGTAACTATGTTTTTCGGTTTGGATTCCTGGACGGTATTCCCGGATTGATCGTAAACTCCTCAGTCGCGGGCTATATATTCCTGATTGAGGCCCACCTCTGGGACCATCATCGCCTATTAATCGGAGGTGGATCGGCGCCTGGGATTTCCGGGCAATCTCAAGAGCAGACAGGCCCCAACAATCTAAGATTTCGTGCAAAGCAAAGTGAGCCGGATAAATAACCAATGCCTTACCACGGTTCTGCAACTCGGACTCGCGCGATTAGTTCTGGCCTGGTGGTCTGGTGGTGCGCAACGCTCTATCAGGTTGTCTATCTTGCATCCGATAGTCTCACCTTCGCGGCCGAAGCAACGCAGGCTGGTTCGCTCTACAACCAAATCAAAATAGCTTTCTTTGCGTGCATTGGCATTGGCGCAATCGTAACAGCTCCACATCCAGCAATTCGCAGGCGAAGTCTCGGGCAGCTTCTACCCTTAATCATTTACGTAGTTTGGGCGATGGCAACACTCTTATGGACTTCTAGCTTAGAAGTCAGCATTCGCCGTCTCATACAATTCGTCTTCATCTTGGCTGGTTCCGTCGGCTTAGGGGTGGGGTTCTACGGAATGATACCGTCAGGTATCAACGTACTTGCAAGGCACCTAATGTATGCCGGAATGAGTACGGCTTGTCTTGTCCTCGCTATAAGTGGTGGAGAACTCAACTTGGCTAACTTGTTAAACCCGGACTGGACGTCTTCAGCGAGGTCAATATGGGGCTACCTCGCTCCTCCTATTCTTTATGCTCTGCCCTCATTGTGGTTTATTACAAAACGACGAAGGTATCTTTTCTGTTTCGTTTCGGTTCTCTTTTTCCTGTGTTTATTCATGCTGAAAGTAAGATCTGAAGGAATCTTCGCAGTCATGGCGCTCGTCGCAGTTGTTTGGAGTGCGCGCAAACGCAGCCTTTTGAGCGCGGTTGGATTGCTTTTAGCCGGTATCACTTTTGTAATCAGCGTACTTTTTTTGCAAGATTCATTATCAGCACTAACTGAGACAATCATGCCATATTGGGCTCGCGGGGAGCGTGCAAGCACGGTGGAGTCACTTACTGGCCGCTTGCCCTTGTGGCATTACCTTACCGCTCGGATTGCGGAGAGACCTCTTGTCGGAAAAGGGTTCGGCGCTTTCTGGACTGGAAATGAGTTCGCCAACGCGTTCAATTATGTGCGTTGGATGGCTACGGCAGCTCATAATGGTTTTATCGACGAACTTTTGGCGACCGGAGCGGTTGGCCTGGCGGCGTTTCTCGTTTTTTGGGGTTTTGGTCTGGCGTGGTCCGTAAAGTTAATGCAGCAACCAGGATGCCGCCGATCCGGGGCACTCGTGATGTCTTGGTTACTGCTCTTTCTTTTATTAAATACGACGGACAGTTTTCTTCAGGAGTTTGCGCGGTTTCCCTTCAGCGCGTCGCTAGTAGGCATGTTCGCCATCTCCTCATCAGTGAGTTCGAGCAGGATAGCAGGAATAAATATCCAGCGCAATCAGATTATGGCATTTCACCGGAGGGGAGTGTCTACTGTAGATGTCTAACAGGCTGCCGTCTAAAGAAGTCCTAATCGTCGATTTTGCTTCTTCTGGCCATCATCCCAAATATCTCAGGCAACTTGTCCGATACGGCCTTCGAATGGAGACGGAAGGGCGAACCCGGCTACTCATAGCAAGAGAACTATTAATACGTACCGAGCGGGAATTGGCACCGGAGGATCAGATAATATTGCGCCAACGCACAGTCGTGATCGAGGACCACCCTGCTTACATATGGCTGTTGAAGTGGGTACGTATACAAACGATTGTTGAAACACTCTTTGTTGAGTACATCATCGCGCAACAGGCGTCCGACTGCGAAATACTGCTGTTCTATTTGGATCCGTTTTTGTATCAGTTAGCTTTCTCGCCGCTCCCACGAAAATGCGTTTCAGGGCTTTTATTTCGCGCGAGCTTTCATCACCGAAGTAAAGGCTTTCGACCTGCCGGGATTCGAGAACATTTCCTCTATCTGGCGAAATATATAACGTGCTATGTATGTGCGTGGCGCCAAGGAGTTCATCGAGTGCTCGGGCTGGACCCCTTCGCGCAGCAATACGCTGAGGTGAAGTGGCTGACAACTAAGTACATTACCATTCCAGATCCGATTGGGCCGGAACCGGATGCCCCAATGTCGTATTTCGCCCCCCGCAAAAGAGTCCAGGATAGCCGACTCATATTCTTATTGTGTGGTGAGTTGTCGCGCCGCAAAGGTGTTTTGGTTGTTCTCAGGGCACTAGCTGCACTTGAGCCGGATCACCAGAGGCGAGTTCGGCTCCGGCTCGTTGGGGCCATCCACGGTGCCGAACGCGACCTTGTGCTAGCTGGGCTTAAGAATGCACGAGAAGTTGAATCACCGGCTGGTCTTTTACTAGATTTAGATGACAGGTTTGTCTCCGATGAAGAACTTGACAACCATATCGCCGATGCAGATGTCGTTCTGGCGCTCTACGAGCGGTCGTATGGCAGTAGTGGGACACTAATCCGTGCCGCAGCATTCGGCCGTCCATTAATTGCCACTGATGAAGGGTTTGTTGGTCATTGTGTTCGCGTGCACCGGCTTGGCGCACCTGTAAACGTTCATGATATCGACGCAGTGGCAGAAGCATTTCGTAAGTTCATCGTGACCGGGGTTGTAAAGGGCTTTGACGAAAAATCGGCTCGCGATTACGCAAGTTCTTGTTCTCCTGACGATTTCGCGCAACGACTATTAGGGTACGCATGATCCGAACGGAGGGGAGCGCCCGGACTTATCGTCATCCACTTTCATCGCAGCTATTGCGTCTACTGATTGGGGGCGAATGTCCGTTTCAGCTGTCGCCAGCCGGTGCAAGAGGGGACTATTGTTTGTGCGTCTCGTTTCCCTAGAATACGCGCTAATGTTCAGCATAAGAAAACATCCACAGAGTGCATTGCGCTGCGAATACGTGTTGTTGCAGGCTGATCGTTACTCAGTCATTTGATGTAGCCCCTCGGGTGTTTCTACCGGTTAGAAGGAATATGCCCGCGCGATTACAGCGTTAGGCCATTGCATGGCTAAACCTAAGTTCAGACATCCCGACCTCGGCGGGGAATTTGGCCGCGAAGTGGAAATTCGATTGATCTCGAAAAACCGCTTACTGGCGTGCGCGGCTCGGTTAGTAGCAGGCAACCGCTAGCCGAGCCGCGCACGTCAGTAAGCGGTTTTGGCTCACACCAATTTCCGTGGAGGTCAGGATGTCTGAAGTTCGATTTGAGTGCTGCCTAAAAGAAAGCGCATCTCTCATGTGTGCGTGGGCATTCAGCGAAACCTGTATCGTTGTACGGTTGCGACACTGCAGGCTTTTTGAGCGCTTGGGAGACATAGAACATGAAAACAGTTCTCGTTGTTGGCCAGACACAACCCGAAAGTAGTGGACAAGCGGTCGTGATCAGCAACATACTTGACGGTTGTTATACTAACATCAAGGTTGTTCATTGTAACTTTGATTTTTCTAATAATGTTTCGGCCATGGGTAGTTTCACACCCGGAAAGGTGTTTCGGCTCATTCGAGTAGTCTTTCGAGCGATAGTTCTCCGAGTACAATGCAAGCCTAATATTCTCTACTATCCTGTCGCTGGACCGCACGTTGTTCCGATCCTAAGAGATTTAGTCTTTTTAGGGTGCACGCGTTGGATGTTCAAGTACACTGTATTTCACTTTCACGCAGCCACCACTTCTCAACGCGTTTCGCGCCTTCCTTGGCCTCTCCGTTTTCTGCTACTCAAGGTTTACAATAACGCAGACTGTGCTGTCCTCACC
Organism: uncultured Acidobacteriia bacterium; assembly: GCA_903881085.1. Classification (GTDB taxonomy): domain Bacteria; phylum Acidobacteriota; class Terriglobia; order Bryobacterales; family Bryobacteraceae; genus CAIRSA01. The sequence goes on from CAIRSA010000302.1 coordinate 6,761, forward strand.
GCTCCGGAAAACTATCCTGATGGGTTAAGGTTAGGGGCGAAGGTGACCCGCATTCTGCCAAATGGAATCCAGGATTTCGCTTCTAGATACGAATTAATACGAAGCCATCGTAACGAAGTTCGGATTTTGTTTTTGAGCTTGGTTTCGGAGCAAAAAGGAATCTTCGTGCTACTTGATGCTTGCCGTCGGCTCAAAATGGAAGACGCGGTGTTTCGTCTTGCTGTTGTTGGCCCCTATGCAAGTCCGGAATTCGCAAAAGTCGTGGAGTCTTTCGTGTCGACCGCGGGCTTGGCGGATTCAGTCGAGTTCTTAGGTGAATTGGTAGCTCGTGACAAGTGGTCGCAGTACCAGATGGCTGATATCTTTTGTTTTCCGAGCCATCATCCAAGCGAAAGCTTCGGTCTGGTCGTAGTGGAAGCAATGCAGTTCGCTTTGCCCGTGGTTGCCTCAAGGTGGGGAGGCGTGCAATCTGTTGTTGAGGAAGGCAGAACGGGGCTTTTGTTTGAGCCTGGGAATAGTGCGGAACTTGCCTCATTACTCAAAGCACTTATAGGCGACGGCCAGTTGAGGTCGACGCTGGGAACCGAGGGCCGAAAACGATATAGTCAACGTTTTACGGCGGCAACGTTCCACGGTGGTTTTGAGAAGATCATTGGAATGGTTACGAAACCGGAAGAACCATAAATTGCACGTTGGTAGGGGCGTCAATTGTGACCTTTGTCCTGCCGATTGTGGTTGCGTTGAAGTGGACAAAAAACTGCAAGAAAGACTCCCGTTAGAAAATACTCGAAATGGCGAAACTTTTCGTTGAAGCTCTGAAAACTGGTTACGAAACTCCCATCCGGGAGGGACTTAAATTCATCGGTGTTGACGGCACATTGAAGTCTTCAGACAGTGTGGCTATCAAGCCAAACCTTACTTTCCCGGTTTTTAAGCCAGGTGTGATGACGAATCCCGCCGCAGTTGAAGCACTGATTCGCGTGCTGAAGGACTACACAGACAAAATCACAATTTGTGAGTCTGATTCGGGCGGCTACAATAAGTTCTCGATGGATGAGGTATTCAAGAGCACAGGTCTCGAAGAGATTGCCAAGCGATACGGTGTTCGCACCACAAACATGTCGCACTCTCCATCGAGGCCTATTATCGTACATTCCTCCTTGCGGCGCCTGTCAGTACCGCTGCCCACTTTGCTGTTAGATGAGACAGATCTCTTTATTAGTATGCCAGTCCCCAAAGTGCATGCGAATACAGGTGTCAGTTTCGCGGTTAAGAACCAGTGGGGCGTGATCCAAGAACCAGCGCTCAGGCTTAAGCTGCATCCTTACTTTAAGCATGTAATCTATGCTGTGAATAAGGCGCTTCCTCGCTCTATCGCTGTAATGGACGGCCGCTTTGGGCTTACGCGCAACGGTCCGATGCGCGGTGATGTGGTGGACTTGAACTGGTTGATGGTAGCCGACAACCTTTTCTGGTGTGATTTTGCAGCGCTTCAGTTAGTGGGGATTGCTGAGCACCGTGTCGGTTACCTGTGGGACATCTTTCAGCGTGAGGGAATCAATCGTGATGCGCCTCTAACCGTGAATGAGGGATTCAAGACATGTCCGAGAGTGCAGTTTTACCTGAAGCGTGCTATGACTGACTATCCAGGTCTTTGCACCTTCCATTCAAGAGCGCTAGCATACCTGGGATACGAATCACTGTTAGCGCGACCGTTACACCGGCTGCTATATCTCGTACGAGAGCCGTTTTATTGATCTGAAAATGACACCACCCCCTTTACATTCGAGACTCGTGTTAGGCATGCGTGTTGACGCCACCACTTACGAGGATGCTGCGGAAAGAATTTTGGATTGGACATGCCGGAAGGAGTCGAGGTGTGTATATTGTGCTACGGTGAGCCAAGTAATGGAGGGGCACGACACGCCGAGGATTCAGGCCATAATGAACGAAGCGGATTTGGTGACTCCTGATGGTATGCCACTCGTATGGGGACTTAGGGTGCTTGGATTTAAAAGCGCGACGCGTGTGTACGGCCCGGACTTGACTCCGATAATACTTGAAATGGCATCAATTAACAGTATACCAGTCGGGATTTATGGTGCCTCGTCAGTTGCCCTTGAGCGTTTTGTCCGGGCAATGACGGAGCGCTTCACAAAGTTGAATGTGGTGTACGCATATTCGCCTCCTTATCGTTCACTGACGCCGGCAGAGGATAAGCGCGTGATAGAGGACATAGGACGGTCTGGAGCGCGCATTCTATTCGTTGGAATCGGAAATCCAAGGCAGGAGATTTGGATGGCCGAGCACAGGGCAAAGATCCAAGCGGTAATGCTGGGTATAGGCGCTGCGATTGACTTTCTGGGCGGGTCCAAACCGCAAGCACCGAGATGGATGATGGGACTTGGTCTTGAATGGCTTTACCGTTTAGCTACCGAGCCGCGCCGGCTATGGAAAAGGTATCTAACGCAGAATCCTCGGTTTATGGTTCTTTTCGCATTGCAGTTGTTAGGAATAAAGCTTCGCCAAGCAGCGATCATAAAGACCGCCGGCTAACGTCCATCACACTTACTTCTATATGTCATTTGCTGAAAGTCACACCCCGGCTCCACTGGGAGGCGAACTTGTTGAAGCCGTAGCCTTCTCCAAATCTGCCTATTCCCCGGTTTATATGGCCGCGACCATTGCGGCCTCTGACTTCGTGATGCTGGCCACAGCCGTTGGATCCGGTTTCGCCTTGTGGCGCCTGATGAATCCGGCGATTGCCCCATTTCAGTTTGAGATGCTTCTCCTGCCGGTGACTTGTGTCGGTGTTTTTGGGTGCACTGGGCAGTACCCTGGAATTGGCCTGACAGCGGTAGAACATATGCGACGTATCTGCAGCGGCGTTAGTATTGTCTATCTGCTGTTTCTTTTCGCTATGTTCCTCACGAAGGAATCATGGGCGAATTCGCGAGGCGCTCTTTTGTTGGCGTGGGCGTTTTCCCTTGTACTTGTGTGCTGCGGTCGCGGAATGACCACCAATCTGATGGCCCGCAGGACGTGGTGGGGTGTGCCTGTTTTGGTGATCGGGGCCGGGCATACGGGTCGCGCTACTGTTCGCAGCCTGAATGCGAACCGAGTGCTAGGGTACCGGCCCATGGCATTCCTTGACGACGATCCTACAAAGCGCGGCATTTGTGAGGGGATACCTGTGGTCGGAACTCTCAATGATGCTAATTCGATCTCCCGCGACTTAGGCGTCGGTTACGCGATTCTGGCTATCCCAGACATGCCGCGTGAATTGCTCGTTTCGCATCTTCAAAGGTGGAGAAGGATTTTCCCGAGGATTCTGATCATCCCGGAGTTGGTAGGGATTACGACTCAGTGGACCGAGTCAAGAGATTTGGGTGGAATCACTGGATTTGAAACACACCAAAAGCTATTGGACCCTTCTGCGAAATGGATCAAGCGGATGATCGATCTAGTCTTGGCATCCCTAGGCCTGATAGTTGCCGCACCGTTGGTTGGTTTGTGTGCGTTATGGATTCGCAAAACCAGCCCAGGCAATCCATTCTACACGCAGGAAAGGGAAGGACGTGACGGAACCACTTTGCGGATTCTGAAACTTCGAACGATGTTTACTAATGCGGAAGATATGCTTGAGTCCCACCTTGCCTCGAATCCAAATGCAAGTGAAGAGTGGGAGCGTTTCTGCAAATTGAAGGACGATCCGAGAATCCTGCCTGGAGTCGGTCACTTCCTGCGGAAGACGAGCCTGGATGAATTGCCCCAGCTCTGGAACATTGTGAAAGGGGAGATGAGTTTGGTGGGGCCGCGGCCGTTCCCTGGTTACCATAACTCGCGTTTCGCCCCTGAATTCCTTCAGGTCCGCAGGCAAGTTCGTCCTGGCCTGACTGGGTTATGGCAAGTATCAACGCGGAGTGATGGGGACCTGAGTGTCCAAGAGACATTGGATAGCTATTACATACGCAATTGGTCTCTCTGGCTTGATTTATATATTCTGGTACGCACCGTGCGAGCAGTAATTACACCGCGTGGGTCGTACTGACGCCGGATCAATTTGTGGCCGCTTCATCGCCGGTACAAACACCCGTTGAACCCTGGCAGGTGCAGGAAGGCCGTATGGATCGGCAGAAGTACGTGTCCTCCACCTGGGAATCGTTCCGCAATTACAGGGCGCTTACGTTTTGTAGCGGAACTCATTCCTGCAAACTTCTGATGCTTTCCATAGCCGGTACTGAACAACTCTTTTCCCGACGTTCTCTTCTTTTTTCGCGCCGCAATTGTTAGGCTAAATGAATCTGACTTGGACAATCTCTAAATGATGAAAAAAGCTCTGATATCAGGTATCACCGGTCAGGATGGATCCTATCTTGCCGAGTTCCTGCTTCAAAAAGGCTATGAAGTACACGGCATTAAGCGGCGTTCGAGTAGCTTCAACACCGGACGTGTGGATGGCATCTACACGGATCAGCATCAGCATGGCAGCCGCTTTTTTCTCCACTATGCCGATTTGTGCGACAGCAGCAGTTTGTGGAAACTCCTTTACGACATCCGGCCGGACGAGGTGTATAACCTGGCCGCGCAAAGCCACGTGCGTGTCAGCTTCGAAATTCCGGAATATACCTCCGATGTCGCCGGCACTGGGGCGCTGCGATTGCTCGAAGGCATTCGACAGACTGGTTTGAAAGCTCGCTTTTACCAGGCATCGTCGAGCGAGATGTTTGGAAGCGCTCCGCCGCCGCAGAGCGAACACACGGTATTTCAGCCGCGAAGCCCGTACGCATGCGCCAAGCTTTTCGCGCACAACATCACCGTTAACTACCGCGAGAGCTACGGTATGTTCGCCACGAGTGGCATTCTCTTCAATCACGAATCTCCCCGCCGCGGCGAGACATTTGTGACCCGCAAGATCACCCGGGCCGTCGCGCAGATCAAGTTTGACTTACAGGAAAAACTTTACCTGGGCAATCTCGACGCGAGGCGCGATTGGGGTTACGCGCCCGAATACGTGGAGGCGATGTGGATGATGCTGCAACAGGAGTCACCTGACGATTTCGTGATTGGAACAGGCGAGACTCACAGCGTGCGAGAGTTTGTTGAATTGGCTTTCGCTTCCGCCGGAATGGACTGGCGGGAGTTCGTCGAGATCGATCCTCGTTATTACCGTCCAGCTGAGGTCGACGTCTTACTCTCCGACCCTTCCAAAGCCCGTACTAGGCTAGGCTGGCATCACCGCGCCGGATTCAGTGATCTGGTTCATTTGATGGTGGAGGCCGAGATCGAAGACTTGTCGTCGCGGATGAAGGGCGAACTGAAACCCGCAGCAGCACCATCGGTCTAAGTGAGAAACCATGCTCAATCTATCAACTAAGCGGGTGTGCGTCACGGGCGGGGGAGGATTTCTCGGCTCATTTTTGTGCGGAAAGCTTTCGGCACGAGGGGTGAAGGATATCTTCGTCCCCCGACGGCGCGACTACGATCTGACGACAGAAGCCGGGATCGAAAAGCTATTCCGTGATGCGCGTCCGGAAGTGCTCTTCCATCTCGCCGCAGTGGTGGGCGGGATCGGCGCCAATCTCGAAAGCCCTGGACGTTTTTTTTACGAGAATGCGATCATGGGGATTCAACTCATTGAAGCCGCGCGCCGGTACGCGGTAGAGAAGACCATCGTTGCGGGAACCATCTGCGCTTACCCGAAGTTCACGCCCGCGCCTTTTCGCGAAGAGACTTTGTGGGACGGCTATCCCGAGGAAACGAATGCGCCATACGGCATTGCCAAAAAAGCGCTCCTGGTGCAGTGTCAGGCTTATCGCCAGCAGTACGGAATGAATGCCATCTATTTGCTGCCGGTGAATCTCTATGGGATGCGCGATAATTTCGATCTTGAATCTTCCCATGTCATCCCGGCTTTAATTCGTAAGTGCATAGAGGCGCGCGACCGCGGCGACAAGAGCATCGTCTGCTGGGGCGACGGAACTGCGACGCGCGAATTCCTCTTTGTGGAGGACGCTGCGGACGGATTACTGGCTGCCGCCGAGAAGTACGACGGCGCTGAACCAGTGAATTTGGGAAGTGGTGCGGAGATTACTATTAAGGATCTAGTCCACACCGTGGCCCGCGCATGTAACTTCACTGGCGAGATCTTATGGGATACATCGCGGCCCAACGGCCAGCCTCGCCGCTTGCTCGATACATCGAGAGCTGAAAACTGGTTCGGATTTCGCGCCAATACACTGCTCGATGAAGGACTGCTGAAAACCGTTCAATGGTATGAGCAGACCTGCGGTCGCGTCAAAACACATACCAGAACAAGGAGAACAATCAGATCAATGGCCTCGCTGGGTTCAGCGGAGCTTTCATGTTTTGGCTCCTCCGATAAGGCCGCTTGTTGAATACTGCTCTCGACTGATCTCTGAGTACCGCTATTTCTTAGCAGCCTGTGGCAGAAGTTCAAAAACATCGATAGCCAGGCTCCAAGTGGTTGATGGCAAAGCAGGCTTTTCGGAAAAGAGACGTAGGTGGCAACCCCTTAGACTACGTTCTTGACCCGTGATGCGAGCAAAGGGCCCAGAATTCAATGCTCCCTGTGCCTATCGAGCCATGCAACCAATTGCTGGGATTCGGTAATTTCCCCACTGAGTATCGCCATCAGCAGATCACTTGTAACTACCGTATTGAAATTCGCATTGTAAGGCACTTGGGTGGTCTGATGTGGCAGCTTGAGGAGGAAGGGAACTCGATGGTCAATCTGCGTATTCCTGTATACGGCGTCTCGATACCAATGGTCAGACGTCAATAGAACGGCGGAACCATCCCAACTCCCGGTTGTTTCCATGGTGGAGCGGAGATCCGCTAGAGTGGTGTCGACCAATGCCAAACCGTCCAAATAATCTCCGATCTTCATCCTTTCGGAGTGGCTAGTTCTTTTCCGTCTGTCATAGAAAAAAGGACCATGCGGAACCGGAAGGTGGAGTAAGACTAACCCAAGTCTGCTATCACCGAGATAACGCTTGCTGTTATTTAGAAGCGAGCCGTAGATCTTTGCCTGCGTTTGTGCCACAAGGGCAGGTCCCCAGGGACTTCTGAAAGCACTTTCGAAAATGGTTTTCCATTGACTCGCTACAAGTTGCGGCAAATTATGTCCCAAGCTGCCCCCATACCACGGGATTTCTTCCCAGACGCATTGGGTTAATGGTAGTCCATAAAACCTGCAGTACGGAAGGTACCACCCAGCAACCGCCGTGTTCACCTTTTGGTCCCTTGCCCTGGAAAACACAGTGGCTATCTCCGGCCCCAGCCAACCTCGTTCGCCATTAGAAAAGGTGAGGTCCAAGCGATCCGCCGACGCCATCTTGGCGTCTATCACCATCTTGCCCAGAATCAAGCTTGGCAAGGAGAGTAAGGTATGACTTGCCGGTGGGCTGGCATGGTTGGCGTACAAAGCCTGCCGTCGAAATCTGTCGATTTCGGGCATTTCCAAGCCGGCTGGACGCCGGTCAAAGGTAAGTCCCTGGTCCCACTCGTCGAAGACAATCCAAATGACGCGTGGGCTGTTTCTATGCATGTCCGTAAGCATTGGGGCCATTGTTACATCTGAAAAACTCGCAGATTCCTGCGACAGCGCCAACCAGATTGCGCGCGGAATGGTAAAGGCTGCGAAGGGGGCGATCAGCAAAAGGAGGTTAGCAGTACCTGGAATCAGGTAGCGACGCCAGTGAATCAGGGCACAAATGGCTATTGCAAGAAAAGGAAAATAGAACACCAGTCTACCGGTGCTCCAAGCTTCGGCAAAAAACCATTTGACGACCACAAAGCGAGGCCATCCAGTTACGTTGTGCGCTGCATTTCCAGCGATCAGCGTCATGACGGCGAGAACTCCCAATCCAACTGGCCGCATCCAAATTCCCAACCGCAACCGTGCGGCCTGAATGGCCACCCACCCCACCAGCATCAGAAGAAAAACGTTCAACATCGCCGCAATGTAGCTCGCAGGCGGTGGCGGCGTTTTGATTAAGAATGCACTTGTCTGTACTCTGTAAAGCAGATTCGCCCAAATTCCGAGAAAACATAGGTTTGCCAGGGATATCGCGATGGCTAAGTCCTTCAAGGCCTGCCGTTGTTCTCTGCACAGCTTTTGCGCCGCAATCAATAAGGGCATTTTATGTTATGGGATTCTATTCTCGATTTGGGGCCCGCTCGGACGATTGAAACCTGCCTTTCGTGCGTATCTCCAGATTAACGGACGGCGGAGGTCATGTAAAGGTTGGTTGTGCGACCTGAATCCGTGATTTGCCCGCTAGTTTCGCTTTAACGCACTGATCCGTGCTGCATTCCGGGCAGATCGACGCTCACGCGATGGGTGAGTGATGGAGGAAAAGGCAGCCGGGCTTGCGGCTTTGGCTCAAGTTGAAAGGGCATTTCGCAGGCTCAAGCCTGATGCCACATCGTTTTTGCAAGTTGAACAAGATATTCCTGTAGTACGGCAATTTTCGAAGAATTGGGAGGCCTCGTGCGTGAGGGTGAGGGACTTTAGAGTTAGCCGGGGCAGGCAAATTGCCCTCCCCGCCCATGCAAACACCGTGGAGTCGAGTTTAGCGTGGACGATTCGCCTGCGAGAATAGAAAAACTATGTGGCGTTGGGCTCATTCGTGCCCGCGGTCTGTTTCTGCACTTATAGGAACCGCTCCCGCATGGTCGCTGTTCACAGGGCAGCCCCCCGCTCTACCCTCATATCTACGGTCGCCGACTTCAACTGCCGGGTTTAGGTTCAACAACAAAACATGGCCATCCATTCTTCCTTTTGTGTTCGCGTAGCGGTTATGTGAAGGTGGTATTGCGATTGATGAGCTAATCTTTTTTTAGTTCCAGTCGATCATTGTATGTTAGGATATTCCGCCGGAAATGAGAAGCTAATATGATCGTGTTGGTGGTTTTTCTTTGCTGTCCCGCGTATGGCTACGCGGACCCAGGCTCGGGGCTGTTGCTCTGGCAAATTGTGGCAGCCAGCCTAGTGGGTTTTCTGTTCCGGATTCGGCGAATCGGGAAATGGTTTTACTCGTTGCGGAGCATTAAAAAAGATGACGAACAGTATCGAAGAAACTAATCAGGCTTTCTTCCATCCAGCGAGTTATCGAGATCCTGCGGGACGTCTGGTCAACTTCGGCGATCGCCTGCTGCGGATCGTCAATGTGGAGGGAACAGAAAACGCACTTCTCTTCTTGAACGCAAGCTCGCTTGCACAGTTTCGTGCAGCGGGTTCCCTTGTTTCTACGCGAATTTTCGGTGGAGACGCATTTACAGATAGTTCGTTGACTGCTTTGCAGCGTGGCATCTCAGAGCGGAACGAGAGCGAGCCACTGGTGCTGGAGCATGAACGATTACAGTTTGTCTCGTATCCTTATGAGTGGTCCCCGGAGATGCTCGCCGCCGCAGGCGATTTAACGTTGGACCTGGCCGAATCTCTTCTGAACGAGGGTCTCGGTCTGAAGGATGCAACCCCCTTCAACATTGTCTACAAAGGCCCTCAGCCGGTTTTTGTCGATGCGCTCAGCGTGGAGCGGCGCGACGACCTTGATCCGATCTGGCTTCCGATGGCGGAATTTGAGCGGACATTTATTTATCCTCTTCTCGCCCGGAAATACTGTGGTCTCAGTTTGGCGAAGTGTTTTGGATGGGGTCGAGATGGCCTCGAACCGGAGCAGATGTCGGCTCTGGCCGGTCCAATCCGGCGCTGGCTGCCGCCTTTTCTTGGGAGCGCTACACTGCCAACTCTGCTGAATGGCTCGGCGGGGAAGAAGGGGGAGGCCCTTTATACGCCAATCCGATCTAAGACTGGCTCCGAGGCGAAGTTTATACTGCAGCGCACTTTCCGCCGTCTGCGGAGAGCTCTTCACGCCGCAACCCCAGCACCTGACCGCAACTCCCCCTGGATCGGCTACCAGAGTGAGGACTGCCACTACTCCGAGCCCGACCACCGGGCCAAGCATGGCTTCGTAAGCCGTGTGCTGCGTGAACTTCAACCGCCCACCGTTCTGGATTTGGGCGCCAACGAAGGTGAATATAGCTTGTTGGCCGCGGAACTCGGCGCACGCGTGGTTGCGGTGGATAAAGATGACGCGGTATCGGGCCGATTGTGGACGCAGGCCAAGCGCCAGTCTGCATGGATATTGCCGCTCACCATTGACCTGGCTGCGCCGTCGCCTTCGACCGGTTGGCAGAATCTGGAATGTCTAAGTTTCCCAACTCGCGCCGGAGAGCAATTCGAGTGCGTAATGGCGCTGGCCTTTGTGCATCACCTTGCCATTTCGACCTGTCTTCCGTTGGAGAGCATCGTCGCGGGGCTGGCCCAGATGACAAAGCGATGGCTGATTCTTGAGCTGATTGACACCGCGGATCCGAAGTACCGGCAGATTCTTCGCGGCCGAAGGCAGCCCTCTATTGGCGAGGGCACGGCGGTCGAGGATATCATCCGGCGGCACTTCCGGATCATGCAATCGCTTCCTATTTGTGGAGGCAATCGCCGGCTCTATGCGCTTCGTCGCAATTCCTGAACCAGACCGTACAGGATCGATGGAGGGTCTCTGCATAGCGATCTTAGCGGATAAAACGGGCAGCCGATGATCGTTAAGATACTGGTAAGTCCCAGTGTTACCGCACTGTCTGCCCGGGTTGCGGGGTGCGGTCTGCGTACCGGTCGAGAATTCAGGCCGATTACGAGGCACTGCTGCCCTTTCTGGGCGTCGCGCGTATTCGTTGTAAGACGTGTGCGCTGCGAATTTACCAGGTTTGGGGAGTGTGGAGCATGCGGGCTCCTGAACCGGCGCACAACCTGCTGCGGTGGTTTGCGGTCTTGCTTCTGGTATACGGCTTCAGCCGGTATTGCCTGAATTTATGAGCGAAGTATTGGTCGTAGCGCAAGTCATTCTCTAGCAGTGGTTTGCGTGGGATTCTACGGCTGGTCCGCTGCGCCACTGAAGAGGCAGTTGCATGCGTGGGCCCGGAATTCGCACGGGTTACTCATTGGGTGAACTGTGTAGCGGGGGCAAACCGGGAACAGCCAGCCGTTTCCCGGCAGAAATCACCGGAAAACGGAGGCATTCCCCGGTTTTCAGAGTCGTGCGATTCCGCAGAAGTTCCGGGCAACTGCTTTTCCAGGCTGACCGGTCTTTTCGGGACTTAAGGAGGCGGGGAACATTTGAGAAACCCGTGCGGGATATCCCCACCGACCATTTGAAACTCACTTTGTGTGACCTGTCGGGCCGGAGGTGTGTCCGCCGCATTGCTTAAACCTAAATCCGTCAGTTGGACGGGCAACTCCAAATTGCCCGATGGGTGAACGATGCAAGAAGCGGCAATCGGGCTTAAGCCCTCCGCAGGCTCAAGCCTGCCCCACATTGGGCCCACATCAACTGCCGGATCTAAAGCGATTCAGGGGTGGCTGCCGGGCGGCGGGAGTACATGCACCAAGTCGCGGCAAGGGTAAAGGCCGTCAGATTCAGGGCCATGTCGTAGGGGCTCATGTGTCTGGTCCTGGTGAAATACTGGAAGATTTCTGTGAGAATGCAGATCGTCGCTCCAGCGGCGTTCTCAAGCTTGCGCCGCCTGGTATCGCGTTCGCTGGCTGCAAAATAGCCGAGCATTGCATACAGAAAAACATGCAGCCCTTTTTGCGCTAAGTAACTTGTCGAGTCATGCGACAAAGCGGAGTGGGCGTTCAGCTGCAACAGCAAGAGCAGCTCATCCAAACGGCTGCGACAGAAGTTTCCCGCCCAGTCCGTAGCAGCAATGAAGCAAATTACGGCCCATGCGATGAACTTCAAACGTTTCCTCCGTTGATCCCCTTTCATTATAACCTCTGTGAGATTCGGCAGCCAGGCCGAGTCTGGTAACACGAAAGAATGTGAGTAACTTATGTTTCGCCCGCGATTCTTTGCACTTAGCTGCATTTTGATTCCTCTTCTCGCCGATACGACGGACGCCACCAAGGATCTTCTGGCGGCCGCTGCGAAGGGGCGTACGACGGAAATCCGCGCGCTGATCTCGCACGGAGCACGGGTCAACGGAAAAGACGAAAGAGGGGATACTGGGATGATCCTGGCGGCGGCGGAGGGCCATGCGGATACGGTGCAGTATCTGTTGGAATCGGGTGCCGAAGTCAATACAGGCGGCGCCTACGGCTGGACGGCGCTGATGCGGGCGGCGGCGAACGGTCACGCTTCCACCACGCAGGCGTTGCTCACAGCGGGCGCCGATGTGAATAAGAGAGACTCGAAAGGCTGGACAGCGCTTCTGTTTGCAGCCGCCGGAGGGCATGCTTCGATCCTGAGTTCGTTGGTGGAGAAACACGCCGACGCAAAGGCGGCGAACGAGCAGGGCGAGGCAGGCGTTTTGCTGGCGGGGTGGAACGGGTCGGCGGAGTGCGTGCAGACGCTGCTGTCGGCTGGGGCCGATCCCAACAATCCGGACCGCAACGGGGCAACCGCCCTGATGGTGGCCGTCAAGAAAGGCCATACGCTGGTCGTGAAGGCTCTGTTAGCTGCGAAGGCGGATGTTCAGGCAGCGGATAAGCTGGGAGAGACTCCATTGCAGTTGGCCACGGCGTCGAATCAGGTGGAGATCGTCCGATTGCTTAAGAAGGCTGGGGCGAAGGAAGAAAAGACCGCTACGGCTTCCACTCAGCGGCCACAGGAAACGGCCAAGAGCGTGGTGGCGGAAGCCAAGCCGCAGCCTGCGTCGAAGGAACAGAAAGCAGCTGCAAAGCCGGGTAAGGAGCCGACTAAGACGCTACTGACTGCGGCGGCGGACGGCGATGCCGAGGCAGTGAAGAACCTGTTGGCGAAGAATGCGAAGGTGAACGAGAAATCTCCCCAGGGGCGGACGCCGCTGATGCAGGCGGCAGCGAATGGGCGGGGCGAGATCGTAAAGTTGCTGCTGGAAAAGAAGCCGAATCTGGATGTGAAGGATGAAAAGGGCGCGACGGCGATTCAGCTGGCTGCGGGAGATCCGGAGATCCTACATCTGCTGAGGAAAGCCGGGGCAATAGAAACAAAGTCCGCGAAGCCGCTGAAGACGCTGCTGGCTGCCGCGGCGGAAGGCGATGCGGACGCCGTCAAGCAACTGCTGGCGAACAATGCGAAACTGAACGAGAAATCCCTGGAAGGCCGGACTCCCTTGATGGAGGCAGCAGCGGGCGGGCACCCGGAAATCGTCAAGCTCCTGCTGGCGAAGAAGCCGAATGTGAATGCGAAAGACGGGAAGGGCGCGACGGCGATTCAGGTAGCGGATGGCAATGCGGAGATCCTACGGCTTCTGCGGGAAGCAGGGGCAAAGGAGGAGAAGGCCGCTGGCACATCTGAGAAGAAGTCCTGGCAGGAGACCCGCCAGGCCTCGGGGGAGGCGAAGCCGGCAACCGGGGAAAAGAATCCTGTAGACCGATTTGCCCTGCTTCATGCGATTCGCGATGGAGACTTGAAGACAGCAAAGAGCTTGTTGGGTAAGGGCGCGGACGTCAATCTAAAGGACGATCTTGGCCGGACCGCCCTGATGTACGCAACGTGGAGCGGCCAAGTGGAGATGGTGAAGGAGTTGATAGGCAAGGGCGCGGAGGTGAACGCGAAAGACGTGGACAACTGTACCGCCCTCATCTGGGCGGCGACTCAGGGCGATGCGAAGATCGCGGCACTTCTGCTACAGTACCAGGCCGAGCTCGACACGCAGGACGGCGGAGGCAACACGTCGCTGATGTTAGCAGCGAAGGGTGGCCACGCAGAAGTGGTGAAGCTTTTGTTGGCGAAAAAGACTGCCATCGATCTTCGTAACCGTGACGGCGCCACGGCTCTTTCCCTGGCACAGGCGGCAAAGCAACAGAGTGCCGTGCAGTTGCTGACGGAGGCGGGGGCCAACGCCTCCGTGGTTGGGCAAGTGGCGCCAGATTCGGGCAAGCCAGCGACCGCGCCGCCCCAAGCACCTGTAGCGAACCCGCAGCCTGTGGTTAGCTTTGAAACTCCGGCGGTCGCACCAGCCCCTAAGCTGGAGCAGGCCGGCCCATTGTCAAAGGCAGAGCCGGCGGTTCAGGCCGAGGAATTGGATGCACAGGACGCGTCGGGATTATCGCCTCTGATGCGTGCGGCGAAGCTGGGCGATGAAAAAGCCGCCGCGGCGTTGCTGGCTCAGGGGGCGAAGCCGGATCTTGGTTCGCGCGATGGAACCACTGCGCTGGCATTTGCGGCTATGGCGGGGCACGCTAGTCTGGTGCGGCTGCTGACCGAAAAGGGCGCCTCGCTGAACGTGAAGACCACAAGCGGCTGTACACCGCTGATGTTGGCGGCGGCTGAGGGCAGGGCCGGGGCGATGGGAGTTCTGATCGTCAAGGGTGCTCGTGTGAATGCGGCGGACAACGATGGGTGGACGGCGCTCACTTGGGCGGCCATGGGTGGGCATGCCGAGGCACTGAAGGTGCTGCTGGCGGCGAAGGCTGTCGCGGACCCGAAGGACAAGGACAGCCGCACGCCGCTGATGCACGCATCGCAAAATGGTCACGCCCAGTCGGCGAAGGTTTTATTGGAAGCGGGCGCGAATGTGAATGCCACGGCAGCGGACGGGGCTACGCCGTTGATGCTGGCTGTATGGAATGAGACAACGGATGTTGTTGCAATCCTGTTGGCCAATAAGGCGGATGTCAAGGCAAAGGACAATTCCGGGCAGACCGCGTTGAACTATGCGGCGATGAAGTCTCGTCTTCAGGCGATGCAAATGCTCAAAGCCGCGGGCGGCAAATAAGCCGTTCGATTCCTCATTCGCTGGCCCTTTCTTTGCTGACCTGCGCGGCCATGAGTGCGAGCATGACGATCGGCCAGGCGGCCAGGGGCGGGCGGCTGAACGGGTAATCGACTATGCCGTGCAGGAAGACTGCTATGACTCCAAGTCCCCACACGCTACGGTAGCCTGCCCAAATGGACCAGAGAGCCACGGCGACGAATAGAAGGGCGAAGGGGATTCCGCCATCGGAGGCCCATTCCAACCATTGATTATGCGCCCGGTTGGCGAAGACGCCGAGGTCGATGATGGCATACGCCGGGTACACAATGGGCCAGCTTCCCAGCCCCCATCCGAACCACGGGCGGTCACGGATCATGTTGAGGGAGGAGATCATGAATTCCCTGCGCAGGAAATAGGGATCCGGTTCCATGAGCCGATTCCAGATCGTCCCCCATCCTACGACGGCAGTAAATCCAGCGAAGGCGGCGGCAATTTTGGCGAGCACAGAACCAACGTCCCGCCGTGGCGCCATGCCGCGGAGTGTTACCAGAAGAGGGATCAAGATGAGTTCGGCTGTACACAGAATGGTTCCGGCCCGCGAGGCGGAGGCGATGACCGAAGCATACATAGCCGCAGCCATCCCGGCGTAAAGCAGGGTATTTCGCCGGCTGCGGAGGGCTTCGAACAGGGCGACGGGGAAGACCAATTCGATCCAGGCGGCATAGTGGTTGCGGTAGAGGATGGGTCCCATGACGTCGGAGGTATATCCGGAGGGGAAAATCCAGAAAACTTTCCCCTCCGAGGTGAACGTCTGAAGCGTGGCCTCAACACTCACCAGGAAAGTGAACCAGACTATCGATTTGCGAAACAGGCTGCGTGCCTGTGAATCATCAAACAAACTCCGTGCTCCTGCGTAGAGGGCGAAGAGCGCGAGCCAGGAGAGTGCGGCCAAAGAGGTCTCAAACTGACTTGCGGTGCGATGGAATGCGACCTGCCAACCACCAATGCACGCAGCAATCGCAAGAGCTACGCCAGGCAGACTGAACAGCTTACGTCCCGCCTCCGCATCCGTGAACAATGCGATGCCAAAGACCACAAAGACCCCGATATGGAAAACGGCGACAGGCCAGTAAGCGGGAACCCAAAGAGTCAGGATTCCAAAAAAGAGGACAGCGGTGAGGAGGACAAGTGGACGCGGCATGCAGTATTGCGCTATCGCTCAATATATCATGCCTATCCGGGCCGGAGCTTAGTGTGAGCACCCATACAACCGTTCCATGCGATACAGTAGTGGCTGTTGCCTATGACCGACGCGGACCGCATCCAAGAGCTGCTTACGCAAAAGCCGGGACTCCGGGCCGTTCAAATTGCCGCTGAGCTCGGACTGGACCGGATTGATGTGGCCGCCGCTCTCAAGGGCATGCAGGCGGGAGACGTTACTCAGGACAACCTGTACCGCTGGTGGCCCAGGGCATCGCAATCGCCAGCGCCGCCGCTGGATGGCGGGCCGCGCACCTTTCTTTCACGCCTGTGCCGCTATTACCTGGAGTGCCTGGCGCAGGAGAGCGTTGCGGCGATCAGCCTTGCGGCCGAGACTGGCTGCAACTACGTCGAGATCGCCCAACTTCCCTTCGCTACAAGTGGAGAACGGCCGCCGGCAAACGAACGGGAGATCAAAAGGCTCGTGCAGCGTGTGCGGCGCGAGCGCGGCAAACTGGCGCTTTACCTGGGCTACGCCGTTCGATTGCGGAACAGGCACATTGAGCCGGTGCTGCTTTACCCGGTCGAAGAGGCGCACGAACTGTCCGCCGGCTACCTTCGGCCGGCGAGCGGGATTCCGTTGTTCAATTTGGAAGTTCTGAGGAATCTGGCCGCTGTCGATAGCGGCAATATGCTGGACGAAGCGGTTCATCTTTCCGAAGAGCTTGGGCTGGCCAGCGCCGGGCCTGACGACGAGCTACCGCTGTGGGATGAGATCATCCACCGGCTGCAGCGTTGCCGGGCCGATTGGGACTGGCGCGAAGACCTGGATCCTTACAAACTGACGCAGGCGCCGGCTCTGAGCGAACTCACCGAGCCGGGCATTTATAACCGCGCCATCCTGTTTGCCGCCACGCGCTCGCCGTTTACTTACGGCCTGGAAAATGAGCTGCGAAAGTTGGCATTGCTCAGCGAGAAAACGGTTGGCGAAACCGTGCTTGGCCGCCTTCTGCGTGGGGAAGAACTGGAAGAGCCGCCGGCGGATGACCGGCCGGTGCTAGAACTGTTACCGCTCAATACGGAACAGCGGCAAGCCGTGCTGCAGGGGCTTTCCGCGCCGTTGACCGTTGTCACCGGGCCTCCGGGCACGGGCAAGTCGCAGGTTGTGATTTCACTTCTTGCCAATATGGCTTGGCAGGGCGGCACGGTTCTGTTCGCCAGCAAAAACAACCATGCGGTGGATGTGGTTGAAGCGCGGGCAAATGAGTTGGGGACGCATCCACTCTTGTTGCGGTTGGGAAAGGAGGAGCATCAGGCGAGATTGGCGCAGCATCTTACTGCCGGTCTTGCCGAATCGTTGCGTCCTGGCGATGCCGAAGCTTACGAGTGGCTGGCTCGCGCACACGAGGAGGGCTGCGAGCGGTTCCGCGCTATCCAGGAGGAGATCGCGGCAGTCGTTGCGTTGCGCAATGAGGTGGACGAGTTGGAGCGTGCCGCGGAACCTGCGCGAGCGCTCTTTGGGCGCTCTCTCTTCGTCACGCTGCGAACGTTCGACGCCGTGGCATTTGAAGAACGGCTCAGAGCGCTGTCAGCCGCCATCGTGGCTGCGCGGAACAGCGCTGAGACCGGCGTTCTGCGCCGTCTGCGGGATTCCGTGGAAACCGCGCAGGAAGCCATTCGTGGTGGAAAACGCAAAGCGGAAACAGAAGAAGGCGCATACCCTGCGGCGGGGGAAGCTTCTTCGAACAGGCGGATGCGCCGAGTCGCCGAAGCGGGCCGCGAAGTGCTGCCGTATTCCACCGAATTGCGGATTCCTTTGCCGGCCGATACCGGGGAGGAGGATTGTCTCGATGCATGGGACGAGTTTTTCACTCTCTGCCGCGAGCGGCTGGAATCGGCGTTGTGTGCGCAGGCATATTGGCAGGCGTTCGACAGCCTTCGCGCGGGTCGGCCGTTGGAGACGCTTGCCGCCGAGCTCTCGCGAATTTCTTCGGAGTCATCGGCGAATTCACTGGAGTTGTGGCAGCGCTGGCTGCGGCTTTGGCCTTCGCGGTGGAATGCCGGTCAACGCCGCACGATGAGCGAGTACATATCGTTGTTGCAGATGATCGCCAGCGGCGATCATTACGAGGAGGGCGGCAGCAGGAGGGTGTTCCAGCGATTTTATTCGCTGTTTCCCAAGATTCTGGCGATGCTGCCGTGCTGGGGCGTGACCTCGCTTTCGGCGCGCGGCCGCCTGCCGTTTGAGCCGGCGTGCTTCGATCTGGTTGTTATCGATGAAGCCAGTCAGTGTGACATTGCGTCCGCGCTTCCGCTGCTGTTCAGGGCCAAGCGGGCGGTGATTATCGGCGATCCATTTCAACTGAAACACGTGAGCACCGTGGCGCCGCAGCATGACAGGTTGATACTTGCCGCGCACGGGCTGGCCGAGGGCAGCGCGTCGTGGGCCTATTCGGTGAATTCGCTGTTCGACCTTGCGCGCGGCCTTTGCCGCCACGAAGACATCGTCAACCTGCGCGACCATCACCGTTCGCATCGTGACATCATCGCGTTTTCCAATCGCCACTTTTATCGCGGTGGTTTGCGCGTGGCGACCGATCACGATTCTCTGCATCAGCCGCATGCGGGCGGGCCGGCAGTGCGCTGGGTGGACGTGAAGGGCAAGGTGATGCGGCCGACGCGTGGAGGCGCTGTCAACCCGGTGGAGGCGGAAGCTCTGATCGGTGAGTTGCGGCGACTGGTGATTGATGAAGGCTACGACGGAGCGATCGGCGTGGTCACTCCGTTTCGTGCCCAAGCCAATCGTATTCGTACGCTGGCGGCGCAGGACCCTGCTCTGTCAGGGAGGCTGGCGGCTTCGCAATTCGTTGTCGATACTGTCCACGGCTTTCAGGGTGACGAGCGCGATGTGATCTTCTTTTCGCCAGTGCTGTCCCTTGGCGTGGGCGAGGGCACTCTGCGATTTCTGAACGGACATGGAAACCTGTTTAACGTGGCCATCACGCGGGCGCGCTCGGAACTGGTTGTTGTGGGCGACAGGCAGGCCGCGCTCGATTCCGGCGTGAAGTATCTGGCCAGTTTTGCCGAGTATTCACAGGCGCTGGCGGCGGAGGCCGCCATTTTGCCCGCTGCCTGCGAGTTGGGGCCGGAGTATCCAATTGTGCCGCATCCGGAGCTGGTGTCCGAATGGGAGCGGCAATTCTACAAGGCGATGTTCTCTGCCGGACTACGGCCTGTGCCGCAGTATGCCGAAGCGCCGTATACGCTCGACTTCGCGCTGTTTCAGGGCGACCGGAAACTGGATATCGAAGTGGATGGCGAGACTTACCATCGCAATTGGGATGGCGAACTTTGCCGGCGCGATCAGATCCGCACGCGGCGATTGAACGATCAGGGTTGGGATGTCATGCGGTTCTGGGTTTACGAGATTCGCGACGATTTGAACGGGGCTCTGGGCCGCGTGAAGGCTTGGTTGGAAGGCGTTTAGGCTAAGATGAAAGTAGTTCCGTTGGAGAGGTGCATCGCATGGCTACCAAAACGATGATGACCGTCGAGCAGTTTGCGCAATTGGCAACTACTGATCCGGAAGATTATGAGTTAGTGGAAGGAGAGTTGATTCCCTTCCCGAGTGGAACTCCAAGACACGGTATTATTCGAGGCAAACTGGAACGATTAGTTGGGAGCTATTTAGATGGCAACCGGATTGGTAAGGCCATTGGAGAAATCGATTGCCAGCTCAGCAGCAACACGGTAAGGCGGCCTGACGTCGCGATATTTCTTGGGAAGGCGAGGCTTGCCCAGATCGATTGGGACCGAATCCCGATCCCTTTCGCGCCGGATATCGCAGTAGAAGTCCTCTCTCCAAACGAACGGGCCATGGATGTGCGGCGGAAGGTTCGCGATTACTTGCGTGCAGGTACCAAAGAAGTGTGGTTGCTCGACCATCCAATGGGGAAGTCGCCATCCACACCAACGGCGGCATTCGTCTGCTGCAGAGCGCGGACGCGTTGGAGTCGGAACAGCTTCCCGGCTTTACCGCAGCCGTTGCGGACCTCGTGGTTAATATTTAGCGATTACCGTTACGACAGATCAGACAAGTAACCCAGCCGCCCGCTGCTATCGCCAAACTTCTCCGCCGGAACGCCCATCCTGTCCAGCATTGCAATAAACAGATTCGCCATCGGGGTCTCATTCGGATGCTTCACGAACCGTCCCGGCCGAAGGGTACCGCAGCCGCGGCCGGCCAGCACCATGGGAAGGTTGGCGTGATCGTGCGCATTGCCGTCGCTGAGGCCACTGCCGTAGGTGACCATCACGTGATCGAGCAGTGTCCCATCGCCATCGGGCGTCGCTTTCCATTTGCCTAGCAAATAGGCGAATTGCATGGCGTGGAAACAGTTGATTTCGATTACCTTGGCGATCTTGTCCTTATCGCCCTGATGATGCGTCAAGCCGTGGTGAGCTTCCGGGATGCCGATCTCCGGATACGCGCGCGGACTTTGCTCGAGTGCAAGCAACAGCGTCGCTACGCGGGTGGCGTCTGTTTGGAAGGCCAGCGTCAGCAGGTCCATCATGATGCGTGCATGCTCGCCGAACTCAGCAGGAATGCTTGCATCTGGCGCGGTCACTCCTTCCGGCGCACGGCGCGGCGCACTTTCGGCGGCCTGGATACGCTGCTCCACGCTGCGAATCGACGTGAGGTACTCATCGAGCTTGCGCTTATCGGCGCCGCCCAATCCGGCAGACAGACGGCGGGCATCGCCGGTGACGACGTCGAGGATGCTTCTTTCGTAGCGCTGGCGGCGAGCGTTGCGAACAGGATCAGCATCCTGATCCGCCGCACCGAACAGACGTTCGAATACAGCGCGGGGGCGGATCTCCGCCGGGTTCGGCGATGACGGAGTGCGCCATGAAATGCTGTTGCTGTAAGCGCAGCTATAACCGTTGTCGCAGCTGCCGCCTTGCACACCCTCTTCGCAGCTCAATTCCAGCGATGCGAAGCGTGTCTTGCCTTCCATGTGCCGTGCAGCGATTTGATCGACCGAAACGCCGGCGTACAGTTCGCGGCCGTTGGTCTTCTTTGGATGCACGCACGTCAGGTAGCTGGCGCCGGCGCGGCCGTGGTCTCCAGGACCATCGCCCAACGCGCGGCCGCCGTTTTGCGTGAGGCCACCGATCATCATCATGTCGTTACGGAACGGCACAAGAATCGACGACACGCGCGGCAACTCGGCAGGCAGCGCCATCACACCGGGCTTCACGCCGGCGGGCAGCCACTGATCCATCATGATGCCGTTGGGCACGTAGAGGAACGCCATACGGCACGGAGGCTTGGCCGCCGCGCGTCCCATGGCATCGAGAAACGGAAGGGCAACCGCTGTGCCAAGACCTCGCAATAAGGTGCGCCTGTTCATTGACGTTTGACTCCTGTTTCGCTCTGCCGCATTTGGAACGGCTTACTGTTCACGACTTCCATAATAAGCGCGTCGAAGCGGTATCCGCCAGTGGCCACGCGGTTTGCGATCTGTTCAATCACCGGCCGGTCATAGGCTTCGAGTCCTCGACCCAGCGCGTAGGTCAGCATCTTCTCCGTCAGGTTTCGCGTAAACAATTCCGGTTTCGATTTCAGCACAGCTTTCAACTGCGACGGACCTTTGAATTCCCCGGCACCGGGTAACGCACCGGAGTTATCGATCGGAAACTTGCCATCGTGGTCGCGCCACGCACCCGATGCGTCGTAGTTTTCCAGTCCGAAACCGATGCCGTCCATCTGATCGTGGCAGACCGCGCAGCTTGGATTTGCGCGATGCTGTTCCAGCCGCTTGCGCAGGGAAGACGGCGTTGCGGCGTGCGACTCTTCGAGCGGCGGAATGCCTGGGGGCGCAGGCGGCGGAGGTGTGCCAAGCAGGTTTTCAAGCACCCATTTGCCGCGCAGCACCGGCGAAGTTCGCGTGGCGTAAGAAGAAAGGGAAAGCACGGAGCCCTGCGTCACAATGCCCCCGCGCGGCTCATCCTTAAACTCCACGCGCTCAAAATTCTCGCCTCTCACATTGCGCAGGCCGTAGAAACTGGCCAGCGGGCCATTCACGAACGAGAACGGCCCGTCAATGAAATCGAGCGCGCTGCGGTTTTCCCTCAGAATGGCACGGGCGAAAAGGAACGATTCGTTTCTCATGGATTCGAGCAACTCGTCATCCACCCGCGGGAACGAAGCCGAATCGGGCTTGCGACGATCCATCAGGCGAAGCCCCAACCATTGTCCGGCGAAGTTTTCGATCAGCGCATCGGACTTGGTGTCTTTGAGCATGCGCTGAACCTGCGACTCAAGAACGCCCGACTTACGCAGACGCCCTTCCTCCGCGGCGCGCAGTAACTCATCGTCGGGCATGCTGCTCCAAAGGAAGTAGGAAAGCCGCGATGCCAAGTCATACTCGCTCACGGCGTATTCACCGGTGGCGGCCGCGTCGCGTTCCACTCGAAACAGAAAACTGGGCGACATCAGGATGGCCTGCAGCGCAATGCGGATGCCTTCCTCGAACGGTTCGCCGTCGCGGCGTGCCAATGCGGCGAGTCCCATCAGCGCTTCCAACTCGTCCTGCCGGACCGGGCGGCGATAAGCACGGCTGGCGAGGGTGCGCAGGATCCGTTGTTCGCAATCCACCGTTGCCTGTTCGCAAACAAAAATGTGCTTCCGCGCTTCGGGCACTTGCGGCGTGGGCGAGTAGGGTCCAGCGATGTCGATGTAGTCGATGAACAGTTTGCGGCGGCCATCGAGGTTCATGTTTTCGAGCGGATTTTCGATCGCGGCAAATTCGGGGAACGACGCGCGGAACCGATGCTCGCCGGCTTTCACTTTTACACGGGCGATCGATTCGCCGTGCGCGTATTTATAATCGATGTTACCTTCCACGATCTCACTCAGTACTTCCATGCCATCGAACGTTAACGACATGCGCGCGGGCGGATACGACAAACGATTGAGTTCGTCGAGTTCGTGTTTCTCTGCCTCCGAGAGCCCGCGCTTCGCGCTCAACTCGCGTTGACGCGGCGTGGCAGTCAGTCGTGGCCGGTAATTGCCAACGCGCATGCGCAATTCGTACTCTCCGTCCACGGGAAAGTTAAAGCTGCCATACGCGGCGCCGCGAAGAGAGAAGGGAAGTGTGTGCGGCGTGGGGTCTTCCTGCGACTTCCTGGTCATGAAACGTACCAGCTTGCCGGGCTTCTCAGGCGCGGGCTCGCCGTAGATGGCGACCTGTGAAATCCTGCGCGCGGCGGTCATGTACTTTTCCATCAGCAGCGGCGAGACGGAAAGCACGTCGCCGATATTATCAAAACCGTAGCCCGCATCATCGAGCGGGAACTCATCGGCTGGTTTTGTGCCGGAGCCCAGAGCCGTGACGCCCAACAGGTCGCGAATTGTATTGTTGTATTCGGAGCGATTCAACCGGCGTGCGGTCACACGGCCCGCGGTTGGGGCGGATGTGCGGCCAAGAGTCTGCTCGATCCACGCTGTCATCGCTGTCAGCTCTGACTTTGCAGGTTGAGGAGAGCCCGGCGGCGGCATGCGCGCTGCGCTCAATTTGTCGAGCACTTTCTCCCACGGCACGTCTGGCCGTTCCAGGTTAAAGCCAGCGAGGGCCTGCCTGGCGCTGTGGCATGCGTAGCAATGTTTGGACAGAAAGGCGGACGGGTCCTGCGCTGAAAGTCCAAGCCCGGCGAAGAAGATTGCAAAACGCACCTTCATATCATATGCGAACCAGTGGCGTCCGTAGCGTATAATTGCCTTGCTATGGAACCTTGGCTTCGCGAAATCGATCTCGGCATCCACCCGGCTTTGGCCCAACCCATCTTCGCCCTCATGCAGGTGCGCGAAGACCTGGAGCACCACACCGCCGGGCTTACGGATGAACAAGTCTGGTCATCGCCCGCGGGAATCACGCCGGTGGGCTTCCATCTGGCGCACATCGCGGGCAGCACAGACAGGCTCGTTACCTACCTGCATGGCCGCCAACTGTCTGAAGCGCAACTGGCTGCGCTTGGCACTGAAGCGGAACCAGGCCCGTCGCGCGCTGAGCTTCTCGAACGTGCTGGCCGGGTGCTTGATCACGCGGATTGGGTCATCCGCAATTTTCCTGTGCAGAGCTTGCGCGCGCTTCGGTTCGTGGGGCGCAAGCGCATCCGCACGACGGCGATTGGACTGGCAATCCACATAGGAGAGCACGCGCTGAGGCATACCGGACAGGTGGTTACGGCTTGCCAGATCCTGCGTGGCCCGACATAGTTTGAATAGTCTATATTTTGTATAGACAAAGGGTCTCGATGCGTTCCAAAACTGCTCGCATCTTTAACAACGGCGGAAGTCAGGCTGTCCGGCTGCCTGCGGAGTTTCGTTTCGACACAAAAGAAGTGTTTGTGCGGCGCGACGAGCGCACTGGCGATGTGATTCTTTCCAAGAAGCCCGGCTTTAGTAATTGGGCCGAATTCTTTGCTCCCTTTGGCCCACCCGGAGAAGTTCCTGATGAATTCATGGCTGACCGTTCTTTGAACGTTCTTCCCGTCGATAAGAACCTTTTCGGCAAGAAGAAGTGAGCAAGCTCTATATGCTGGATACGGACACATCGAGCTACGTGATTAAGCGGACATATCCAAAACTGGAGGATCGCCTGAGCTCATTCCCGGTTAGTCAAATTTGAATATCGAGCGTTACTCGCACTGAGTTGCGCTTTGATGTGCAGCGGATTCCAGATGCGATCCGGCTCTCAGCAAATGTCGAAAAATTCGTTTGCGCCTTTGCCAACCTACCATGGGAAGAAAATGCCGCGGATCAATACGCTTCAGTTCGAGTACAGCTCGAAAGCGAGGGTAGTCCGATAGGCGACCTTGACATGATGATCGCCGCCCATGCCATGGCGTTCAATGCCATACTCGTTTCCAACAACCTTAAACACCTCCGCAAAGTAAAAGGTCTACGCCTGGAAAACTGGCTGGCACCCGCCTAATAGAACAGATACTTGCGCCAGTTATCGTCGCTTTTGCCCAGCATCCGCATCAAGTGCCGACTGGTGTGCAAGCTGAACGGGCGCGGCGCTTTCGACAGCTTCATGCCCGCCTCTTCCGGCGTACGGCTGCCCTTGCGATTGTTGCATGGATTGCAGCAGGCCACCAGATTCTCCCAACTGCTCTCGCCGGCGCGCGACCGCGGAATCACGTGGTCAAGCGTGAGTTCGTTGGAATTGAGCGTCTTGTGGCAATACTGACAGGTGTAGCGATCGCGCATCAGAATGTTCTTGCGCGACAGAGCCCGGGTCTGGTGCGGGATGCGGCGGTATTCCAGCAAGCGAATCACGCTGGGCATCTTTAGAGTATGTCGAGAGGAGTGCACGTCGACGTGCGACAGTTCCTCGGCCGAAGCGACTCCCTTCAGCACCAACACCATCGCGCGCCGCGCCGCGCATACGTTGATCGGTTCAAAACTCGCATTCAGTACAAGCACCGGCTGGTGCAATCTGTCTAAACTTGGCATGCTCAGGAGGCTCCCACGGATTCAGATTTCTTGCCGCCGCTAGCATCCAGCCATAGTGGCCGGCGGTCTACGCGAGCGAGCGTCAGTACGGTTACATGCTTAGCTCCTGCCCTCTTCAGAGCAGCCGCCGCGGCGCCTGCGGTGGCGCCGGTTGTCAGCACGTCATCTACTAATAGAATTCGTTTCCCGGCCAGTTTCTCACGGTTACTGACGCGGAAGGCTCCGGCGACGTTGGCGCGCCGCTTGGCATGGGTCAGGCCCGCCTGGCTGGGGGTTGCCCGGGCGCGCAGCAGCGCACTGGACAGTGGAACATTCAGCCGTTTGGCCAACGGACGGGCCAATAGTTCCGACTGATTGAAGCCGCGCTCCAACTGGCGCAGCCAGTGTAGCGGCATCGGAGTGACCAGATCGAACCGTTGATCAAGTGGAATGGAGCGCACCAGAAAATCACCCAGCGGTTTGGCCAGGGTCTTGATCTTCTGGTATTTGAACAAATGAATCAGCTTTCTGAGTTCGTCCTCGTAGGCTCCGAAGGAATAGGCGAGATCGAAGCCGTTGACACCGCGGCGGCACAGGCCGCACAGGCCGTTCTCATCCAGGGGAGCGTCGTTTAGAAAAGGGGTCCGGCAGCTGGCGCAAAAATAATCGGCGATCAGCGGTTTGGGAGCATGTAGACATTTGAAACAGACTGGAACGCGGGAGATCTCCTGAAGCGGAGACTCGCAAACGCGGCATTCATCGGGGAAAATTGCGGAAAATAGGGACGCGAAGGATCTACTTGAAACGGACCGGACAGCTAAGGGCCAATTGTCAGGCAACCATCGTATGGAGAAGATCCACCTCCAACTACCTATAGTGTACTACAACTTTCCACGCGCCATGGCTAGCATGGGTGCGCAACATAGAAGTGGAATTGAACGGGGATCCGATATGGAGCCGCGACCGCAAGGGAGCGGTCATGTGTCGCGTTATCGCTGACCCACGACGAGAATTCGCTCCCTTGGCGCAAGAGCGGGGCCTCCGGCGGGGCCCGGATTGGACAACCTGTGACTAAACAAACAGCCAGCCAGGATACGTTCTGAACCGCGATTTTCAACGAGGTGTCGATGTTGAAAACAAACGACTTGACTTTTAGTCACAGACCAGTTTAAAGCGCATTTGCGGTCGCAGCTCGGAATGGCGTACCACTACGCTCGGATTTCTGCGATTCGTCTGGGTTTCTTCAAATCTATCACCATTAGCGTCTCGCCATGGCTGGCACCACTGACGACACACTCAACTTGGTATGATGTCACCTATAGCTGAATCGCAGAACCTTGGCTCGGTGACTAGGAGATTGAGATGAAGAGATTATTATGTGCGTTCCTGTTGGCGGCTTCGGCATTGTCCGCCGCCGGTTTCGAAAAGATATTCGATGGCAAGACGCTCAATGGATGGAAGCTGGTGGGCGGCAAGGGCCCCGGTTATGTAGTTGAAAAAGGCATCATCGTGTGCCCGGCAGATGGCGGGGGCAACCTTTTTACGGAGAAGGAATATTCGAACTTCGTGCTGCGATTTGAATTCAAGATGGAGCCCGGCGCGAATAACGGTATGGGAATCCGTGCACCATACGAGGGCGATGCGGCCTATAAAGGGATGGAGATCCAAATCCTGGATCACGATCACGAGCGCTACAAGGGCAAAATTCGTGACGTGCAGAAGCATGGTTCCATCTACGACGTGATCGCGGCAAAGGACGGGGCGTTAAAGCCTGTTGGCCAGTGGAATAAGGAAGAGATTATTGCCGATGGACGGAAGATCAAAGTCACGTTGAACGGTAAAGTGATTGTCGATGCGAATCTCGATACGGTGACCGATCCGGCGGTTCTGAAAAAGCATCCTGGACTTGCGCGTACCTCCGGGCATCTCGGATTTCTGGGTCACGGCACGCGCGTGGAATTCCGGAATTTGACAGTGAAAGAATTAAAATAGGGCGGACTGGCGCGGACAACTCCGCGCTAAGCCGGCCCCATGCGGTGGAAGAAGTCCAGTGATTGCCGGGCGTTCCGTTCCCACCGGAACGTCTCAGCGCGCTCACGGCCGAGTTGTCCCAATGTCTGTTGCAGGGAAGAGGAGTCGGCCACCTGCTCCATCGCCGCGCTGATCGACTCCGTGCAGTGCGGATCCATGGGCAACGTCACATTGGCGGAAATCTCGCCCAGCGACGAGCCGTGCGAGGCGATCACCGGCACTCCGCAGGCCAGCGCCTGCGCCATGGGCAGGCCAAATCCTTCGTAAAAGGAAGGGAAGATAAAGGCCGTGGCCCCCGTGGTAAGGCCAGGCAATAGTTCCTCCGCCACATAACCAACGTACTTCACGCCGTCTTGCTGCGACCGCAAGCGCACGCTTGTGTCTTCAGAATGCCAGCCCAGCGGGCCGGCAATCACCAGGTCGAAGTTCTGGCGAATCCGCTCAGGAAGCAGCGCATAAGCATCCAGCAACCGGTCAATGTTCTTGCGTGGTTCAATCATTCCGACGTAAAGGAAGTATGGCTTGTCCAGCCTTAGCGCGGTGGCTGCGGCGCTGGCCTGCGCCTTATCCGCGGCAAAGAACTCGGCGGCGACTCCTGGATAAATGACTTCGATCCGCTCGTCCGGAATCTTCAGAATTTCCATTGCGTCGTGCTTGCTCTGTTCGGAAATTGCGATGCATGCGTCGGCACGCAGCAGCACGCATTCGCCGTATTGCCGGGTGGCGGCGATATTGGACGCCTGATGAACCTCGGGCATAAGCCAACAGGTCATATCGTAGATTGTGGCGGTAAGTCTGGTTGTGCGCTGGGGCGGGTTTCGCATGTGTTGCGAAGCATGAAAAACATCGCAAGAGTAGCCGGCAAGTTCCATGATGGGATTCCACCTGATGTTGGTGAAATGAAGGGCGGCCAGGCTGAGCGCCGTGCTTCTGGCGCCGGTTGCGGAGGATTCGTGCTTCAGATCGGAGAGCCTGCCTAAAAACGGGAATAGCCGGATTTCGTCGTTGACAGCCGCTTGCTGCAATGACCGAATCCAGTAATACATGTAGGTTTTTACGCCGGCGCTACGCAACAGCAAGCTGGTTGCATCAAGCAATATCCGCATTACCGTCGGAACCCTTCTGGCCCATGGTTGATGCGCCACATTCCTCTATTGTTGAGAAACCGTAACACGTCCCAGTTTAGCAAGCAGTAGTCACCTTAGGGGCCACGCAAAAATGACCTCGCATTGATTTCGCGGGCCCACCATTTCATCGGAGCCTACACTATAGGCGGTTCCCAATGTAGGTGACATTGAAGTAAGAGTCTGCGCCACGTCAATAGCTGCAAAGTTATTTTTGTGCGGTGCCTTAGACGAAAATCACACGATGCCAACGCCCAACTCCGGCACTAGCTTCGAGGTGGAGCCGGCGGCCTGGCAGTCCGCTTCTACCATCTCTCGAACCAGTTGATGAAAATGAGTCTTGGGTTGCCAGCCAAGTTGGCGCCTGGCTTTCGAGGCGTCTCCAACCAATACGTTCACCTCCGACGGGCGGAATAGTATTTGGTCCGTGATGACGTGGTCCCGGTAATCCAGTCCGACCCACGCAAAGGCTGCAGCGCAAAACTCGCGAACCGTGTGGGTCTCTCCAGTGGCGATCACATAATCTTCAGGCTGCGGCTGTTGCAGCATCAGCCACATTGCTTCCACATATTCCCGAGCGTGGCCCCAATCCCGCTTTGCATCCAGATTGCCCAGCTTGAGGTCTTTTTGCAGTCCGGCTGCAATGCGTGCCGCGCCACGGCTGATCTTGCGTGTCACAAACTCGTAGCCGCGGCGGGGAGATTCATGATTGAACAAAATTCCGGTCGACGCGTGTATTCCGTATGCTTCGCGGTAATTCCGGGTCAGTTCGAACCCGGCGACTTTACTGATTCCGTAAATGGAGCGGGGGCGGAATCTCGTCGATTCCGTTTGCGGGATCTCATCCACTTTGCCAAACATTTCGCTGGAGCCTGCAAAGTAGACACGGCAACCCGGAACGGCGCTTTTCAGCGCCGCCAGTAGATAATGGGTGCCGTTAATGTTCGTATTGAGGGTTGAAAACTCGTCGTCGAAGGAATAGCTGACGAAGCTTTGCGCTGCCAGATGGTAGCATTCCGTAGGCCGTACCTTCTCAACAGCCTGATGAATGCTGGCGTAGCTTTCAAGCGATGCGGTGTGCAGGTGCAGCTGATCCCTGAACATGGAGAGGCGGCCCAATTTATGGTCGGAATCCTCAATCGAAACACGGCGCACGATCCCATGCACCTCGTAGCCCTGCTTGAGCAGCAACTCGGAAAGGTACGATCCGTCCTGGCCCGCAATTCCCGTGATCAAGGCTATTTGTTTTGGCATGTATGAAGTTTTAGGATTATCACGCGCGGCAACACATGTCAATTTCTGCAGATTCAGACCTCCTGATCTCCCGGAAAATGAGCTGAGCCAATTTCGACATGATTAGGAACCGCTCCCTAACGGTCGCGGGTCGGTAGCATTGGGAATCTAGGGAGCGGTTGTCCGGGCTCAACCCGAATTCCACTCACAACGAAAATCCCCGCATGACATAAGGCGATCTGAAATTTAGCGGCTAGAAGAGTTTCGATGTTACATTCAGCCGCACAATGCGCGGCCCCCACTCGCCCAGTTCCACAATGCTCACCGACGCGGCATCGATCTGCAGCCGGATGCTTAAGTCGAGCGGAACGCCCGCGAAATGTGCGAGTGCGCATCGAATCACATCGCCATGGGAGACGACGGCCACGGTAGCGCCTTCGTGCTTCGATGCGATTTCCAGCATCTCCGCGGAGATGCGTGCCTGTACTTCGGCCAGCGTTTCGCCATTCGGAATGCGAACCGAACCACGGTTGGCCTGAAACTGTTTCCATTCCGGCAGGTGCTCCAGCTCCTGGAATCGCGCACCAGTCCAATCGCCGCTGTGCACCTCGCCAAGGCCTTCGCGCAAGATGACTTCCAGGTTTGAGATGCGCGCAATCGGCTCGGCCGTTTCCTGCGCCCGTTCCAGCGGGCTGGAGTATACCGCCCCCAATCTCGCCGGCAAAAGCCGCAGGCCAAGCTCCTCGGCTTGGTTCTTGCCGGCCTCGTTCAGATGGACTCCTCCCATCCATCCGGCGATCATTTCTGAGTTAAGGCCGCAGGATGCGTGGCGGATAAGCAGGAACCGGGTCATGTCAATTTATTGTCGCAAACATCTATACCTGTCCAGTTGACGATAAGATAGAAGGAGTTCGTCGTAATTATGGTTTCAAAATACGCAAGATTCCTGCCTGAGGTGTTTTCCATTGTCGCAGTCGCCGCGGCGCACTACTATCTCTATGTCTGGCTATCCCGGCATAGAAGCGGCAAACCTATGGGCAACTCGCGGCCATGGATGAAGCTGTTGTGGATAAATGATTCATTTGTTCGTGGATTTTTTGTTCTAAGCACCTTGTTTGTGTGGCTCGGCATTGCCATGCAGATGCCCAAGATGGCCCGCTTGCTGCCCTATTCCGATTGGCAGATCTGGTCTCGCGGCCTGGCGATTGCCTACGGAATTGTAATCTGCCTGCTGTTCGCGACAGCGGCGGCGGGGCGGCTGATTGCGCGCCCGCTTCGCCGGCAATGCGAAACAGACCCGGTAAGGCGCGCCTTGCTCAGTGCCGCATCCAATGCCGCGCTGACTGCCCCACTTGCGGTCATCGGATTCGGTATTATTGTCGAACGGCGGAAATTCATTTTAAAAGAAGTTCGAATTCCTATCGCTAATTTGCCGAAAGAGCTGGAAGGGTTTACGATGGTGCAGTTGACGGATATGCACGTAAGTCCTTATTTGGAGCCAAAGGATTTAGCGCGCGCTGTGGATATGGCGAATGAGACGAAGGCAAAATTGGCATTGGTAACGGGTGATCTGATCACGGCCGCGGGCGATCCGCTCGACGCCTGCATCGCCGAGTTGGCCAGACTGCGTGCCGATGCGGGCGTCTTCGGATGCATGGGCAACCATGAGATCTACGCGCAATCGGAAGCCTACACCGCGCAACAGGCTGCCCGGTTCGGTATGCGTTTTCTGCGAGGGGAAGCGAAGGCATTGCGTTTTGGAAGTGCGACATTGAATCTGGCCGGGGTAGACTATCAGCCGTTTGGCAAGATCTATCTTCCGCATGCAGCGGAACTGGTGGCCAAAACCGAAAGGACAGTGAACATCCTGCTTTCTCACAATCCCGATGTGTTTCCCGTTGCGGCTGACCAGGGTTGGGATTTGACGCTGGCCGGCCATACCCATGGCGGCCAGGTAACCTTTGAGCTGTTGAGCAGGCATCTGAATATCGCGCGATTCTTCACGCCCTACGTGCAGGGCACTTATGAAAGAAATGGAAAAAGCATTTTCGTAAGCCGAGGATTGGGTACGGTAGGTGTACCGGCCCGAGTCGGGGCTCCTCCGGAAGTGGTTCTGGTTAAACTGTGCGCTACTTAGTTGTCAGTGACATTCACGCGAATTGGGAAGCGCTGCAGGCTGTGCTTGCCGATGCCGAGGGCAAGTACGATAAGATCCTGTGCTGCGGGGACATTGTCGGCTACGGTGCAAATCCGAATCAGGTGGTGGAGTGGGTTCGTGCCAACGTAGCCGCCGTTGTTCGCGGCAATCACGATAAGGCCGCGGCTGGGCTGGAGGATCTGGAATGGTTCAATCCGTTCGCCAAGGAATCCGCGCTCTGGACGCAATCAGAGTTGACGGCGGAAAATCTCACCTACCTTAAGTTGATGGAACGTGGCCCCATGCGCATCGGGAAATTGCAGATTTTGCACGGTTCGCCGGTGGATGAGGATGAGTACATCGTTGGCCGAGACGACGCTCAACAGATGGCCTACTACCTGGACGTGCCGTATTCGTTTTTCGGCCATACCCACCTGCAAGGCGGCTTTGCCTATCCTCGTTCCGGCGTGAGGGCTATTCAGCGTCCTTCCATGCAGGAATCTTGCCGCGCTGTTCCACTGGAAACCGATCTGCATTACCTGATCAACGCCGGTTCCGTGGGCCAGCCGCGCGATAACGATCCTCGCGCAGCCTATGCCCTCTATGAGCCGGGCGAGCCTGTGGTGATGTTGCACCGCGTTTCTTACGATGTGGAGACGGCCGCTGGAAAGATCGTCGCCGCGGGGATGCCGGAGTTTCTGGCCGTGCGTTTGTCGGTAGGAAAGTAATTCGTGCAGGCGCTGCAAACCGGGGACTGACACCAATTTCCGGCGATGTCTGCCGGAATTTGGCTGGCTGTCCCGTGGTTTGCCCAACGCGACACGCTCTCAGCCTTCTCGCTCCCCAAAACGGTTAAGCACCCGCAAGCAACGCCGCTACACACTCTTAGCTCTGGGACTGTTATTCTATTACTTTGTCCCGCATCTCTACTACCTCAACGAAGCAAGATGGACTCCAATGGCCGCAGGTCTATCTGGGCGTCGCCTTTTCAACGCTGGCCACACTGCTGCTGGAACTGTCGCTGACGCGCATTTTTTCCGTGGTTTTTTATTACCACCTGGCGTTTCTGGCCATCTCCATTGCCATGTTCGGCCTCGGCGCCGGAGGCGTGTTCAGCTATGTAGTTGCCGGCTGGCGTGGAAATGTCTACGCGAAACTAGGCACACTGGCCGCCGCCAATAGTCTGGTGGTGCTGGCCGCGCTCGTCTTCAACTTGACGCGCCAGGGAGAGCTTTCGAACTTCACACTGGGCCTGGTTTACTTTGCCAGCGCCGCGCCGTTCTTTATTGCGGGCGCCATTGTATCTCTGGTGATTTCAGAGACCATTGAGCGAATCGACCGCGTATACTTTTTCGACCTGATGGGCGCAGCCGGTGGTTGCCTGCTGCTGTTGCCGATGTTGAATACCTTCGGTGGACCAAACACGGTAATCGCCGCTGCGGTGCTGTTCGCGGTCTCCTCCGCCATCTGGTACAACCTCGCCGGCCTGCGTTCACGCCGTGCCGCGGGCGTTGCACTGGCGCTGGCGCTGGTGGCGCTGCTGATCGTCAATTTCAAGAAGCCCATGATCGACGTGAAGTATGCCAAGGGCCAGACGCTGGAAAACGAAAAGTACGTGAAGTGGAACGGCATCTCGCGCATTGCTATCGCCGGCGAAAAGAACTCCGACATGCAGTTGATCGTGATTGACGCGGACGCCTCCACTGGCATCGCCAACTTCGATTTCGATCATCTTTCCGAAGGCGAGTTGAAAGACCTGAAGCATCAGGGCCCGGCCTTTCCGTATGCGATCCGTCCGGCGGCGAAGACGCTGATCATCGGGCCCGGTGGCGGGTGGGACGTTTCGCGCGCGCTGGTTTCGGGCAGCAAAGACATTACCGGCGTTGAGATCAATCCGATCATCGCCAATACCATCATGCGCGAAAAGTTTCCCGCGCTGAGCCGCAACCTGTATCTACGCCCTGAAGTGCGCATCAACGTGGAAGACGGGCGCAGCTTTGTGCGCCGCAGCACGGAGAAGTATCAGGTGTTGCAAGCCACGCTGGTCGACACGTGGGCTTCGACGGCAGCCGGTGCCTTTGCGCTTTCGGAAAACAATCTATACACCACCGATGCGTTCGTCGATTATTTGAGCCATCTGACTGACGATGGCGTGATGGCGTTCACCCGCTGGGGCTTCGATCCACCGCGCGAATCGCTGCGTCTGTTGGCGTTGGCTTCCGTGGCTCTGGAAAAGTTGGGCGAAACCGATCCCGCGATGCATGTGATGGTAG
Organism: uncultured Acidobacteriia bacterium; assembly: GCA_903881085.1. Classification (GTDB taxonomy): domain Bacteria; phylum Acidobacteriota; class Terriglobia; order Bryobacterales; family Bryobacteraceae; genus CAIRSA01. The sequence goes on from CAIRSA010000302.1 coordinate 41,024, forward strand.
TGCGCGAAGGCGGCAAGGCCGAACTGGCCGGCTGGGGCGCGCGCGACACGGTGCTGATTTCGCGCAAGCCGTTCACTGCGGCCGATGTCGCCAAGGGCCGCGAAGAGGCCGCTATTTCGCACATGGAAACGGTGTATATGCCGGGCGATGCGCCGCGAAACCCGTTCGGAGAATTGCTGCTTTCCAAGGACCGTGCCGCCTTCTATCGCAATTACCGCTACGATATTTCTCCGGTCGGCGACAACCGTCCGTTCTTCTTTTACACCGTGCAACCGCGCGATCTGTGGAACTTCATCATGACCACGTCATCGGCCAGCGCTGACTATAAGATCAATAAGGCCGTGCCGTTGCTGTTCGGTTTGGTTGCCATCAGTCTACTGGCGACCGGCGTGATTCTCGCTCTGCCGCCACTGGTGCTGGGCACCAGTCTGCCGCGTGAAAAGGGCGTGCTGAAGTTTCTGCCCTACTTCATCTGCATCGGCGTCGGGTACATTTTGATCCAGGTTTCGCTCATTCAGAAGTTCGTGTTGTTCCTGGGGCATCCCACGTACGCGCTGTTTGTGATTGTGTTTTCCATGCTTGTTTCCAGTGGGCTCGGCAGCTACTTCAGTAAACGGTTAATCGGCGATTCTGACGAGCGCTGGGCGATCGTGCTGGGCGCAGTGACGGCGCTGGTATCCATTCTGGCATTTATCTCAGCGCCGTTGACCACCAGCCTGGTGGGTCTGCCGCTGGGGCTGAAGATGCTGATCACGATGCTGGTGATCGCACCGGCCGCTTTCGCCATGGGCATGCCGTTCCCGACAGGACTGGGTAGGTTGGAAGTGTTCCACAAGCCATCTGTGCGTTGGGCGTGGTCGTTGAATGCGGCGGCCAGCGTGCTTGGTTCGGCAGGCTCGATTTTCCTGGCGATCTACTTTGGTTTGCGCGAGACGCTGCTGTTCGGCGGCCTGCTTTACCTGGGTGCTTTGCTTGTGGTGCGCATGACGCGCACGGAGCGGCTGACTCCGGCGAGCAATCACGTCCAATAAAAATTTACTTTTCCCGGCGAATCAAATACTTCCAAAAACTCTTTGGGAATTTTCCTTGACTCGCATGGCAAACTTGAAATCGAAGCACGTGGGTCTGGCCAGACCGCTTCCGCTGCATTACGATGTCCCCGTGGGCCGGGCAGTATCTATCGGTCCTTACAGATTGCCGCAGACTCATATCAAGGCAGTCAAAGAGGGGGACAGGAGATCGATCTCCAGTCGCGAATCGTTAGTAACAGTTCCTTGACAACAGAGTGGTTGGCGGTCGAAAGACTATCGCTACATGGCCTTGGATGTATACAAGGCAAACCAATCCGAATAGTACCTCTTGAGACCATTCTGCTTGAATTGTGAAGACCTCACCATCGGACCCGCGAGCAATAAAAACTCGCGGGTCGCGGCGCACGTATTTTAAACTGCCTACAACTTTTATTACTGAATAACCAAAACCATAAAGCTATCGGGCAGTGCCGTGGGCCGTGCTGCTTTCTTGCCTTCTGCCGCAGGCGGCGCAGGGGCGTACTTGGCCGTGGGCAGATACAGCTTGTGCGTCTTCGGATCTATGGCGATGGTACGCGCCCCGCGCTGCGTCGGGATCGTTGCCGCCACAACATACTTGCCGTCCTTGAACTGCACAGCGGTGACGCTTCCTTCGCCGTTGGAGCTGTAAGCCATGCCGGTACCGGGATCGAACGCCACGCCGTCAGCGCCGTCGCCGATCGGTAGCTTCGCGACCACTTTGCCCGCCGCGGGGTCAGAGACGATCATCACGCCGTTGCCGCACACTGAAAAGATGTGATTGCGTTGGAAGTCCATCGCCAGGCCGCTCGGTTCTTCGCAGCCCGCCAGTGTGTAGCGCTTGGTGACCTTCGCGTTCACCAGATCGACCTCAGCCACTTCGTGCGTGTCTTCAATATTGACCCACATTTTGCCCTTGTTGTCGCCGGCAGAGAATTCAGGCTTGCCGCCGAAGGGGATGGTGGCGATGACTTTGCCGGTCTCCGCTTCGAACACGGTGCCGTCTTTGGACCGGCCGTTGAACGTGATGACGCGGTTCGTCTTTTCGTCGTAGGCGATGGCATCCGGGTTCTGGCCGGTCTTCACCTGTCCCACGGTCTTCAGCGTTTTCAAATCCACGATGGTCACGTTGTTGGCACGGCCATTGCTGGTGAAGCCGCGATTGATCTTGGGAGCCAGCGCGATGCCGTGTACGCCCTGCGTGTCAGGAATTTCGCCGACGACCTTTTCGGTGTCGACGTCAACTACTACGATCCTGGTTGCGTGCGATACATACAGGCGGCGCGCGGCGGAGTCTACGTACAGGTAGTCCCAGCTGCCTTCGGCGCCGATGTGGATGCGGCTGGTGATTTTCATGTCGGCTGCGGCGGCCACGCTGGCGGCAAGCAGGGTAAGGGTTACGAATTTTTTCATGGAGTGCTCCAGTATTAGTGTTGCGAGTGGATCTGAAGATTGGCTGAAGATTGCGATATGCTGATTCGGGCGGAAACTATATGATGACGAAACGTGAATTTTTGGCGTTGGGCATGGGCACTGCCTTCGCGCAGACCGGGAAAAAGCGCAAGGCGAAGACGACGAAGATGTTCAAGGCGCCGCAGGCCAATCCCAACGCCGTGTCGGTGACGCCGGAAGGGCTGTGGATAGGCGAGCAGAAACTGTCGGGCGCGCAGGCCAAGCAGTACAACTTGCCGGAGCCGAAGTCGCTCGATGAGACCGCCTGCCTCGTGGATTGGAACGGCAAGCTGCTGAAAACCGTTACTACCCCGTCACGTAATACCAGCGGCATGGCCGTTGGTGGCGGCTACGTTTGGATGATTGCCAACGCCGCACCGGAAGGCGTGTTCCAGGTGGACATGAATTCGAAGCTGATCAGCCACCGCCAGATTCCGCTGGGCCCGCCTGGCGTGGATGGCGGCGGCTCGCATGGTGGCGTCTGGCATGACGGCAAGCTGTGGATCGCATCGTTGCGATTGCGCGGAAACATCCGTGTCGATCCCAAAACCTGGGAGCCCGATTATATGATTCCGTTCTACCAGTCGTTCCCCAATTGGATCCGTTATCACGGCATCGCGATTCAGGACGACAGCATGTGGCAGGTCGTCGGTAACGATTGCAAATCGCATGCGGAATATCGGCCTGGCCTGGTGCGGCACGACATGAAGACCGGCCGCGTGCTTGAGGTGGTGGAGTTTCTGCCGGGGTCTAGCGATCCGCACGGTCTGGCCATCCATGACGGCAAAATGATCAGCTGCGACGCGGGCATCCATCCGAACTGGCCGAATGGCGATAGCCCGACGGCGGGCTGGATCTTTCAGATCGACTTCGTGTAAAAGGAGGCTTCCGTGTGAATCGACTTCGCGGGCCTGGATTCATCCTGCGCGTTTGCGGGGCGCTGCTTGTGTTGTTGGGTGTGGTTCATCTTGTGGCGACTCCCCACATCCCTGCGCTGCTGGATGGCATGCGCTCTGACGCGGACTACGGGCTTGTGCGAGGCGCAACTTTGCTCAACCACGTGATGACGGGTCTTCTGCTGTTCCCGGTTGGAATCAGTACATGGCTGGCGTCATCGCCGGCGAATCTGCCTCAGCCGTTTGCGCGCAAGATTCTGGTGATGAACTCGCTCGCAATGCTCTGCGCGCCCTTGTGCATCCTGCTCTTCATGGGCGATGTGAATTACTTGCGCGCACCTTTATTTCTGACCGGAGTGTGTCTGGCCACGCTGCTTCCGGTTGTCATGCTCGGAGTGGCGTGGCACATCCGGCGAGTCGATGCGTTGTGATGTTCAGGCAGAATCGAAACACGCTCCTCTTGGTCGCAGTTGTCATGACGCTTGCCGGGTGCGTGCGCCGCGAAGGACGAAACTCTGACTGCCGCTGGCCCGGCGAACCCGTTGCGCAAAGTGCAACCCCCGCCCATCTCAGCGCTGATGCGGAGTTTGCCGAGGATCTGGCGATCCGCTTCGCAGACACGCATCATGGTCTGCGAACGGGCAAATACATTTCGGGCGAAGTATACAAATCTGAACGTGACAAATGCATGGGCGCCTTGTTTCAGCAGGTCGCGGCACAGCACAGGGTTGCGGCGGAACAGGTCACGGGCGCGCTGGGCCAGAATCGAACCTTGCTCGACATCGGTGTGAATCTGGCTTTTGGCCTGCTCTTTCTGGTTGCCGCCTGGTTTACCTCCCGGATGATTTGGCGCAAGTACCCAATAACGGAATATGGATTGATCCCAGGTGTAGCGATGGGCCTGTTCGCCTCCACGGCGATGGCGCTCGGCTGCATGCTGCTCGGCGAGCAGTGGGCCTGGATGGTTGAGACCTATCGAATCGGCAATGGGCACATGAGCTACCGCGGCTCAAGGCTCTGGTGGACGCAGCATCGGTCCGGGGTGTTCTGGATGGCGCTATTTTCCTTCTGGATATGCGCTGGCATTGCTGGCCGCCGGATTGCCGCTAGACTGAAGTGATGCTGGTTTGTCCGGTTCGTGAATGTTCTCTAGCGTTGGTGCGGGAAGACCGCCGCGTAGTGTGTGCCAAGGGCCACTCATTCGATGTGGCGCGCAGCGGGTACATCAATCTTTTGCAGCCGCAGGATAAGAAATCGAAACAGCCGGGCGATACCATGGCCGCCGTATCGGGCCGCCGGCGCTTGCACGATTCCGGCGTCACGGCGCCGCTGCTGGCGGGCATCGCCGAGATGTTGGTTGCTGGACCCGAAGACGTACTGCTCGATGCAGGATGCGGGGATGGCTTCTATCTTGGCAACCTCGCCGAGTTCAGTGGATGCCGCGCACATGGTGTGGACATTTCCATTCCGGCCGTGGATGCGGCGGCCAAACGATATCCTGCTTGCGAATGGATCGTGGCGAATGCCGATCGCGCAGTGCCTTACGCAGATGGCGTGTTCTCGATCGTGACGTCTATTACGGCGCGCATGAATCCGGAAGAGTTCCGCCGTGTCTTGCGCGACGACGGGCGGCTGCTTGTGGCGATCCCCGCACCGGATGATCTGATCGAACTACGTGGCGTGGGGCGTGAACGCGTGGAAAAAACGGTCGAAACATTCGCTGGCGACTTTGTTTTGGAGTCTCAGCGCCGCGTAACCACTTCGGGCGAACTCGATGCCGCCGCGGTGGAAGATTTACGGCACTCCGTCTATCGCCCCATGCAGGCCGCGCCCGCAGAGGCCATGCGCGTGACGTTCAGTTTGGATCTGCTGTTATTTCACCCGAAGCGCGCTGCGATAGAATAGCCCCATGTCATATGTTTCACGCCGGACGCTGCTGGCGCAGTCGGCCTCGGGCTTCGGCCTGCTCGGATTGCGCTCGATGCTGGCGGCGCAGAATCCACTCGCCGCCAAGTCTCCGCACTTTGCGCCGAAGGCCAAGCGCGTCATCTTTCTGTTCATGCACGGTGGGCCGTCGAGTATCGATACGTTCGACCCCAAGCCGCGGCTCGATCGCGACAACGGCAAGCCCGTGCCGTTCAAGCGGGGACTGACCTTCGGCGAAGACGGCGTGCGCGGCCTGATGAAGTCGCCGTGGGAGTTCAAGCAGCACGGCCAGAGCGGCATCCCGGTCAGTGCGCTGTTCCCCAACGTGGCCACGTGTGTGGACGATCTTTGCGTGGTGCGGTCGATGGTTGGCGATGGCGTGGATCACGGTGCGGCGCTGCTGCAACTGCATACCGGCGTGTTTTCGTTCCGCCGTCCGAGCATGGGCGCGTGGGTGCTGTATGGGCTCGGCACGGAGAATCAGAATCTGCCCGGCTTCATCACCATCAAGCCGTCACTGGGGCATGGCGGGCAGAATAATTGGAGCTCCAGTTTCCTGCCGGGTGAGTATCAAGGCACGCCGATCGGCAACTCCGGCATGAAAGTGGAAGAGATCGAAAAAGAGCCGATGCCGTATCTGGTGTCGCGCGGGCTGCCGGCCGAGCATCGCAAGTACGAACTCGAAATGCTGCAGAAGATGAACCGCAAGCACGCCGCGGCGAACGATGCCGATCCGGAACTCGAAGCGCGCATCGGCTCACTGGAACTTGCGTTCCGCATGCAGAGCGAAGCCCCCGAAGCTTTCGATGTCGCGAAGGAATCCGACGCAACGAAAAAGTTGTATGGACTCGACAACGAAAACACGCGCGACTTCGGCTGGCAGTGTCTGCTCGCGCGCCGCCTGTCGGAGCGCGGTGTGCGCTTCGTACAGTGCTCGCACAGCTACAAGTGGGATCAGCACAGCGAACTGCAAAAGCTGCACACGAAGAACGCGGCGGAAGTGGATCTTCCGATCGCCGGGCTGTTGAAAGATTTGAAGTCGCGCGGTTTGCTCAAAGACACGCTGGTGATCTGGGGCGGGGAATTCGGCCGCACGCCGTGGGCGCAGGGCGCCGACGGGCGCGATCACAATCCCTACGGCTACACCATCTGGATGGCTGGCGGCGGCGTGAAGCCCGGTTTCATTTATGGCGCCACCGACGAGTTCGGCTATCACGCCGAACAGAATCGCATGCACATTCACGACCTGCATGCGACCGTGCTGCACTTGATGGGGCTCGATCATCTTGCCCTCACGCATCGCTACGCGGGCCGTGATTTCCGGCTGACCGATGTGGCTGGCGAAGTCGCGAAAGGGATTATCGCATGAGGTACGTTCTGCTTTTTCTGTTTGCCGCGGCGGCGTTTGCTGACGACGCGGAGATGTTCGAAAAGAAGATCCGTCCGGTCTTTGCCGCCAAGTGCCAAAGCTGCCACGGCGCGAAAATGCAGATGGGCGGCATCAATCTGTCGTCCGCGCCATCCATCGACATGACGCGCATCGCCCGCGCCGTGGCCTATGACGGCAAGATCAAGATGCCTCCCGGTGGCAAGTTGCAGGCCGGTGAGATCGAATCGATCAAGACGTGGGTGGAACAGGGTGCGGTGTGGCCGAAGGCTTCCGCTACAGTGCCCGCCGCGCAGCACTGGTCATTCCAGCCGATGAAGAATCCGCCGCTGCCCGCGGTGAACAATGAGGCGTGGGCGAAGACGCCGATTGACCGCTTCATTCTGGCGAAGATCGAAGAGAACAAGTTGAAGCCCGCCAAGCCGACTTCGAAAGAGACCCTGCTACGCCGCGCAACCTACGATTTGACGGGCCTTCCGCCTACACCCAAAGAGATCGAAGAGTTTCTCGCCGACCAGTCGCCCGATTCCTATCGCAAGGTTGTGGAACGACTACTCGCCTCGCCGCGCTACGGCGAACGATGGGGCCGTCACTGGTTGGATGTCGCGCGCTATGCCGATTCCACCGGCATGGACGAAGACCACACCTATCCGCATGCCTGGCGCTATCGCGATTATGTGGTGAAGGCGTTTAACGACGATCTGCCGTACGACCAGTTCGTGCGCGAACAGATTGCCGGCGACCTGTTGCCGGGCCGCCCCGAGCGTGGCGTGGTCGCAACCGGGTTCCTTGCGTTGGGGCCCAAGCCGCTGGCGCAGCAGGATCGCGTGCAGATGATTTATGACGTGGTCGACGAGCAGGTTGATACCGTGTCGAAATCGCTGATGGGCCTGACCGTCGGCTGCGCGCGATGCCACGATCACAAGTTCGATCCGATTCCAACGAAGGACTACTACGGCCTGGCAGGCATCTTTGCCAGCACGCTGAACTTCCGTAATCTGGGCCGCCCGGGCTCTGTGTCGTACATCTACTACGCGCCGCTCGATCAATTGGCGTATGGGAAATATCAGTCGCAGCGTTGGGCCATGTACAGCAAGCAACTGGAAATGGAAGAGGCTCTGGCCGAAGACGTGACGCGCGAGTCCGCGTTGTTGAAGCCCAAAGTTGCGGATTCATTGGTGGAGGCGTGGAAGGTATTGCATGGCACTGGCTCGACCACGGCATGGTCGAAGTGGCTGGACAAAGCGGGTGAAAAGGCGCGCAAGGGCTACCTGAAAGAATTCTTCGCCGCCACGGAAACCACTATTGGCGAGGTCGCCAAGACGTACGAGGAGTCCTATAAGAAGAGCGTCGATGCAGCCGACTCAGCGATGGCTAACTGGCGGCGCAGGCTGGCGAGCGACATGGTGGCCGATCGCGATCTGCAGGCGCGGCCGACGCTGGATTCTGACAAGCACGGGTTCTACCTCGCATTGATGGCGAAGGGTGCCCCTGGCGAGTTTCCAGAGACGCAGCGTGTGACGTTCCTGCGCCAGGAACACGCCGATCTGAAAAAGACGCTGCCCGCCGAGCCTGCAATGGCCAGTGCGGTTACTGAGGGAGTCACCATCGACCAGCGCGTGTTCCTGCGCGGCGATCATCACAATCTTGGCGAGCCGGCGTCGAAACACTTTCCCACCGCGGTGACCAATGTGAAGCAGTCCGAAGTGAAGACGGGCAGCGGCCGGCTCGAGTTCGCCAACTGGCTGGTGGACCCTGAGCACCCGCTGACAGCGCGCGTGATGGTGAATCGCATCTGGCAACTACACTTTGGCGAGGCGCTGGTGCGCACGCCCAACAACTGGGGCACGACGGGCGAGAAGCCCACGCATCCGGAATTGCTCGACTATCTGGCGAAGCAGTTTGTCGCGCGCGGATGGTCAGTGAAAGAGATGCACCGCATAATCATGCTGTCGAACACCTATCAGCAATCGAGCGGCGGGTCGCGCGAGCAGGATCCTTCGAACCGCTTGTGGGCGCGCGCGAACCGCGTGCGCATGTCGGTGGAAGAGGTGCGCGACAGTTATCTGATGCTCGATGGAAGCCTCGATGCCACATTCGGTGGATCGCTTATGGCTGAGGTGAAGGGCAAGAAGGGCCGCCCCGATCCGGATGAAAATCTGCGCCGCACCATCTACACACCGGTGCGCCGTGGCAGCGTGCCGAAGCTTCTGGCGGCGTTTGATTTTGGCGATGCGACGAGCCCGAGCGAAGGCCGCCCGCGATCCAACGTGGCACCTCAGGCGCTGTACGTGATGAACAGCAAGTTCGTTGTCGAACGCGCGATGGGCTTCGCGAAGTTGCTGCTCGGGGATGCCGCGTTGAATGACCGCGCACGCGTTGAGAAGGCCTATTTATCGGCCTTTGGACGCAAGCCGGACGCTGGCGAAGTAGATTCTGGCTTGAGTTACATCGACACTCTTGAAAAACGCTTAGGCGGTCAGGACGCGCATGTGACAGCGTGGCAGAGCTTCTGCCATGTGCTCATGTCTGCGAATGAATTCCTTTATGTGAACTAACCGGGGTAGGACAGGCGATTCGCCTGTCCAGAGTTTGATAAGGCAAGGGAGACTTTCATGCCACTTTCGCGACGTGAGTTCCTGATGGGTTCGTTGATGCAAACCAAGAATGCACCAACGAACGTGCTGCTGATTGCGGTGGATGATCTGAACAATCGCATCGCATGCTTCGGCGATCCGATCGTCAAGACGCCGAACATCGATCGGCTCGCCAAGCGAGGCGTGCGCTTCGATCGCGCCTACTGCAACTATCCGCTCTGCAATCCCACACGCACCTCGCTGTTGAGCGGCAAGCGGCCTGAGACCACCGAGGTCTACAACAACAACACCGAGCCGCGGCACAAGATCGGCAACGTGGTGATGCTGCCGGAATACTTCAAACAGCATGGCTACTTCACTGCTCGTGTGGGCAAGATCGCGCACGGCGCTTATGAACACGTAGTGAACTGGGACATCTCAGAAAGCATCGCCGGCGTTCCGCTCGGCGGGAAGGGCGGCAGGAAAAAATTCAAAGATGAGGACGAGACGGCGGCTGGCAAGGGCGAAGGCGGCGTGAAGCTCTCCTGGACCAAGACCAATCGCACCGATGACAAAGAGCCCGATGGTGCCACCGCTCGGCGCATCGTGCAATTGATCGAGGAACACAAAGACAAGCCATTCTTTATCGGGTGCGGATTTCACAAGCCGCACCTGCCGTGGGTGGCTCCGAAGAAGTATTTCGACCTCTATTCGATCAGCCAGATTTCGCTGCCAAAGACTCCGGCGAATGACCAGGAAGACATTCCTCCACTGGCCCTCACGCATACCAAGGGCGATGAGGAGTTGACCGACGAAGACCGCAAGAACGCGATTCTGGCCTACCATGCAGCAACCTCGTTCATGGACGCGCAACTTGGTCTGGTGCTCGATGCGCTGGACCGCAATAAGCTGTGGGACAACACGGTGGTCGTCTTCTTTGGCGATCACGGCTGGCACTTATACGACCATCTGCAACTGTGGCGCAAGATGACGGTCTTCGAAGAGGCCGCGCGCGCCCCGCTGATTGTTCATGCTCCGAAGAAGAAGCAGAATGTGGCGAGCCCGCGACTGGTGGAGTACGTGGATTTCTATCCGACGATCACAGAACTTTGCGGCCTGCCCAAGCCCCCTGGTATGGAAGGGACGAGTTTCGTTCCGCTCTTAAGCGATCCGCAGCGGCCTTGGAAGAAAGCGGCTTACACCATGGTGGCGCGGAAGAAAGGTGAGTTCGGCCGCAGCGTTAGGACGGATCGCTACCGCTACACAGAATGGAACGATGGCAAGGATGGGGTGGAGTTGTACGACCACGAAAAGGACATCCACGAATGGACGAATCTGGGATGGAATAAGTTGACGCCGGATGCGAAGACTTCGGCGCTGCTGGAAGAGATGAAGAAGTTACTGCATGCGGATAAATCCGCGAACGTGCCGCCGAAAAGCTGAGCACGTTCGCGGAAGGTAAAGCCGGACTTAGAACCGCAGGCGCATGGAGACTTGCACCAGGCGCGGGAAGTTCTGTTGAGCAACGGGCAGCATGCCGAAGCGGGCGTTGGTGTAGCCCGTATCGGGTGCGCCGTAGAGTGGATGATTCATCAGGTTGAAGGCTTCGCCGCGCAGGTTGAACACCATGTTCTCAAACGGCAGGCGGAAGTCTTTGGCCACCGCGACATTCATGTTGAGGTTGTCCATCTGGCGTATCCACGGGAAGCGGTCGGGCATGGTGCGGAGCGTGAAGCTGGCACGTCCCTTGTAGCAGGACTTGGTGTTGTTGAACCACTGGTCATGCACCTGATTGTCGACCAGGTAGCTGGGGCAACTGAACACGGCATCGATTCCGCCCACCGGAATTCCAGAGGTGTAGCGATAGATCCAGTTCATGTTCCAACCGCTGATGATCTTGTCAACCACCATGTTCGGCTTATTAAAGAAGTGGCGGCTCTTGCCAACAGGCACGTCCCACACGCCGCTAAACGCGACGCTCTGCGGTTTATCGTACGAGACCAGTTCGTGCACTGGCGTCTCGTTAAGATTCCAGTTTTGCAGGCGGTTGACGCTCTGCAGGTTCTTGGAGAACGTGTAGGAGAAGATCGTCGTCAAAGCGCCAGCCTGTGAACGGTCTCCGCCGAAGCGCTTGGTGGCGCGCAATTGCAGCGAGTCGAAGCGATAGAAGCCCCACGGATTGGTTTGTACGGTGATGCCATTGAACAGCGGATAGGGGTAGCTGAGGTTCTGAATGGTAATGTTGGCGGAGTTGCCGAACGTTGCCGTCTTAGGGATGATTCCGTAGAACGGATTCGGAACCGACGTAGAAAGTGAGGCCGGAGTCTTCTGTCCCTGCAGAAACGTATCGTAGGAGAGATAGTCGGTATTGTAGGCCATGGGGACTTTGTTGGTGTAGCTGCCGACGTAGCTGGCATCGATATTGACGCCAAACGGGAAGTCGCGCTGCAGGCCGAAGGAGTATTGGAACGTGCGCGGAATGGGACGCTGTGCGCCATCGTAGCTGACGCCGTTGCCGATATTGGTCAACAGCCCCAATGCACGGCCTGAGGGTGAGGTGATGCCATTTGGAAACGGGTTGACCAGAGAGTTCGGCCCGTTGCCAGCCCCAGTGAGGCCAGCGTAGGTCAAGCCGCTATCCGCAGATGCATTATAGGTTGTCTGCTGGCTGAACCCGTCGGTGTACCCGGTCTGAGTCGCCGTGCGGTGGAAGATACCGCCGCCGGTACGCAGCACGGTCTTGGGTGCAAACTGCCACGCCAGACCAACGCGAGGTTGGATGTTGGAATAATCCGTGTTGTAGGTACGGCGGGATGCGCCGGGTTGGATGAAGGTTTTGCCGCCATAGATCGCGGTGGGAACAGGCGGATAGGGATAGGTCGGTTTGTTCTTATCGTACGCCGCTTTGTTCGCTGTCCATGCGGCGATAATCTGATCGCTGAGCGGGTTCTTCACTGTGAAGTCGAAGCCGCTGTTGGCGCGGTCCCAACGCTCTACCCATGGCACCTGCACATCGTAACGAAGGCCAAGATTGAGGGTGATGTTGCGGCGGATCTTCCAGTCGTTTTGCACGAAGCCCGCGTAGTACGGCCAACTGCGGTAGTAAGTGTCGTTCCAATCGATAAAGCCGCTGGCCGGCTGGCCCAATAAAAGGTCCGCGATGCTCGAGCCATCGGTACTGCCTCCTGCATTGACCAGCGGATACTGTCGCGTCACGGAGCGATCAAACGTGAACTGGCCGTTGGTGCGCCCCACATTGCCTGAAGGCACCATGGCATAGACGAATTCAAAACCCAGCTTCCACTGCATCTTTCCTTTTGCAATGGTGACGGTTGGGGCGAGGTCCCATTGGTTCTCTGAACCCCACGTATACAGGTTTCCGCCGCTTCCAAACAGGTTGGAGAACTGATCGAAGGTAATGCGCGGCGGGAATTCCGTAGTGCTGGTTGGCGCATGGATCATGTTAGTCATCCCAAGCGCCTTTGCCGTCAGGCTGCTGGATGTGTAGGCATTGTCAGGAAAAATAGAGGTAAAGCGGCCGAACGAGAGACGAACGTCGAGTACAGCCGTGCTTGAAATGATGCGTGTCCAGTCCGCGATGTAATTCTGGCTTGTGCGCTGCGAGTATATGTTTCCGGCCGCGGCATCGTTCTGAATTCCATTTTGGTTGCGGTATTCCTGGCCGTGCTGAAAGGTGAACAGGGCGTAGATGCGGTCCTTGTCTCCGATGATGCGGTCCCAACGGCCCATAGGCTGGTCGTAGCGGTAGCGGCCAGTGCTGTTAGCCGCGACAAGGTTCTGCGTCAGTTGGTTGGCGATGTTCGGCGCGGGATAATACGAGAGAATACTCTTGCCAATTGCGCTCATGCGGCTGACCGGCAGCACGTTGCCGGGAAATGGATTGCGGATATATGGGCTGCTGCAGTTGCCGGGAACGTCGACTTTGCTGGTGCAGCCATGCTGACTGAGCGGATCGAAGATGTTTTCCTTCCAGTCAGTGAAGTGCTGGCCATCGCGGATGTTGAGCGGCGGTACGTCGGCCACCACCGGGAAGGGCACGATTTCGCGGAACCCCTCAAAACTGAAGAACACAAAATCCTTGTTTTTGCGGATCGCGCCGCCCACCGTGCCGCCGAATTGATGGGTGATATGCTTGCCTCGCGGCGCGCCCACCTGGTTGTTCTGTGTATAGTTGGCGTCCAGAATCTGATTGCGCATGTAGTCGAACAACGATCCATGCCACTGGTTGGAGCCGGACTTCAGTGTGCTGTTGACGCTGCCGCCGCCGGTGCGTCCGATGGCCGAATCATAGGTGTTCACCATCACTTTGAATTCCTGTATGGCTTCCGCATTCGGAGCAACCTGCCATGAGCCGGTGAGGCTGATGGGTGCGCCATTGAGCGAAAAACTGTTGGTTCCCTGCACGCCGCCGTTCATGACGTAGGAGCCGTTGGTGTCCCAGCCGCGCGTGCCGGAGAATCCAGAAGCGCCGAACTGTTCCTGCGTGAAGAGCACGCCGGGCGAAAGGTCCATCAGCATGTAGACCTGGCGTCCGTTGAGCGGGTATTCAGAGGTCATCAATGAATCGAAGTTCACTCCGCCAGATGCGTCGGCGGTTTGCAGGGCTTCGGCGGATGCGGTAACCGTCACTTGTTCCGATACGTTTCCAACTTCCAGTTGGAAAGACAGATCGAGCTTTTCGGCAACCAGCAGCGCAATATTTGAGCGGCGCACTTTGTTGAAACCGGCGGCGGCGACGTCGACGTCAAAGGTACTTGGTTGCAGGAACGGCAACGAATAGGATCCGGTGTTGTCAGTCTTGGTTTCCTTCACTTCGTTGGTGTTGCGTTGCGTTGCGCGAACGACAGCGCCGGCGATAGCCGCGCCGGATTTATCGGTGACAGTTCCGGAGATTGTTGCGCGGAAATCCTGGGCCCAGGCTGCCGAGGCGATCAGACAGAGAGCAAGCATTTTGGAATGAAACATGTGACTCCTTAAAGCAAGATTGCTTGGAGCATTATATCGGACGGCGATACTAGAGTGTTGGGCCTAATTCGTAGGTCTTGCCGGCCTGCGCCTGGATGGTTTTCTCCTTACCTGCGTAGCGAATTTTGACGGACTTCGATTGGTGCGCGCGAAGGGTGGCCTTCTTCAGCTTTCCATCCGCCCATTCCATTTCGAGCTCAATGCTGCCACGTGCACGCAGGCCTGTGACTTTGCCATTGGCCAATGCTGGAGGCAGCGCGGGCAGCAGGTGAATGAAGGCCTCCTTGCCCGATTGCACCGCGGTCATATCGAGCGGCTTCGCGTTGGGGTCGTGGCTTTGCAGTAGCATCTCCGCGATGCCTGCCGTGACGCCGAAATTGCCATCGATCTGAAACGGCGGATGCGCGTCAAACAGGTTGGCGTACAGGCCGCCCTGCTGCCGCGCGCCGGTCACCGGCTTTACGAGATTCTGCAGGATCAGGTATGAATGCGCGCCATCCAGGAACCGCGCCCACAGATTTACCTTCCATCCCATCGACCAACCTGTGGCCGCGTCGCCGCGGAATTCGAGCGATTTGCGCGCGGCGGCGAAAAGATCGGGCGATCCGAATGCGGTGATGTCAGCGCCTGGATAAACTCCCCACAAATGCGAAACGTGGCGATGGTTGTTCTTAGGGTCGTCCACGTCTTCCAGCCATTCCTGCAACTGGCCCAACCGGCCGATCTTGTTCGGCGCGATGCGGGCGCGTGTTGCCGTGAGGCGGGTTTGCAGTTCGGAATCGACGTCGAGGATATTCGCCGCTGCGGCGGTGATGCCGAACAGGCTGCGGATGATCTGGTGATCCATCGTCGGGCCGAGCACCAGGCCGCCCTGTTCTGGCGAATTGCTGGGGCCTGAGATGAGCTTGCCGTTGCGCGGGTCTTCCAGCAGCGCATCGATGAAGAATGTGGCCGAACCTTTCATCAGCGGATACGCGGTCTTGCGCAGGAACTCTTCGTCGCCGCTATAGAGATAGTGTTCCCACAAGTGGTGCGACAGCCACGCGCCGCCGGTCTGCCAGATGCCGTGATTGGCGTTGTTGATGGGCGCCGTGCCGCGCCATAGATCGAAGTTGTGATGCAGTACCCAACCGCGCGAGTTGTAGTGTTCGGAGGCTGTTTTTCCGCCGGAGATCGCCAGGTCCTTCAAAGCGTCGAACAGCGGCTCATGGCATTCGGCGAGATTGGTGACTTCCACCGGCCAGTAGTTCATTTCGGTGTTGATGTTGTCGGTGTACTTGCTGCCCCATGGCGGACGGTTCGAATCGTTCCAGATGCCTTGCAGGTTGGCTGGCTGGCCTCCGGGACGGCTTGACGCGATCATCAGGTAGCGGCCGTATTGAAACAGCGTGGTGACCAGTTGCGGGTCGCCGCCGTTGGCAAAGGCTTTGATGCGTTCGTCGGTGGGCAGGGCGCTGGAGGCAGTGCTTCCCAGGTCGAGCGACACGCGGCGGAACAGTTTTTGGTGGTCGGCGATGTGCGCGGTTTTCAGTGCTTCGTACGTTTTGCCTCGCAGTGCGCCAAGCATCCGTGTGTTGAGTTGAACCGGGTCCAATGTGACTTCCCTGAAGTTTTTGAAATTGGTCGCGCCGCTTAGTAATAGAGTTACGGAATTCGCGCCAGTAACTTGCAGGCTGCCTTCGCTGGCAACATGCTTGCCGCCGCTCTGTTCCAGAACCAGCCGCGCTTCAAAGCGGATGGCGGAATCGGCAACACTGCCGGCCATGGAGATCTGGTTCGCAGAAGAGGTTATCGTCGAGCCATTGTGCGCACTCTTGAGCGATGCGGTGAAGTTTAGCGAGCCTGGCTTGCTGGCCGTGAGGTGAATGGCGATCACGCGAGCCGGGTAGCTGGCAATCGTCTCGCGACGGAAGGTGACGCCGTTGCGCGTGTACTCGACGGAGGCGGTGGCCGTGTCGAGATCGAGCGTTCGCTTGTAGCCTGTCACCTCATCCTGCTGCTTGCCGAAATCCAACAGGATGTCGCCGAACGCCTGATACTCTTTCTGCGTCAGCGGCACGGACATGAAGCTCTCATTGGCCAGCGCTTCGGCCTCTTTCTGTTTGCCCGCGAACAGCAAGTTGCGAATCGGCGGCAACACCTTGAACGCCGCCGGATGCTGGTATTCATGCGGGCCGCCAGTCCACACGGTGGACTCGTTGAACTGAATGCGATCCTGGTCGACTCCGCCGAAGACCATCGCGCCGAGATGGGCGTTACCCACTGGCAATGCCTCAACCCACTGCTTTGCCGGCTGGCGGTACCACAGCGATACTGCATCTGCGCCAAGCGCGAACTGCGCCGCCGCGAATAAGAGAATGTATAGTAGCTTCACTTTAGTTATGACCTGTCTTCTATTATTCATCGTAACCAGGGACGGA
>CAIRSA010000303.1 GCA_903881085.1 uncultured Acidobacteriia bacterium
CAGGAATCCGCTGCGAACATGCTTCTGCCCTTCCCATTCAAACTCCTGCGAGTAGACGTAGATGGCATCTTCCGGTTCCTGACGCATGATCCCGTCCAGCCGCCAGTGCTTTCCAGGAGGACACGATCCCGACTGTGGAATCATTGAGAACCGTTTGAAGATAGGGTTGGAAAGTTGACATTTCGGGAAGCCAATCTTATATGAAGGTTGAACCAGTCGCTATCGGTAAGCATAATCAGGACTTCCATTTTTATGCCTTACCATCATGCTAGCGCACGACCACCTCACTCAACTCCGTGAGTGGAGTTCGAATTCACAACGGGGCGCCAACTCTTCAAACGCTAACTTCCCACCGCCCGATAGCGTTGACAGCCTGCTTGGCTGCCCTCCCAACCATATCCCAAACATTCGCCAGTATTTGCGTTTCGGCGGCATTCTTCAGTTCGAAACGTGCGCGTCCGGGGTGCGAACTCAACCATGGTGGTTGAGCCCATTGGCCTCTCTCAACCCCTCTAACTCTCGGGGTTCTCTGGCGACAACTCCGCGTTTGTTGACATTCCGTTTGAAAAAGGGGGGCTGCTCTGGCTTTTTTCGAACGGCTGAGTTGATGCCCAATTGTGCCAGTGTGCCTAATCCAGACGCCGAATACGAATGTTTCGCAACCAGGCGCCCCCGCCGTGATGCTGAAAGACGATTGGTCCTTCCAGCGGGGAAGATTCCGTCTCGAACTCCAGTACCCGTCGGCCATTGAGCCAGTGCTCAACGTGGGTTCCCTTCACGATTACAATGCCCTCGTTCCACTCGCCCACGGGGCGAGGAGCCACAGCAGAGGCAACCTGGTTGTAAAGACTCGCTGCACGCTCGGTCGGATGCTGCTGGGCTTCAGTATCCCCCTCATTATCGACGATTTGATATTCGTAGCCGTTGGCTTGAGCAACTCCACCAGTTAGCTCGTAGAAAAGAAATAGCCGGTACTTCACCCCGGAATTTGCGGCAGGCGACACTTTCCATCCAAAGTCAGTTCGAAGTTCCGGAACGATTCTTTGGTCATGATGTCGCGGCCCCAAGCCTTTCCAGGCAGGGAGTGAAAAATGTCATCATTCACTTCCCAAACTGGAGGTATGGGTGCGCCCGTCAGGTCGACTACCCAATTTGCATCAATCGTGGCCCATCCGTCCTGGCCGGGTTTTCTGTGGGCGCCGGCGACTGGAACGGGGCGATTCGGACTCTCAAGAACTGTGCGGGCGAAGCGGACGATGGCTATCTTCCACAAACCGTCTTGGCGCGCAAGCGCAGCAAACATCCGGCCAGCTCGCTCTGGTGTTAAGTTTACGGTGCGGAAGAAGCCATCGATAAAGGCCATGTCTTTGTGGATCATCGTGGAAGTCTTCACAATTACCGCTAGTTCACCCCGGGTTTCTCCCGGCACGCACCGTCCACCTGAGAGTTAAGACAGGAGCCCGGTAGGTAGGCCATCCGATGGAGGCTTATAGCTCTCAATCGTTTCTAGGCGGGCCGCCGAGGTATTGCATGTATTTATTGCCCGAAAATACCTTGTAAGCGTGGCCTGCATCCCGGCTTGGTCTTTTGAATCCGGTTCTTGGCCAAAACATCCGCTCGCGAGCAGAACGAAAACGCTGAAGGCGCGCATTAGTGAAGTCTAGCGCAGCGCAATATCCTCAGTCTACGACCGATCCAGGAACTCGCACCAAACCGTGAAGGACAGTCGGCGCCGGACAGGATTTTTGCCTCACTGTCGAATGGTCGACGACCCGGAAGTTGGCTTGAATTCGCCGCCCAGTTCGAGACGGGTCCCCGCTGGGTGTCCCCGCTGGGTGCCCACACTGGACGGGTAGATCGTTTTCGCTCGGAGGCCGTTGTGCAGAAACAAGTTGAGTGGGTTCGAGCAGAGATCGATTCAGGCCGTAAAAGTTCGAAATGCGTCCATGTCGGGGAGCCATTTTGAGTTTCCCGGCCTCACGCTATCTGCTTGATTTCATTGCGAGCATTCCGGATTTTTCTTCTGGATCATCCCCACTTGAGTGTGACCCCGGCGTGGACTCGAACTCTTGACAATGAATTCATCCGACCAGCATTCCGCAAGCGAATCGGCACTGGTCCACCATGCCAACTTCCGGATGACCATCCGGAGGCATTGTTAATTTGAGCAGCGTGTCGGCGTTCCCGGCCACGGTACTGATCGACTGCGTGGCTCCCTGAAGGCCGAAGGTTGTCCGGTCGAACACGTTCATTCCTAAAATGAAGGAGCACTCTTCCGCTTTGCGTCGGCGGTGTAATCGTGTTGAATCCACAATTGGGCGCCGGTCTTCTTCAGGAAGGCCTCCAGCGACGCCCGCGACGCGACGGTCTGTTGGGGGTTGAATTCCGTCGTGGGAACCCTGTTCAGACTGCGCTCCTCGGGGTAGTGATACAGATCGCCGCTGATCACCACTGGTCCTGTCTTGGCCAATTTCACGAACAACGACTGATGCCCAGGAGAATGTCCCGGGGTGGCTTTGATCACCACCGCGCCGTCGCCGAAGACGTCATAGTCGTTCGTCGTGATGTAGGTGGTCTTGCTGTTCTTCAGCGCGCTGAAGTTCTGCGGCTCGGTGCGCGGCGAGGGAGGGTCACCGAACATCACATCGCGATCCGACTTCTGGACTAGCCACGTTGCGCCGGCGAACAGGTTGGCATTCCCTACGTGATCCCAGTGGAAGTGCGAAAGCGCGAAGTACTGGATGTCGGTGGGCGTGTACCCCACTTCGGCCAACTGCGCCCGAAAAGGTTTTCGGGCCGTGGCGTAACGCACCATGGCGGGCTTACCGTCGTTCTTGAACGCGCTTTCTGGAACCGCGCCCGCATCCCAAATCATGTTGCCCTTGGGATGAGCAATCAGGAAGCACTCCACTGACATCTTCGGGGTCACCAGTTCTTCTTTCTTCAACTGGTAAGGTTCGGCGACCTTTGGGTCGGGATTGTCCAGCGTGCCGCAATCGAACAGGTACAAGCGGAGGGACGTTGGGGCCGCTGGTTTCTTTTCCTGCGCTAATCGCGCTTGTGCCAATAGCGACGGCGCCAACGCAAGCGTGACGAACCAAAGCATCCGACGATTCATCGTATTCTCCTTTTACTTTCTTCGAATCTGGCCCACGCCAAACTGGTCCATCGTGCGCGATGGTTTGCCGTTGGTGAATACGATGATCGCACAGAGCGTCGTGTTTCCATTTCACTCACCAGGGCCAAGGATTTCGTACGACCCGAGTTTGTCGCCTGGCTGGAGCGGCATGTGATGGATTCAATATAGTGTATCGAATCAGAAAAGGGTTGCGCCTGAGTTACGGCGCATCCGGAAGTTACGGGGCTCCCCTCGCGAGTTCGAGACGTGTCCAGACTGGGTGCCCGCCATGGACTGCAGCCAGCTGTTCCCACCGATCACGCTGAAAACAATGCGCGTCCACGGGTTCGATCACAGTGCCAATTGGGTGGCGAAAGTTCGAAACGTGTCCACGATGGGGAGGCAGTCATCAATCCTCAAACTCGCCGCTATCTCTTTGAAGCCATTAATAATTACTTTGGCACGATGGGAAGCACAATCAGGGATGGATGGGCCGGATCGTGATAGATCGTGTTCAGCGCCACACGGCGCCCGCGTTCCTGACCCAGCGGTTCGCCCGTGTTGGGATTGACGTCAAAGCGAGGAAAGTTGCTGCTGGAAATATCAAGCCGAATACGGTGCCCACGTCGAAATACCAAAGACGTTGGATACATCTCGATCGAGAAGTCCGCCGGTTGGCCTGGAATAAGCGGCTTCGCATGTTCGAGCGACTCGCGATAACGCGCGCGAACAATGCTGTCTCCGATGTTGAGATCGACTCCCGCCGGGAAGTCGGTACTCGGTGGATAGACGTCAATCAGTTTCGCGGTAAAGTCCGTGTCGGGGCCGTCCGACGACGCCCACAGCTTCACCACCAGACGGCCGGTTACCTCCATATCCTGTTTGAGCGGCGCGGTCTGATAGACGAGCACGTCCGAACGGGCTGCCAGCGGCAGGGTGCTCTTGCAGTGCCAGTCCACCGACGTGCAGCGTTGGTCCTGCGCTCCCCTCAGCATCAGAGCGCCTTCGGAAGAAACATTTCCCCCAAGAGTGGGCACCGGATCGGCCGGGTCGAACTGGTAGGTCGTGGGCTTCGAAGCGCCCACCTTTTCCGTCGACAGCGAGCCATCTGCGTGGATGTAGTAGTTCGTGCTGACGGCCCGCGCCAGCGGCCACTCGTGTTCATCACGCCAGCGCCCGCCGACGAAGAGTCTGCCCTCCGCCGTCTTGTGCGGCTCGCCATCGCCCATCACAAATATGCGGACCGGAGCTTCTCTTTCGACACCGTTATCGATGCCTTTCAACCAGCGGTCGTACCAGCGAAGTCTCAACGCATTCATGTCAATCGCCGCGTTCGGCCCGAATTCCGCGATGCCGGAAAAACTGACGGCCTGGCCGCCGTGGGTCCACGGGCCGATCAGCAACCGTTGCGGACTCTTCTTCGCTTTGGCGAGTCCGACATAATTCAGATTGGCGACGGATGCAGTCCACGAATCATACCAGCCGGTTACGTGATAGACGGGGACGTCCTTGAAGCCGGCGAGGTGATCTACCACGTCTGACCCCGCTTCCTTCCAGAACAAATCGTTGTCGCCGTGGCGCATCGCATCAATCAACCACGCTTCATAGTCCGGAGCGAACTTTATCGGAGTCGTGCCAGGACGGAGCGGGAGCATAGCTGCGTAGTCCCTAATGTGAGGACCTATCTCCTCGATGGCCCTGACCGTCTCGGGAGCCGACGCAGCGCGCGTCGCGGCCGCGTGCGCGTTGGGCGACACATCGGTTCCCCTCGCTGTAGCGTGTATGCCTGTAGCGTTCCCGATCGTGAGTATCCAGTTCAGCCATCTGAGTTCGAATGCCCCGTTGTGCCGGACACCGTAGCGCCCGACGTCGCTCATTGCATCCACCGGCACCATCGCGGCCAGATTGGGCGCATTGGCAATCGCCAGCGCGTGCTGTGTGGCGCCGCCGTATGACGTGCCCATCGTTCCGACTTTTCCGTTGGACCAGGGTTGTTCGCCGATCCACTTCAGGAGGTCGCTTCCATCCCGGCCATCATCCCGGTTACCGGACCAGCGGCCTTCTGATCGGTAGCGGCCCCTGACGTCTTGTAATACGACCGCGTAACCACGGCTTACAAAGTATTCGACAAGCGAGGTCGCGACGCTGTCCTTGTTGTAAGGGGTCCTCTCGACGATTGCCGGAAAGCGATCACTGACAACCGAGCCTCCTCGCGCCGGCAAGAACACGTTCGTGCCCAGTTTGATGCCATCCCGCGCCTGAACCATCACGTCTCTCAGCGCCTTGACTTCATAAGACTGCGCGGACAGTGCCGGAAACGCGGATGTCACAGCGAAAAAAACTAAGCCCGGCTTTCGGAAACGCATAGGACCGATTCTACACTACAACCTTTGCATGTGCCGGAACGCCATTCTCACCTCAGCCGGCGGGCAAGCCGCGAAAGTTCGAAAAGCGTCCACAACGGGGAGCCAACTGCGGAAGTTGTCCCGTATCATTCAGGCAGCGGACGCGCTCGCGAAAGCGGTACGGGCGATTGGCGGGCTAGTCGATCCGGACAACTGGAGGCGGCACCCACTGCCCGCTCCCGATCGAGCCTTTAGGCCAGTACAGCCGAATCGTCAAATTGAAGGGACCTTCACCGGAGGGCAGCCAGTTGGATTCTCGGTCCGCTCCAGGAGAGGAGGCCTGCAGGTAGAGGTCGAGTGAGCCGTCGGCGTTGAATTGCAGCGGGTCTCGGTCTCCGATGGCGTAGCGCCTGACAGGATTCGGGATGAAGTAACCCTCCTCGTTGTACGCAGTCAAAGACCAGAAGGCACGGACGGTCGGCAATTTTTGTTTCTCGAAGTGGATCTGGTACCGCCGAGCGCCGCTGAGAGGCTGGCCCGCGCTATCGATATTGGATTCGAGGTAGGCTGCGTCTTCGGGAGGAAGCGCGCCCAAACCCTTGCGTGCGGTAGCGGCACGGGCGGCATAGTTGATGCCATAGCGTCCAATTGCGGAGTCAACCGTACTCCAGCCGGTTGTTCCGGTGCGCCTGATGCCTGCCAACCGCTCGAGTTCATCAGATGCAGCCCTGGCGCCTTCCTCAAGAGCCTTCTGTGCAGTCGGGTCGAGACGGGAAAAATCAAAAGTCTGTCCGGGCACAATACCGATCTGCGCAAGATCTTTAAGTATTTCCTGATCAGACGCATGGGGCGGATTGGCTTTCAGGGCTTCGGCAAACCGGGCGAAAAACGTTCGCGCATCCATCGCGCGAACCCGCACCGGCGGGGGCTCGCGGATTGCCCGGCGGCCGGGGCCGGGAGCGCGGGGGCGACACCATCGGGGTGGGCGCTGAGAGGCATCATGCGCATCTCTCGCTGGAAGCCGCGAACGCTTTCGTAGTCAGGCGCACCGTTGGTCTGGGTGCGGCCAATGAGCCAGACGATGTTCGTGGGAGCGTCGATGCGCACGGGTTTATCCGGCAGGGCACCGTTCCAGCCCAGGCCCACCATCACCATCCACTGTTCGCCGGTTCCAGTGGTTCGCTTGCCGGGAACAGAGAAGGTTTCGGTCCAGTCGTCCAGGAAGTGCATCAGATAATAGCGGCCGCGGGAATCGGGGACTTTGATCACGACCGGTTCAGTCGAAAGGTCAATCCACGAAGAGGAATAGAGCGTGTCCGCGTTGGGACGGATTACCTGACGATTTTCGGGCTCGAGGTACGCCGGCCTATGGTTCAAACGGTTGAGGCCTCCACCGGCGCGCGTTTCTTCCATCAGCACCATTGGATAGGCATAGATGTAAGCGAGCTGCGCTATGGCGAGAATCTCGTCACGCTTCATCTGGGCGGGGAGCAGGGCTGCGAAACACAGAAGACCGCTGATCAGTTTCATGTTCTTCAGAACTACATCAAAGGGAGTTTTCACACCTTAGAGGATATTCAAGCACTTTAGGCAGCCGCAACTGCCTGCACCTGATGGAAGAGATCTCCTACCACGTTCGGCGGCAACGTGCAAAGGGTCGAAACGAGTCCACGGTGGGGAGCCGAACCGAATCATTCGGCGATTATCTCTTGCAGCGTCCTCAACGTGGCGGTGAGCGTCTTTGCCGAGACTACGCCCAGTCTGTTCGCCAGCCAGGTCTTGTCCACGGCACGAACCTGATCGAGCAGGATCAGACCCTTACGGCCGCCATGGGTGACGCCGATCCGGAACGGCGCCTAGCGGCCCGCCGTGGTCATGGGTGCGACAAGCACCGTACGCAGATGATCGTGCATTTCGGCCGGCGATACGATGACGCACGGGCGCGTCTTCCTGATTTCGCTACCGACAGTGGGATCGAGACTGACGAGCCAGATCTCTCCACGCTTCACCAGACTAACTCCGAATCCTCCGAATTGCCGAATTCGCCCATCACGAGTTCGTCGTCGCCAGCTTCAGCGATCCGCCTGGCGGCCTCGGCCCAACCGGTGCGGGCCGGCCTGGCGGGCCGGCGCAATACAAGTGCGCCATCCTCGATCGTCATTTCCGCTCCCGACTTGTTGTCCAGACCCAGTTGCTCCAGGAGTGGCTTGGGGATGACCACACCCTGGGAGTTGCCTATCTGACGAATGCTCACGTGTAGGGCCCGCATGATAATTACAATGTTATTCCGGCGGTGTTTGGCGCGCCAAGCCCAGGCCTGTCAAGCCAAGATGCACTCGGGTCACGGCAAGAACTTGAATCCAGTGAATCATCGTTATCGCCTCTCTCGTCGCGCCCGCCGCGAGAGTTCGAAACGCGTCCACGATGGGGAGCCAAATTGGCTATGGAACGATCAGGGCCTTATTCAATAGGGACAAGATCTTCAATTTAGCGGCGCTTCGTTCCAGATATTCGCGATCCAGACTTCCTTTGCAGGTGCGAAGGATGCCTTCGATGTCGCGCCACTGTACCTCAGACACTTCGCCGCCGGTTTTGAACCAATGCAACTTGGCGAGCAGAATATCTTCAGGAGTTACAAATGGCGTAGATGCTTGTGCAAGTCCGGTATTCGATAGATAAACTGCGCGATCCAGTTCATCGGCTCAAAGCGGGAAGGCATGGGCCGGAAAGAAATCGAAGTTCAATACCATGGGCATGTAGAGCACATTGAAGGGCCTGCCGAGGCGCAGGGCTGTTTGAGCGTACTCCCGGTCCGCGTAGAATGCCGGCGGCAGTTGGCAGAGGAATCGATCCTGACTTTCCATGGAGAAATCGGCAAGGATATCAACATCGTTCGTAAAGCGAGGTTCTCCAAATGCCGTGCTGGCCCCAAAACCACCGCTCGCATAACGAACTCCAGCCGCTTCAAGCGCGGTGCGTACCGGGTGGAATGCCTTGGAGGCGGAACTCATTTGACACCCTATGCCTTATTGGCGAGCTCCGTTCCGAATCTCGTCACGGCGATTCGAAAATTAATTTCGCCGTCGCCGGCCAGCGGATACCTTCGGCGCATGGCGGCGCGCTGGAGCGAATCGCCTGCCTGGCAGAGAGCGGCACCAACGTCGAGCCGCTCGGATGGGGTCATTTCCGCCAGTCGTCGAAAATAGACCTCGCCTGCTTTGGCCGACGTGTCGTCTGTGAGCATGCATCTATAAGTATCACGCAATGCACATTGAGTTGGTGGGTTCCAACCTTCCATTGAAATCGGTGTTTCTGTGATCAATGGGGATGTTGAAAACATTTTTAGCCACGGATACACACGGATGGACACGGATAAAAAGCCGGGATGGTTTTGATTGTCTGATTAGATGATGACTGGTCTCCATTCCGCTTTTGCTTTTTGGAAATTGACCAGCAGGCATAGGGTGTGGCCCGAGGCTTTGAGGTAGTTGAGGCATTGGGCCAGGTGTTCGTCTGCCAGCCGGTCTGCACATTTCAGTTCCAGGACGAAGGTGTTTTCTACCAGGATGCCGGCTTTGTAGTAGACAGCTATGGGGGATGGGGTGGTGGCTTGGATGCCCTGGATTTGGAGTTCTGTTGTTTGGGCCCGTTCGTAGACTGGCCACTCTTTCCTCATTTTTGTGGGAGGGTGCCAGAAGGTCCCGATAAAGTGTGGACCGGATTTCGAAAGAAATCAACTGGAAAGAGAAGTTCTTTGCCTCCTAGCCGTTGCCAATACGACCGCCTGCCTCTATTTCACCGAGGCGTTCGCAACTCGGCTTTTCGAGGTCACCGGATTGGCCGGTCAAGTGTCTGAAGGTGGTTCGTCAACCTGGAAAAAGCTGTTGCCCGCAAATTCTGCGGTGGATCGCACTCTGCGCCTGGCAGAGGCGAGGCGCTCGCCGAAGCATTCCACAACAGCGTCGCACAGACACCTTGCAGCAAGCAGAACCGCTTCCTCGAAGAACTATTCCGGTTCTTGCCAATACTGCTATTCTAGGAATCTGAACACCCGCCCGGGAGGCACGCATGTCATTTTATGACTACCTTATTGGCGATCGAAACTGGAAGGATTTCGGAAACAATCGGGACATTGGCCGGTGCTTTGAGACCGACCTCTCTAAATCATGCACCATAATGGCCATGAACTTGAACGCACGAGATCAACAGCGGGCGATCACCCACGGCTTTGATTCAATCTCAGACGGTTCAACAGACATCGATGACTTTGTGCGGTTCCGTGAGGTTGCCGGGCCTGCGGGGAAGATGCTCATGCCGGCTGCCGGCGGAGCGAAGAAGAAGGCTTAAGTGGGGGGGCAAGCCGGGGACAGACACCGGTTTGCGGAGTATCGTGACCTACCCGACATTGACATGGCTACCACTTCGATGGTGACTAGCGGGCTTCGCTGGCTGATTCCTGTTTTGGGCTTGTGTGCCGCGCTGTATGTGGGGGCGCAAGCGCCGCCGGAGATCGCCGAATATGCGCCGCCGCAGACTTGCGCGGGGTGCCACCGCAGCATCTGGGAGACATACCGGTTGAACGGTATGGGTCGATCCTATTCGCGCCCCACCGCGGAGAACACGCTGGCCAACTGGAAAGGCCCGTACTACCACGCACCGTCCGCCAGCTACTTTACCATGCTGAAGCGAGGGGGGCAGTTCTTCCAGCGGCGGCATCAGTTGGACGCGAACGGCCGCCAAACCAATGTGATGGAAAAGCAGGTTGACTACGTGCTGGGATCCGGCAATCACGCCCGGACCTACCTGCACAAGACTGCTCGCAACACATTGATCGAGTTGCCGCTGGGCTGGTATGCGGACCAGGGCGGACATTGGGCAATGAACCCTGGGTATGACCGTCCGGATCATGACGGGTTTCGCAGAAAAGTCTCCTATGACTGCATGTTCTGCCACAACGGCTATCCGAAAATCCCTGCAGAACATGAACAGCCATTTGCGGAGCCTGTGTATTTGGAGCCGCTGCCGTCAGGGATTGATTGCCAGCGTTGTCATGGCCCTGGAAAGAGGCACAACGAACTGGCCGGTTCCGGCAAGGTAAGTGCTGAGGCGATTCGCAAGGCGATTGTGAATCCGGCGCGTTTGGACCCGCAGCGGAGGGAAGAGGTTTGTATTCAATGCCACCTGGAGACAACCAGCTTTCCGCTTCCCAACTCCCTGCCGCGCTATGACCGGGGACCTTTCGGTTACCAACCTGGTACGCCCCTGAGTAATGACTGGCTGTTCTTCGACCACGCGCCAGGCACGGGCCGCGAAGATAAGTTCGAGATCGTGAACGCGGTGTACCGAATTCGCCGTTCGCGCTGCTACCTGGAAAGCAAAGGCGCGATGGGATGCACCACCTGCCACAATCCGCACGATATCCCGCGCGGCGAACGGGCGGTGAAACAGTACGATGCTGCCTGCAAAAAGTGTCACGGCGGTGAGTTTGCGCGAGCGGTAGCGGCGGGCAAACACACGCCGGCGGCTGGCTGCGCGGGTTGCCACATGCCCAAGCGGCGGACGGAAGACGTGGTGCATTCGCTGGCGACGGATCATCTGATTCAAAGGAACAAGCCCGCGGGCGATCTGTTGGCCGCAAGGCCGGAGCGTCATGAAACCGGCGACCGCGCCTATCGTGGCGAAGTGGTTCTCTACTATCCGGCGGATCTGCCCGCATCGCCAACCAGAGAGCTGTATACAGCCCTGGCGCAGGTGATCGATAAGAGCAACCTCGAAAAGGGTATCCCACGGCTGTCCGCCGTCATCCAGCGGTTTCCGTTCGCTCGTCCTGAGTTCTACTTTCAGCTCGGCGAGGCCTTGCGCAACAGCGGCAGGGAGGCCGAAGCGATCCCGGCTTACCGCGAAGCGATCCGGCGCGATGCGCGGATGGTGGCTGCCCAGCAGAACCTCGGGCTGGCTTTGCGACGCATCGGGAAGTTGGACGAAGGCATAGAAGTGTTGCAGGGTGCGACGCGGCTTGCTCCAGACCAGGCCGGGCCCTGGCATGAGTTGGGGCTTGCGTATCAGGCGCAGGGCAAGCTCGGCGAAGCTGCAAAAGCGATCGAAAAGGCGATTGCTCTGGATGGCGATCTGCCCGAACCGCATAGCAATCTTGGAATCGTCTTGCTGTCTACCGGCGCGGCGGGGCGGGCCGAGGCTACGTTCCGTGAGGCGATCCGAATCCAGCCGGATTACGTGGACGCCCACGCGAATCTGGCGAATCTGCTTGCGGGCAAGGGGGATCTGGCAGGCGCCCGCTATCATTTCGGAGTGGCACTGAAGATCAAACCAAAGGACGCGGCCGTGCGCTACAACTTCGCGGTGGCGCTGGGTAGAGCTCGCATGTATGACGAAGCCCAGCGGGAGTTGGAGGCGGCACTTGAGGCCGACCCTGCTATGGCGGATGCGCACGAATTGCTGGCCAACCTGTTGATGGCTCGGAATCTTCCCTCTGCCGCCGTTGCGCATTTCCGTGAGGTGGTGCGGTTGCGGCCGGATTCGGCACAGGCACAATTTGGGTTGGGTTCGGCGCTGGCTGCGAGCGGTGAAGGTGCTGCGGGGATTCCTTATTTGCGGAGGGCTTTCGGGGGCGGGGATGCTGCTATCCGTGAGGAGGCGGGCAGGCTGTTGCGGGAGTTGGGGGTTGCGCCGTAAGGTCAGACATCCTGACCTCGACGGGGAATTGGGCCGGAAAATGGAAATCCAATTAATCCCGAAGAACCGCTTACTAACGTGCGCGGCTCGGTTGAGCAGCAGGCAACCGCTAAGTGAGCCGCGCACGCTAGTAAGCGGTTTTGGCTCATGCTATTTTCCTTCGAGGTCAGGATGTCTGAACCTAGAAAAAGCTGTTGGACTGGGATTGATGCAGCGATCTTCTGCATTTGCATTCGATTGCGGATGAAGGCGGCGTAACCCATTGGGTGAGTGGTTCATTGGAGCATTGCGTTGGAGG
>CAIRSA010000304.1 GCA_903881085.1 uncultured Acidobacteriia bacterium
CGTCAGCTTCGGCAAATCGACCGGTAGCGTGCTGGATCTCTGGAGATGTGGTTCTAACAGATATCCAATTTGGACTCAGTCGGTTCCCCAATCGCCTGAGACATCGGAATCCTTAAGACGGTTTTTCGTCCGTTTGCTACTCAGGGGCCTATTACACTGTGCACCATGCTCGTTCTTTACATCAAACCAGGCATGTCATCGTCGTCATCCATCGCGGTGTTTTCCGGCAACATGCGCTGATGCAAGATACGACTAATCAGAATGCCGCCAGCTTCCTCGCGATAAAAAACGACGTGGCTGCCTTGCTCCATTCGGCGCAACCCTGGACGAATATTGTCACAGGTGCGGCCTAAACTTGGATTGTTCGCGAGAGCCTTGAAGCACGCTTCCAACTGACCGATATAACGATCCGTCTGCGCAGTGCCCCATTTGTGGATCGTCTAAACACCGATGCCGTACAAGTCCTCTTCGGCCCGGATCGTAAACCGGATTTTCATCACCAGATCACTGCGGCGTCAGTGGGAGTGACAGTCTTTCCCGAACGCGTTGAACCACGTCACCCTCGGCAATGCAGCTGGCGTCGCCGTCATCGATCGCGGCCCGCAGTGCGGAAAGTTTCGCCTCGTGCGTGCGCTCCTCACGGTCCAGACTCCGCAGCGCCGCGCGAACAACCTCGCTGGCGTTTTCGTAGTTTCCACTCTCGACCTTGGACAGCACGAAGCGGTCCAGCTCATCGGTGAGATTGACGTTGCGAGTTGGCAGGGTTGCAGTTCCTTCCGAAAGTTCCGAATACAAGCCCATCCTATCACCGTTAGCAATCTTTGCCAACCAGCATTTACAGGGCGGCGGCTTCGCGCAAAAACGCTCCGTGGCGCATTTCTCCGGCGACGGCTAGGGAGTGGCTCCCCTGCCCTTTCGCGCTCCTGCCGGCTAGGTGGCTGGCCGGCGTGACGGGTTTTAACTCTTGGTCTGCTATGGCAGGCTCGGTAGTATTGAAGGGTGGGCAGTAGGGAAAGAAGGTCGCGTGTCTGATCCGGAGCTGGAGAGTTTTAAGAGCAACATTGATCTGCGTGCCTATGCGCAGGATCAAGGCTATGTGCTCGACCGCAAGTCGGGGGTTGAGTAGCAAGTGGGCGGAGAACCGGGTTAAGCCCGTCTGGCGGCATCAGAACGGCGGCGACAGCCTGGAGGGAGTGACACAACGCCATATTTTTACTAAATTGCTCCTCACCGATAACGGCGCGTCCGTCAGCTTCGGCAAATCGACCGGTAGCGTGCTGGATCACTTGAGATGTGGTTCTAACAGATATCCATTGTGGATTCAATCGGTTCCCGAGATCGCCTAAGACATCGGAATCCTTAAGACGGTTTTTCGTCCGTTTGCTACTCGGGGGCCTCTGTCTGGCGCTCCATCCAGCATCGAAATTCACGAAGTCAAATGTCGAACGCCGGTCGTCGCCTAGTGTCGTCGAGAGCTTCCGAAGGAGTTGGATCGCCTTGGATTGAGATGTGCCTGTTAGGCGGATAATGAAAGTGTGTTGAATCGGCGGACAGCAACTTTGGCTTCAGGCAGGGCTGGCTGCACCTATGACTGACTTTCGTAGTGCATTCCGACAATCATGAGAAGCTCGTGGCCATTTCTTCAAGGCACTAGCCAAGCCCCCAGCGCCTGCCACGCGCTGGTTTGCGCTCCGCCCATCGTCTGCGCCGCCATCCAGACTCCCTTCGGGCCAGCAAACGCCGCCTTGAAGCTGATATTCAAGTTCACAGTCAACTGCGCTCCGTTGGTAGTAACACTGCTTCCCTGCGCCGACACGGTGCATTGGCTGTTACTAATAGTGTTCGTCCCGCTGAGCACAATACTTGTCGCCTGCGTCCCATCTCCGTTGTCAGGATACAAGTAGATCTGATTTCCAGGCCGGTAATAAGCCACATAGCAGGCCATGCGCCCGTCGATGGCGGTGTTGATCAAGGCCCAGCCAGTTTGTAGATTGGTTGCGCTTGTCGCATCGTTAAACGTAAACGTCAACGTCGGATTCGCCGTCGATCCCGAAGGCGGGTTCATGCCTCCAGGTATGGGGAACGTCGCCGGCAGCGGCGGCACGCCATGCATCCCCATGGTCTGCCATCCCGTGTTCAAGACAGTGTCACGCGCGGCCAGGTACACGACCTTGTTGCCGCCGAAGGTTTGACTGAAGCTCATGTTCAACGTCAACATCAGCGTATTTCCGCTGGCAACCATTGAAGACCCCACTCCGCTGATTGTGCACTGGCTGTTATTCGCACTCCCTGACCCGTTCAACACCAGGCTTCCCGCGTAGGGTCCGCCGGCGTCCCCCGCGTCATTGACCAGATACAGCGTATTACTCTGCTGCACATAGGCCAGATAACATGCCTGACGCCCGTCTAGACCGTTGTTGATCAGCACATTGAGCACCGCAAGATCCGCCGCTCCCGCCGAATCGGCAAACTGGAACGTGAAGGTCTGACTTGCGCCCGTGCTGGTCACCGGCGAAAGCGAGGCGACGCTCGGGCTGTGGACAATTGGAGTTCCGATGAAATTGGCCGTCTGGGTGGAGTACAGGTTGTTGAACGTTGTGCTCTGAGGCGTAAAGGAGTAGTTGGCGAGCGAAGGTGTCACTGTGTAGCTCATTCCACCAGGCAGGTATATAGGAGTGATTGAGTAGTTGCCTGATGCGTCCGTGGTGTTCCCGCCTAGCGCTCCACCAGACAGTTTCAATGCCACTCCGGAAAGCGGAGTACCTGAGGTCGTCACTTGGCCCGAGATTGTGTAGTAGGTCACTGGCTGGGCCGTGAAGTTGGCCGTCTGGTTGGATTGCAGGTTGTTGAACGCCGCGCTCGGTGGGGTGAAGGAGTAGTTGGCCAACGAAGGCGTCACCGTGGAGTTAACACCGGCAGACAGCCCTGTGAACGAGTAGTTACCCGAAGCATTCGTAGTTTGCGTGCCACCCGGCCCGCCCGCCAGCGTCACCGTCACTCCGGCCAGCGAAACACCGCCCGTGGTCACTCGGCCCGAGATCGTGTACGTAAGATTGCCTACCGTCAGTGTGACAGGCACAGTAATGGCGGTAGTACCACCGCTCTTGAACACGACCTGCCCCGCGTATGTGCCTGCTGACAGCGTCGTGGCGTTTACACTGATCGAGCACGTGCTTGGGGTATA